>CAXUJF010000573.1:0-255 GCA_964250865.1 uncultured Streptosporangiaceae bacterium
CCCAGGCCGCGACCAGCCGGGCCCGGCCGCCGAGCCCGGCGATCCAGGCCGCCACGTTGGCCGCCTGGCCGCCCACGCCCACGTCGGTGCGGGCCGGGGTGTCGGTCTCCGGCGCCACCGGCCCGGACAGCTGCACCACCACGTCCAGGTGCGCGTCGCCCAGCACGCAGATCGTGGTGCCCGGGCCGGGGCCCCCGGCGGGCCTGGGGGGGCTGGTGGGCGCCGGCGGGCGGGCCCGGGGCCGGGGGGGGGGGG
>CAXUJF010000573.1:265-3923 GCA_964250865.1 uncultured Streptosporangiaceae bacterium
GTGCCCGGGCCGGGCCAGCCTGCTGCCATGGCGTTCATGATCGCAGCAGGCGGAAGGGCCCTGGCCGGGCAGGGGCGGGCGGAACGTAAGCTGAACGGGTGGTAGTCGCACCTGAGGGGCGGCGGATGCTGCGGCTCGAGGCCCGCAACAGCCAGGTCCCGATCGAGAAGAAGCCTCCGTGGATCAAGACCAAGCTCCGGACGGGGCCCGAGTACACCGAGCTGAAGAACCTGGTGCGCCGGGAAGGGCTGCACACGGTGTGCGAGGAAGCCGGCTGCCCGAACATCTTCGAGTGCTGGGAAGACCGCGAGGCAACGTTCCTCATCGGCGGCGACCAGTGCACCCGCCGCTGTGACTTCTGCCAGATCGACACGGGCAAGCCGCAGCCGCTGGACCGGGACGAGCCGCGCCGGGTGGCCGAATCGGTGGCCACCATGGGACTGGCCTACGCCACCGTCACCGGCGTGGCCCGGGACGACCAGGCCGACGGCGGGGCCTGGCTGTACGCCCAGACCGCAAGGGAGATCCACGCGGCCGTACCCGGCTGCGGGGTCGAGCTGCTGATCCCGGACTTCAACGCGGTACCGGAAGATCTGGCCGAGGTGTTCAGCGCGCGGCCGGAGGTGCTGGCGCACAACATCGAGACCGTGCCGCGGATCTTCCGCAGCATCCGGCCCGGGTTCCGCTACGAGCGGTCCCTGGACGTCATCACGCAGGCCCGCGCGGCGGGGCTGGTGACCAAGTCGAACCTGATCCTGGGCATGGGCGAGGAGCGCCACGAGGTCAGCGAGGCCATCGCCGACCTGCACGCGGCCGGCTGCGATCTGCTGACGATCACGCAGTACCTGCGGCCCTCGCCCCGGCACCATCCAGTGGAGCGCTGGGTCAAGCCCGAGGAGTTCGTCGAGCTGCGCGAAGAGGCGCTGGCGGCGGGGTTCGCGGGGGTCATGTCCGGGCCGCTGGTGCGTTCCTCGTACCGGGCCGGGCGGCTCTACCGGCAGGCTGTGGAGCAGCGCGCGTCCGCTACGAGCTGATCAGCGCGGGGCGGTTTCGCTCCGGGGGTCAGAAACCCTTATCCTGCCGTCCATGGCAAAGCAGCAGAACACCGACGACGAGGCCACCCCCGGCCGCATCCAGCAGATGCGCATGGTGGCGGGCCTGGTGCACAAGGCCAACCCGCGAGCGCTCCCGATCGTGATCGGCAGCGGCCTGGGAGTGCTGGTCGTGCTGGTCGTCGTGGGCCTGCTGACCGGGCTGGCTGGTTACCTGATCCCGCTGGGCGTCCTGGGCGGCGTCCTGGTGTCGCTGTTCCTGTTCGGCCGGTTCGCCCAGACCGCGCAGTACTCGACGATCGAGGGGCAGCCCGGCGCGGCCGCGGCGGTGCTGCAGAGCATGCGCGGGAACTGGACGGTCACGCCGGCCATCGCGGCCAACCGGAACATGGACGTGGTGCACCGCGCGGTCGGGCGCCCTGGTGTCGTGCTGGTCGGCGAAGGCTCGCCGACCCGGCTGCCCAGCCTGCTGGCCGCGGAGAAGAAGCGGGTGGGCCGGGTCGCGTTCGATGTGCCGGTGTTCGACTTCCAGGTCGGCGACGGCAAGGGCCAGGTGCCGCTGCGCCAGCTGCAGAAGAAGATCATGAAGCTGCCGCGTGACCTCAAGGGTCCCCAGGTGGCCGACCTGAACTTCCGGCTCAAGGCGCTGCCGCAGTCGCTGCAGGCCCCCAGGGGCCCGGTGCCGCGCGGCGGCCGCCAGCCCAAGATGCCGAGGCCGCGGGCCCGCTGAGGCTGGGCGCTAGTAGCGGATGACGATGGTGTTGGCCGCCTTGTCGTGCAGGCCACGCCGGTCGGTGTCAATGACCAGCGGCGGTATCACGCACAGCAGCAGGATCGTGCGGACCAGGCTCCAGCCGAAGCCGACCGGCTTGCCGTCCAGCCGGGCCACTCGCAGACCGAGCACGCGCTTGCCGATCGTGGTGCCGGTCAGCGCGGTCAGGATCCAGGTCTCGGCCCCGAAGATGGCCAGCGTCCAGTACTGCGAATGCAGCAGGCCGTAGGCGATCAACGAGCAGACGGCCCAGTCGATGAACAGGGCCACCAGCCGGCGCCCCATCCCGGGTACGGAGGTCGGACCGTCCTCGGGCAGCCCGAACTTCTCCCCCGGGTAGGCGGAGATCCCCCGGGTGTCCGCGCCGCGCGCCGTCCGGGTCGGGCGCGAACCGGCCAGCTGTTCTTCGGCCACGTCACCACGGTATCGCTCGCTACCACCCGGTTGGTCATGGCCCGGTCACGCACCGGCCGGAGCGGCGCGGCCGGCCATGCGTAACATGTGCGAAACACGAGAGACACGGCGTGGAAATTGCCGACGTCTAGCGTCCAAGTCGCGTCGACTAACGAGTGCCGATGAATACGAATATGCCCGGCCAGGGAGGGTTAATGTTCCAAAACGCCGACGAGGTGCTGAGATTCGTCGCGGATGAAGGTGTGCAGTTCATTGACGTCAGGTTTTGCGACCTGCCGGGGACAATGCAGCACTTCACGGTGCCGGTTGAGGTTTTCGACGAGGACGTGTTCACCAACGGCCTGATGTTCGACGGCTCCTCGATCCGCGGGTTCCAGGAGATCCACGAGTCGGACATGCTCCTCCTGCCGGACCCGTCCAGCGCCCAGATCGACCCGTTCCGGACCTACAAGACGCTGAACCTCACGTTCTTCGTGCACGACCCGCTGACCCAGGAGCCATACTCACGGGACCCGCGCCAGATCTCGCGCAAGGCCGAGGAGTACCTGAAGAGCACCGGCATCGGTGACACCGCGTTCTTCGGCCCCGAGGCGGAGTTCTACATCTTCGACTCGGCCCGGTTCGAGACGGCGCCGAACGCCGGGTACTACTACATCGACTCGATCGAAGGCGCCTGGAACACCGGCAGCGAGGATGGCGGCAACAACCTCGCGCACCGGCCTCCGTACAAGGGCGGTTACTTCCCGGTCCCGCCGATCGACCACTACACCGACCTGCGCTCGGAAATGACCCGGATGCTGATCGATTCGGGCATCCAGGTTGAGATGCAGCACCACGAGGTGGGCAGCCCGGGGCAGTCCGAGATCAACATGCGGTTCGGCTCGCTGCTGGAAACGGCTGACCGGCTGATGCTGTTCAAGTACATCATCAAGAACGTCGCCGACAAGCACGGCAAGACCGTGACCTTCATGCCCAAGCCGGTCATGGGCGACAACGGCTCGGGGATGCACTGCCACCAGAGCATCTGGAAGGACGGCTCGCCGCTCTTCTACGACGAGGTCGGCTACGCCGGGCTGTCCGACCTGGGCCGCTATTACATCGGCGGCCTGCTCAAGCACGCGCCATCGCTGCTGGCGTTCACCAACCCGACGGTGAACTCCTACCACCGGCTGGTGCCCGGCTTCGAGGCGCCGGTCAACCTGGTCTACTCGCAGCGGAACCGTTCGGCCTGCGTGCGGATCCCGATCACCGGGACCAACCCCAAGGCCAAGCGGATCGAGTTCCGCGTGCCGGACCCGTCGGCCAACCCGTACCTGGCCTTCCCGGCCATGCTGATGGCGGGCCTGGACGGCATCAAGAACAAGGTCGAGCCGCCGGAGCCGGTGGACAAGGACCTGTACGAGCTGCCGCCGGACGAGGC
>CAXUJF010000574.1:0-3894 GCA_964250865.1 uncultured Streptosporangiaceae bacterium
CCCCCGGCTGGTGCGGCGCCCCGGCCGGCACGGCGGCCTACCGGTGCCGGCGGGCGATGGGCACCGCCGGCAGCTCCCCGACCTCCTGCTTGGTCACGCTGAGCTGCAGCCCGTCGTCGTCCAGGTCGCGGACCGCGGCGAGCGGGATGGCCACGTCCTTGCGGCCCCACAGGTGCCCCTCCCGGAGCAGCACGTGGGTGACCTGGTGCGTGCCGGGGTCGATGACCAGGCCGTCCAGGTGACCGACGGCCCCGTCGGTGGCGTGGGCGGCCACCGCGTGCACGGCCACGCCGTGGTCGCCGTCCGGCAGCGGCGCGTCGCTGGTCACGGTGAGCGCGGTTTCCGGCACCTCGTTCCCGCTGAGGTTGACCTCGTCGGCGTAGTAGGGCCGGGTGACGAACTGGGCCGGGCCGTAGGCCTCGTAGGCCTCACTGCCCGGCACGAACTCGGTCATCTCGGCCGAGTCGAGCTGCTCGAAGTCCTGCTTGCGGTCGGTCAGCGTGATCGCCCCGGTCTCCGGGTCCACTCCGCTCACGTGGTCCAGCGGGACGAACCGGCCGAGCCCGGACCGGTGGGCCGGCTCGACCACCAGATGGGTGATGACCCACGGGCTGGTCTTGCGGTCGGCCACGACCCAGATCAGGTGGCCGACTTCCCCGTCGGTACAGCGGACGTGGGCGCCGATGGTGAACTCGATGTCGCTGGGCATGCCTCTCCTCGGCGGTACGGGCGGGCTGACCCCTGTCTTCCTATCACGGGTAAGGGCTCATACTGGCGAGATGGGATGGCATGATGCGGCGGACCGGATGCGCGGCCGGATGGGCGCGCAGATCTTCCAGCGCGTCGCGGGTCCAGAGGGGCCCGCGCACCACGAGGTGATCTTCGCCCCGGACGGCGAGCGCTGGTTCGCCGACGACCGGCCGATACGACGGGTGCACGGCGATTCGTCGATGTTCGTGGGCGGCCTGCGGGCCCTGCTGCTGCAGTCGCTGCACCCGCTGGCCATGGCGGCGGTGGCGGGACACTCCGGTTACAAGGGCGACCCGTGGGGCCGGCTGCAGCGGACCAGCTACTTCCTGGCCGTGACCACGTTCGGCCGGGTCGATGATGCCCAGGCCACCATCAACCGCGTCCGGTCGATCCACGAGCGGGTCACCGGCGTGGCCGCGGACGGGCGTCCGTACGCGGCGGCCGACCCGCACCTGCTGACCTGGGTGCACATCGCCGAGGCGGACAGCTTCCTGCGCGCCCACACCCGGTTCGGGGCCGAGCCACTGGACCAGGCCGGCCGGGACGGCTACGTGGCCGACGTGGCCCGGATCGGGGCTGCGCTGGGCGTACCCGACCCGCCGCTGACCGAGCGGGACCTGAAGGAACGCATCGAGGCCTACCGGGGCGAGCTGGCCAGCACGCCGGAAGCCCGGGCCGCGGCCCGGTTCCTGCTGCTGAACCCGCCGTTGCCGGCCCTGGCCCGGGCGCCGTACGGGTTGCTGGCCGGGGCCGCGGTGTCGCTGCTGCCCGGGTGGGCCCGGTGGCCGCTGCGGTTGCCGTGGCTGCCGGTCGCGGAGGCAGCCCTGGTCCGGCCGGCCGGGCAGGCGGTGGTGGGCGCGATCCGGTGGGCCACGTCCGCCCCCCGCGAGGCCGAGGCGGTCTAACGGCTCAGCTGAACGGACAGTTTTTGCTGCCTTGACAAAATTAATTGTCGGTGGCAGATTGTGCGGCATGCACGATGTCGCCGTGATCGAGGATGCCGCCGCCGCGGAGGTCTCGCTCGATCCGATCCGGGCCCGGATGCTCGCGGAGCTGGCCGAGCCACACACCGCGACCACCCTCGCGGCCCAGCTCGGGCTGGCTCGGCAGAAGGTCAACTACCACGTCAAGACCCTTGAGCAGCACGGCCTGGTGGAGCTGGTCGAGGAGCGCCGCAGGGGCAACATGACCGAGCGGGTCGTACGGGCTTCCGCCGCGGCCTACGTGATCTCGCCGGCCGCGCTGGCCGCGGTCGCGCCCGATCCGGCCCGGTCGCCCGATCGGCTGTCGGCGCGCTGGCTGCTCGCGCTGGCGGCGCGGCTCGTCCGGGAGACGGGCGCGCTCATCAACGGGGCGGCCCGGGCCAACAAGCCACTGGCCACGTTCGGGCTCGATGCCGAAGTGCGGTTCGCGACGCCGGCTGATCGCGCCGCGTTCGTAGGTGAGCTCACGGACGCGGTCGCCGGGCTCATCAGCAAATACCAGTCTCAAGATGGCCGGCCGCATCGCCTGATCGCCGCGGTGCACCCGAGCATCACCGAAGACGCCGACCCGCCAGTAAAGGAGCAGCAGCAGTCATGACGCATCCCTTCGAGGTACGCAACGAGTTCACCGTCGACGCCACGCCGGACGAGGTGTGGCAGGCGATCGCGTCGGGGCCGGGAGTCGACTCCTGGCTCATGGGGCGCACCGAAATCGATAGCGCCAACAAGACCAGCACGTTCGCCATGTTCGGCGAGGTGTCCAGGGCCAGCATCACCGCCTGGGAGCCCGGTCACCGCTACGCGACGCAGGAGGACCAGCACCCGGACGGCACGTTCATGGCCTTCGAGTGGCTCATCGAGTCGCGCGACGGCGGCGGCGCGGTGGTGCGCGTGGTGCACAGTGGCCTCCTCGGCGAGGACTGGGAGGCCGAATACAACGGGCTGTCCGTCGGCGACCACGCCTACATGACGAAGCTCACTGTCTACCTGGAGCACTTCGCACCGCGGACCGCGAAAAGCGGGCTGTTCCTGCCCGGGCCGATCACCAAGGACCCGTGGGCGGCCATGACGGCGGCGGTCGGCGTCAGCGCGGACGCGGCGGACGGTCAGCCGGCCCGGCTCAGCGTGCCCGGGATCGAGCCGGTGGACGGCACCGTCGAGTTCGTGGGCTCGCCGAGCTTCGTGGGCATGCGGACCGACGACGCGATGTACATGCTGATCCACGGCTACAACGACATGGTCTTCGCGACCGCGCACTACTTCGACGACCGCGACCCGTCGGCCGAGACCGAGGCCTGGCAGAGCTGGCTCGGCGGCCTCGCGGACTGATCAACGCACACCGGCCGGTGCGTTTCCGGCCCCGGGGGGCGGGGCGGTTACGGCCCCCGGGCGGGGGCAGGGCAGCTGCCAGGCGGCGGCCAGGGCGGCCGGGTCCGGCAGGATGGCCACCGCACCGGCCGTCTCCAGTTCACCCGGCGACCCGTAGCCCCAGCCCGCACCCAGGCACGGCAGCCCCTGCTCGCGCGCGCCGATGACGTCGTGGCTGCGGTCGCCGACCATCATCGTCAGCGGCGGCTCCCCGGTGCGGTGCGGGGACTCCCCGATGCGGCGCAGCGTCTCGGCGATGACCTCGGCCTTGGTCGGCCGCCCCGCGTCCTGGGTGTCGCCGCAGATCGTGGCGAACCGGCCGGCCAGCCCCAGGTGCTCGAGAATGATCACCGCGGACGTCTCCAGCTTGCTGGTGGACACGGCCAGCCGTACGTGGCGCCGGGCCAGCCCGTCCAGCAAAGCCTCGATCCCCCGGTAGGCCGTCGCCCGGTAGGCGAAGCCCTCGGTCACGAAGATCCGGCGGTAGGTGCGGACCACGCGGTCGGCGGCGTCGCCGACCAGCGGAGGGAGGGCCCGGTAGAGCGGCGGGCCGAGCAGGGATCGCTCGGCGTCAGGCGGCAGCGCGGGCACGCCCTCCTCGGCGAACGCCTTACGCAGGGCGGCCAGGATCGATGGTCCCGAGTCGATCAGGGTGCCGTCCAGGTCGAACAGGACGGTGTCCGGGCGGGCGAGTGGGGTCACGTGGTCCTGCGGGAAGTTCGGCGGCACGCCCCTCACGATACGAGCAGGCCGCCGACGAGCCGGGTCAAGGTCTGGTCGAACAGGTCATCGG
>CAXUJF010000575.1:0-3887 GCA_964250865.1 uncultured Streptosporangiaceae bacterium
CCGGGCTGCTGTCGGCCAGCCCCGCCCCCGCCCGGCACCACCCCGCGGCCACCCCGGTCAGCACTCCGCCGCCCTCGCCGGCGCCGCAGGCCACGATCGCCCGGCTGAGCATCGGGGGGCAGACGGTCACGGCCGGACGCCAGGTCCGCGCCATGGTCGGCAGCCACGCGGACGCGACGGGCGTGACCGTGCAGAGCGTCGTGACCCACAACGGCTTCTGGATCGGCACCCCGGCCCTGCGCATGTGGGTGCAGCTGGAGGGGCCGCTGAGACCGCTGCACATCGTGACCGGGGACCATCTCCGGTTCACCGGGATCGTGGCCGCCAACGGCTCCACCTACCCGGCCGGGGCTGGCGTGACCGGGCCGGAGGCGACTCTGCTCAAGCGCCAGGGCGCGCACATAGACGTCGAGACCACGGACATCCAGGTAGAACCGCACAAATAAGCCACCCCGGCACACGAAGTGCACCGGGGCGGCCTGGACGAACGGGTTTACTTCTTGCGGGTGCGCGAGGCCGCTTGGGTCTCGGTGTGGGTCCCGGTGGTCTTCAGCTGGCCACTCGGGGTCTCCAGGTGGGCGCGGACGAACCAGTGGAACTGCTCCAGCTGCTCGGCGTGCCCGATGAGCATGTCCTGGGTCACCGGGTCGAGCTCCTCGGTGCTCTCGATCGCCTTGCGCTGAGACTCGATGACGCCCGCGTAGACCAGGTCGAGCGCGGCCAGATGGGCCAGCGCGTCGTCACGGCCGAGGGAGTAGTCGTCCCAGCTCCGGCCGGCCACCAGGGCGCCGGGCGTGCCCACCGGGGACCCGCCCAGGGTGGCGATCCGCTCGGCGGTGTCGTCCACCATCAGGCGTACCGCGTCGACCTGCGGGTCGAGCATGGTGTGCACGGCGATAAAGTTCGGCCCGACCACGTTCCAGTGGATGTGCTTGAGGGTCAGGGCCAGGTCGTTCAGCGCGTTCAGCCGGTCCTGGAGGATCCCGGCCACCTCCGCCGCGTCCTTGTTCCCCAGGCCGGGCACACTGTACGTTACAGATTGTGTCGTCTTAGCCATGACCTGCTACTACCCAGCCAGGCGGGGATATGCAGGGGGCCCAGAATTTCGCGGGCCGCAGAAGGTCAGGCCGTAACTGCGGACGCCGCCGACGCGCCGTACAGCTGGGCCCCGCGCCAGCAGTACCAGGCCAGCACGGTCCGGTACGGGCGGTACGGCTCGCCCAGCGCATCCAGCTGGCGGGGCGTCGGGGCCGGGATGTTCCAGGCCAGCCCGTACCCTTGCGGATGGCCAGGTCGCCGGTGGGCCAGACGTCCATCCGGCGCAGCTGGAACATCAGGAAGATCTCGGCTGACCATTTGCCGATGCCGCGCACGGTGGACAGCCGGGCGACGATCTCGTCGTCGCTGACCCGGGCCAGGCGGCGCGCGTCCAGGACGACCGTGCCGTCCAGCACCTTGGCCGACAGGTCCTGCAGAGACTCGACCTTGCGGGCCGACAGGCCGACGGCCTTCAACTCGGGGGCCGGGGTGGCCAGGATGCGCTCGGGGGTGACCTCCTCCCCCAGGGCGGCGATCAGCCGGCCGTGGATGGCCCGGGCCGCGGCCCCGGCCAGCTGCTGGTAGACGACCGAGCGAACCAGCGTGGCGAAGTTGTTCTCGGTCGGGGCCGGGATCCGCGGCAGGCCGGCCTGCTCGATCAGGCGGGCCACCACCGGGTCGCGTTCGGCCAGGATCAGCGCGGCCTGCCGGTAGGTCACCTTGCGGGGTCGTGCGGCCGGATCAGCCATGGGCCAAGCGTAATCGCAGATCCCGCGGCCGGACTATCCGCCCGCCGGGAGCTCCTCTGGGCTCGGCTGGTCGTGGCGGCAGCCGGCGATCTGGGCGTTGAGCTCGGCCCCGAGCAGGACGGCCAGGGCGGTGAAGTACAGGAACAGCAGCGCCGCGACCGGGGCGGACAGCGCGCCGTAGGTCGGGCTGTGGCCGATGGCGTAGGCCAGGTAAGCCCGCAGGCCGAAGCTGCTGGCCAGCCAGATCAGCATGCCCGCGATGGCCCCCGGCAGCTCGCGCCGCCACTTGGCCCGGACCGGGGTGGACACGTGGTAGAGGGTGGCCAGCACGCCGGTGCACACGATCACGATGACCGGCCAGTAAGTGATGTCGACGATCGGCCGGACCACGTCCCAGATCGGGTGCGGCACCAGGTGGACGATCCACTCCGGCGCGGTGATCAGCAGCGGCAGCGCGACCGCCCCGGCCAGCAGCGCGCCGAGGTAGAGCACGAACGCCACCAGCCGGGCCCGGACCGCCGACCGCACGTGCCGCATGCCGTAGCTGATCGAGATCGTGTTGACGTAGGTGTTCATGGCTGTGGACCCGGTCCACAGCGCGAGCACGAAGCTGATCGAGATGATGCCGCCCCGGCCGTGCTGCACCACGTCGGTGAGCACCGGCTTGAGCACGTTGTCCACGGCCTGGGGGGCTATGAAGTGCCCGGCCGCGTTCAGGATCTTCTGCTCGACCTTGACCACGATCTTCGAGCCGAACAGCGGAGTCAGGTAGCCGATCGCCCCGACCAGCACCAGCAGCAGCGGGGTAATCGACAGCAGGGCCCAGAACCCGGCCTCGGCGGCGAGGCCGAAGATCCGGTCGGCCCACGCCTGTGCCATCGTGGACCTCGTCACCGGCCAGATGTGCGGCATCGCGTGCCGGGTCTGGGTCCTGGCGTTGTGGCGATGCTGCCGCAGCGTGTCGCGCAGCGATATCCGGGGCGTGTCGTCCTCAGGGGGACGCGGGCGCCGGCCCGGGCCAGGTTTGGCGACCGTGCTGGGCGACGCCGGGCTGCCGTCAGCGGCCACCGGCGGCTCCCGGAACGGCGATACCAGCCACCTGGGGCCGCGTGGCGGCCGCAGTGGCTGATATCTGGGTTGACACAGCGGCCAAGCCTAGACCCCCGTCGTAACGGCGGCTCGCTGGTCCGCTCCGTCAGGCATGGCCGCCCCTGTCAGCTATTGTCCGGTTTTTTTAATATTAAACTGGCTGATCAACGTGGCCTAGCTCGTCACCTGCGGTTTTTGTCAGCTGACCGCGTGGCAGCCGGGTCGTGATCGCCGTGGCCACCACGAGCAGCCCGGCTCCGATGGCGAAAATCACAAGGAGCGCAGCCATCACGTGGGCCGGGCCGAGCTGGCCGTGGCTGGTGCCGGCCGCGAACAGCGCGGCAAACGCCGCGGCCGCGACCGAGGTACCCAGCGTCTTGGTAAAACGTATCCCGGTGGTGGCGGTGCCCAGGTCACGGCGCTGCACGCTCCCTGGGGCGGATCCGGGCTCAGGTGGCCGCGGGCCAGGTCGGGGCGGCGATTCGCGCGCTGACCACGGCCAACCTGATCCGGCAGGTGGCCGGGATGACCACCGAGCAGACCGCCGCGCAGAGCTACGCCGAGGTCGCGGCCGCGTTCGCCCTGCTGGAGTCGGGTCTGTCGGCCTTCAGCGGCTGACGGCGCGATCAGGGTCGCGGGCAACCACAGGGGCGGCCGGTCCCCGGGCCGGGAAGGCGCGGCGGGCGGCCAGCAGGATCAGCAGCCCGGCCGCGACCAGAGTCAGGGCGACCAGTGGCAGGAGCGCCAGCAGGCCCGCGTTGACCAGCAACGACCCGGCCAGTGCCCCGCCGCCGATACCGATCTGGAACGCGACCACGTACAGGGCCGAGGCGGTGTCGGCCGACCGGGGCGCGACCCGCAGCACCGCCGCCTGCAGGGCTACCGGCAGCGCGGTGAAGCCCGCGCCCCAGACACCTACCGCCGCCACCGTGCCGACGGTGGAGCCGTGGGCCACGGTGGCCAGGGCGGCCAGCGCCACCACCAGGCCGGCCACGCAGGCCGCGGTGGAGC
>CAXUJF010000576.1:0-3874 GCA_964250865.1 uncultured Streptosporangiaceae bacterium
GGGTGACGGTGACTACCTTCGTGCCCTTGACGCGAAGTAGATCGCTGATACGCATGGGACCTCCTTGTGGCTGCAACGGTGCGGCGCTACAGGGTGTACCCGCCAGCGAGCCCAGTGCAACAAGCCAGCGTCATAAGTCGGCGCAACAAGTCCGGGGGGCTAGTTCGCCGACCAGGTGGTGGGCTGGAAGCGGATCCGGCAGACGACCACGTTCGTGGTGTCGTGCCGGATGGCCCGCTCCAGGACGGCGCCGCGCTGGTTGTGCAGGATCCACTGCCAGGCCCGCATCGGCTCCAGCTCCGCGATCAGCACGACCAGCCGCCGGCTGGTGTCCTCGCCCTCCAGCTGGCGCAGGTAACTGACGATCGGCGGTCCCAGCGTCCGGTGCGGTGAGTACAGCGTGACCAGCGGGACCTTGGTGCCCCACTGCGCCCACCGCTGCTTGAACCGGGCCGTGGCCTCGTCCTCTTCCTCGCCCTCGTAGCAGATGTAGACCGCGGTGACCTGGTCGCCGAGCGACGTCGCGGCCGAGAGCGCCTCCTGGGCCAGCCGGGACAACCCGATGACGGGGACGACGACCAGCGAGTTCTCCCGGTGCGGCAGCGGCGGGATCTGCCCCATGCCGAGGACGGCGCCGATCCGGACGTAGGCCCGGTGCACGGTCACGAACCCGGCGATGAGCAGCGGGATGACCAGCACGATCACCCAGGCGCCCGCGGTGAACTTGGCCACCAGCTCGATGATGATGGCGGCGAAGGTGAGCACCGCACCGAGCCCGTTGATCGCGGCGCGCCGCAGCCAGCCCGGCTTGTGTTCGGCGTGCCAGTGCCGGACCATGCCGGCCTGGGCCAGCGTGAATCCGACGAAGACCCCGATCGCGAACAGCGGGATCAGCGCCTGCGTGTCGCCCCGGGAGACGATGAGCAGGACAGCGGCGAAGACGGCCAGCACGCCCACGCCGTAGCGGTGCACCTGCCGCTCGGCCTTCAGGTGGAAGAAGTGCGGCAGGAAGTTGTCCTCGGCCACGATGCTGGCCAGCACGGGCAGGCCGCCGAACGAGGTGTTGGCCGCGAGCACCAGCAGGATCAGGGTGACGATCTGGATGACGTAGAACAGCATTCCCCCGCCAACGCCGATCTTGGTCAGCTCGGCCAGCACGGTCACGTTGCCGTCCGGGGTGACGTCGAACCGGCGGATCACCGCGGCCAGGCCGAGCAGCATGAGGCCCAAGATGATGCCCAGCCACATCTCGGTGTGCTGGGCCCGGCGCTCGCGCGGCTTGCGGAACTCCGGTACCGCGTTCGCGATCGCCTCGACTCCGGTCAGGGCCGAGCAGCCGGACGCGAAGGCCTTCAGGATCAGCAGCATGCCGACCGTCTCGGCCACGCTGGGCAGGCGGTGCGGCGGGGCGACGGCCGGGTGGGACCGGACCAGCCCGGCGATGATGACCACCGCGATGGCCACGATGAACGCCACGGTCGGGATGATGAAGAGCCGGGCCGACTCGGCCACACCCCAGAAGTTGGCCGCGGTGATCAGGGCCAGCGCGGCCAGGCAGAGCCAGATCCGGGCGCCGTACAGGCCGGGGAAGGCCGAGGTGACGGCCTCGACCCCGGCCGACACGCCGACCGCCGCGTTCAGGATGTAGTCCACGATCAGCGAGGCGGCCGCGGTCAGGCTGGCGCCGGTCCCGAGGTGCCGCTTGGCCACCGCGTAGGCGCCGCCGCCATTGGGGAACGCGGCGATGACCTGGCGGTAGGAGATGACCAGGACGGTGAGCAGGACGACGATCGCGATCGTGATCGGCAGCGTGTAGCGCAGGCCGGCCGCACCCGCCGCGACCAGGACGATGAGGATGGCCTCGGGCCCGTAGGCCACCGAGGACAACGCGTCCAGCGACAGCGCGGCCAGTCCCTCGAGGGCGGACAGCCGGTGCCGTTCCTCTTCGTCGTCACGCCGGTCGGCCGGCGCCGTGACGTTGCTGGTGGCCATCAACGCTCATACAAGCACCCGGGCCGGGCCGGGGTGCGCGCGGCCCACGCATTGCCACCCGCACGGCATCCACAAAAACGGACAATGCCGCTGAGCGCAAATAGCGTGTTTTGCGGATAACGGCGCCGACGCCTCTGATGGCGATGTCCCGGAGCCAATTTAGCGAGTAAAAAAGGAATGTCTTATTGGCCGCGAAGCCCCGCTTTGTAGCACACTTGGCCGGGGGGAAACCGGGCCCGGGCCGACACGCCCGGCGGCAGGCAGCCACCCAGCGTTCCCGCAGTGCGACGAGAGGAACACGGGAAGCAGCCATGATCAGCGAGCTGGACAGCCGTCCCCCGGGCGCGGCGGGCGTTGCTGCGACGCGGCACGGCCGGGGCCGGCCGACCATGAAGGACGTCGCCACCCGGGCGGGGGTCGCGCTGAAGACGGTGTCCCGCGTGGTCAACGACGAGCCCGGGGTCACCCCGGAGACCGCCAGCCGGGTCCGGAACGCCATCAACGAGCTCGGCTTCCGGCGCAACGACAGCGCCCGGCTGCTGCGCAAGGGCCAGACCGCCTCGATCGGCCTGATCATGGAGGACATCGGCGACCCGTTCTACTCCGCGCTGTCGCGGGCGGTGGAGGACGTGGCCCACTGGAACGGGTCGCTGCTGTTCACCGGCTCGAGCGACGAGGACCCGCAGCGAGAGCAGGAGCTGGTGCTGGCGTTGTGCGCCCGGCGGGTCGACGGCCTCATCGTCATCCCCGCCTCGGGCGACCACCGCTACCTGCTGCCGGAGATCGCGGCCGGGGTGGCATCGGTGTTCGTCGACCGGCCCGCCGGGATGATCGAGGCGGACGCGGTCCTGGCCGACAACGCCGGCGGGGCCCGGTCCGGTGTCACCCACCTCATCCAGCACGGGCACCAGCGCATCGGGTTCATCGGCGACGGCGCCAGCATCTACACGGCCAGTCACCGCGAGCGGGGTTACCGGGAGGCGATGGCGCAGGCCGGCCAGCCGGTGCACGACTCGTGGGTGGCCAGGATCAAGCCCGCTCCGGCCAGCGTCCAGGCCGCGCTGGCCCAGCTGGCGTCCGGACCGGAGCCGGTGACCGCGGTATTCTGCGGAAACAACCGGATCACGGTGCTGGCGCTGCGGGAGATCGCCCGCGCCAGCCAGCGCATCGCCCTGGTCGGTTTCGACGACTTCGAGCTGGCCGACCTGGTCGACCCCGGCGTGACCGTGGTGGCGCAGAACCCGGCCGAGATGGGGCGGCGCGCGGCGGAGCTGCTGTTCGGGCGGCTGGCCGGCACTCGCGGCCCCACGCAGTACATCGAACTCGGCACGCAGCTCATCGTGCGCGGTTCGGGCGAGCTCCCGCCTACAGGACGGCGATGAGGACGACGATCACGATGATGGCCAGCACGACGCCCCCGATGAGGACGTAGCGGCCCGTCGGCGCGGAGCGTTGCGGCGTGATTTCGGTGTCGGACCGCTGCGCGAACGCCTGGAAACTTGCCGTGCTCGCGCTCGGATCATTCTCTGGCTGCGGCATGCGCGCCACTCTAGCTGGTCAGCGACTCAGTGGATGGGCGGAAGGCGTCAATTGGCAACAACTCGCCTGATCGCTTTGCGCCTGTACGTACCGATTCGACTGCTACGCTCGCTCCCTGCCACCGAGCGTGAGGAGCCTTTGTGGGTGCTGGAGCGGGCGGCCGGCTGACGCTTTGGCTGGTGGCGCTGGCCGTTCTGGTGGCCTCGGGCGCGACCGGGATCGTCGTCAGCGGCCGCGGTTCGGCTCCCTCCACCGGTGGCGGCAGCCAGGACAGCACGCAGCTGGTGGGCTCCTCGGACCAGCGACCGGACGGCGGCCAGCAGGCCACGGCGCAGGCCCGCCC
>CAXUJF010000577.1:0-3855 GCA_964250865.1 uncultured Streptosporangiaceae bacterium
GCAGCGTCGCACCGTGCTCGCGAACGAGATCGGCCCAGAGATTTTCGGTGTACCTAGTCATTGTTCTCGTGCTCCTTCCGCAACCGGGACCTGGCCCGGGACAAGCGCTTCCGCAATGCGACCCGGGAGACGCCGAGGGCCACCGCCGCCTCCTGCGGGGTGAGCCCCTCCAGGTCGACCAGCTCGATCGCCGCCCGCTCGACCGCGGGCAGCTGCGCGCACCGCCGCATGAGCGAGGCCCCGTTGCGCTCAGCGTCGATCCGGTCGGCAAGCTCCGCGCTCGCGCCCCCGCCCCGCGGCCGGGGGCCCCCCAGCCGCGCGGCCGCGGCCCGGCCGCCCGCCGACTGGGCGCAGTGGCGGGCGAACACGTGGGCGGCGATGCCGAACAGCCAAGCCCGGTCCGATCCCCGGCGAGGGTCGAACTTAGCGAAGCCATCCACGGCCCGGACGAACGTCTCCGAGGTCAGGTCGGCGACCGTCTGCGGGTCGCGGCACCGGCGCGCGAAGTAACCCATGAGGACATCCACGTTGCGCAGGTAGATCTGCTCGAACTCCTCCAGCGGCGAGCCCGGCGGCCGGTCGCGCGCCGTCACCGTGACGGGTCGCTCCCGTATCGTCCTCACTGGTGCTCTGGCCTCAGTGTTCATGTCCCTAGTTGCGATCCTCGCTTGCAGCTGTGACATCCTCCCCCCTTCAGCTTCCTGTTAGCAGGCCGGCGGGCTTGTCGACGGCGAACAGCGCGTCCCGGATCGGCCGCGGTTCGGTCCTGTCACCGACCTGGAGCCGTTCTGCCCCGGCTGGCCGCGCTCTCCGAGCGCTTCTACGGACCCGGGCCCGATAACGCTCGGTCGCTGGCCCGGCGGACCGCGCATATTAGCCGGAGGCGGGGTAAGAACGGCGGAACGCAGTTCCGGCTCATCCCGCATAAGGAGGCAGCTGACGGTGCACCAGTCACATCACGGCCTGCCTGCTTTCTTCATCCCTGCCGGGGTCGCGCTGGTTTTCGTCGTGATAGTCGCCGCCGGCACTGTCCTCATCCAGCGGCGCATGTACGCGGGGCCGCTTCAGGACCGTTGTTCGACGCCCGGCGCGGCCTCACTTTCCAGCAGCGCCGGGAATTGCGGTGGGCCAACGCGCGCCATCGCCTGGTCGGGCGGCCCGAATTGAGTCCGGCCCAGCTCGCCCGCACCCGTTACGTAGCGGATTCGTATCGCCGTGCGCCGATGATCCGGCACCGCTGGATACGGGTTGTGCTGCCTATGTTTTTCTTCGCGGAGGCAGCGTTTCAGCTGATCCCCGCGCTGTCTTCACCGCACCCGCGCGCCGCCAGCCTGATCGCGGGCGGCGGTTTCCTGGTCGCGGCGGTGTCCTATTGCTACCTGGCTCTCCACGGCCTGCGGAAAGCCCAACGGAGAGTTAACGACCTCCAGCAGCAGCTTCAGGACCGCTATGGGTGGCATGAGGGTGTTGCCTGACGGGACCGGTGCGGGCGCCCGGACGCGGCCTCAATCGCGATCCCGTTCCGGCGTGGTTCCAAGCGCAGGTGAGCAGGCCGGCGGGCTTGTCGATGGCCGACAGCGCGTAGCTGTAGCTGAGGCCGAGGGCGCCGGGATGGGCCGCCAGCCATGGCTCGGCCACCTTCAGCGGGAACTCCATGCGGAGCACGGCCTCGAAGTCGGCCCTGGAGGCAAAGCGCCAGCAGCTCCGCACCGTGGTCCGGTCGGCGCCACGCGCGGCCCACCAGGCGTCGGCCTGTTCTCCCCCGGCGGGCACGAGCGCCCCCTCCGCCGCCCGCAGCAGGTCGGCGAACTCGCCCGCCTGAAGGTCATTGCCGATGAAGACGAGCGTGCCACCGGGGCGCAGGACCCGCATCACCTCGGCCAGTCCCGCGTCACAGCCGGGCGGGAAGAAGTAGGCGAACCGGGCGTGCACCACGTCGACCGACTGATCGGCCAGCGGAATGTGCTCGGCCGACCCGTGCCGCACGCGGGCCCGGGGATCCCGGCCGGCCGCCAGCGGCACCAGGCGCGGGTCCGGCTCGACCCCGATCACCTCCCCCGCCTCCTCGGCGTAACCGGCCAGCCAGTACCCGCTGCCGCACCCGAGGTCCAGGAGAGTCCGGCCGGCCCAGGGCGCCCGCACCCGCATCGCGGCCAGCACGTGGCCCTCGGGGTCCAGGGCCCGGTTCTCCGCCTCGTACAGCTCGATGTTGCCGCCCTGATTGGGCGCGGCCTTGAAGTCAGGCAGCCGCGCCGCGCCGACGTTCGTCACTGGCCGGCCCGGACGGCCTCTACCGAGTCGCGGGTGACGGGCCCACCGCAGTGGCGGCAGACCCGGTCCACCTCCAGGAGGTGGCCGCAGGCGTGCCGGGTCGTGATCGACGGGGACGGCACCGCCCACTTGTCGCCCCACTCGCGCAGCGCGAGCATGACCGGGAACAGTTCACGGCCCGCCCGGGTCAGGTGGTACTCATAGCGCGGCGGGTGCTCGCTGTAGGGCTGGCGCTCGATGATCCCGGCGCTCTCCAGTTTGCGCAGCCGGTCGGCCAGGATGTCGCGCGAGGCACCGGTGTACGCCGCGATCCTGGCGAACGTGTGGACCCCATAGCTGATCTCCCGGACCGCCAGCAGCGACCAGCGCTCCCCCAAGATGTCCAGCGCGGCCGCGACCGAGCAGGGCCTGACCCCGAGCGGCTGCTCGGCCATGACGATCCGCTCCGCGGACTTTCCCCTGCGCTCCGCGGACTCCCCCGTCCGTTCCGCCGGCTCCCCCATCCTTGCCTCCGGTTCAGGTGAGTTGGTTTTTCCAACAGACTACCCGTACCATCGCCAGCATGAGTCAGTTGGAAATCGCAACACGAACCGACGCCGGGGAAACACCCGGCCGGGCCGGCTGGATCCTCGCCCTCGGCAGCGTCGCCGCGTTCGCGGTCTTCCTGGACACCACGATCGTGAACGTGGCCTTCGAGACGATCAGCCGGAGCTTCGGTACCACGACCGGGCATCTGTCCTGGGTCCTGAACTCCTACAGCCTGGTCTTCGCGGCGGTGCTGATCCCGTCCGGGCGGCTGGCCGACAGATACGGCCGCAAGCGGCTGTTCCTGATCGGCCTCGGGGGCTTCGCGGCGTTCAGTGCGCTGTGCGGGGCAGCACCGGATCCCGGGGTGCTGATCGCGGCCCGTGCGCTGCAGGGCGCGTTCGCCGCCCTGGTCGTGCCGACCTCGCTGGCTCTGGTGCTGCCGGAGTTCCCGGGCAGCAGGCGGCACGTGGCCATCGGCACGTGGAGCGCGATGAGCGCCGCGGCGGCCGCGCTCGGCCCGACCCTGGGTGCGCTGCTCACCGAGTACGCGTCCTGGCGGTGGATCTTCCTCATCAACGTGCCAATCTGCGCGGCCATGATCGTGGCCGGGATCCCGCTGCTGCGTGAGTTCCGCGAGCCGGACGCGGCCGGCGTTCCCGACCCCGTGGGCACGCTGCTCATCGCGGCCGTCCTCGCGCTGCTGAGCTTCGCGATCGTCGAGGGACCGTCCTGGGGCTGGTCGGACCCCTGGGTCGTGGCCGGGTTCGCGGCCAGCGCGGCGCTGCTGCCCGTCTTCGTCTGGCGCTCGGCCACGGCCGCCCGGCCGGTGATCGACCTCGCGCTGTTC
The DNA here is from genome assembly GCA_964250865.1 of uncultured Streptosporangiaceae bacterium. Classification (GTDB taxonomy): domain Bacteria; phylum Actinomycetota; class Actinomycetes; order Streptosporangiales; family Streptosporangiaceae; genus Bog-532. The sequence continues at coordinate 3,647 of CAXUJF010000577.1, forward strand.
CGGGTCCGCCAGTTCCGCGTGGTCAACGCGGCCACGCTGATCTTCGCGGCCGCGTTCTACGGGATGCTGCTCAGCAACACGATCTTCCTGCAGACCGCCTGCCACTACCCCATCCTGCGGGCCGCGCGCGGCGCCGCGCCCGCGCCGCTCGTCGTGGTCGCGATCGCCCGCCCAGCCAGCCAGCTGGCGGCCCGGATCGGGTACCGCCC
>CAXUJF010000578.1:0-3844 GCA_964250865.1 uncultured Streptosporangiaceae bacterium
CCCTCACCGTCAAGACCTTTCTCGATGGCGCGGTGCGCCCGTGGTGGTGGTTCAACCTGCTCACCACCGCCCCCCTGGAGTTCGCCTCGCTGAGCAACTGGAACGGGACCGTCGCGGAGCTCGCCCGGCAGCTGTTCGACCCGTCCATCACGATCAGCGATCTCGCCTGGCTGCGGGACAACTGGGACGGCAAGCTCATCGTCAAGGGAATCCAGTCCGCCCAGGACGCCGCCGCGGCGGTCGGGTGCGGCGCTGATGCCATCGTGGTCAGCAATCACGGCGGCCGTCAGCTCGACCGCTCCCGGGTGCCCCTCGAGCAGCTTCCGGCCGTCGTCGAGGCGGTGGGGGACCATGCGGAAATCTACCTGGACGGCGGCGTCATGTCCGGCGCCGATGTCGTCGCCGGGCTCTGCCTGGGGGCGACAGCCGTGCTGGTGGGCCGGGCGTACCTCTACGGCCTCATGGCGGGGGGCGAACTCGGGGTGCGCCGCGTGGCCGATCTCCTCTACGAGGAGATCACCCGAACCATGCAGCTCCTGGGCGTCACCACCTTCAAGGAGCTGACCCCGGACCGGGTCGGATTCCGGCCCGGCTGACTTCCGCGCGCCATCGCCGGGCGAGAGGCTGCGCCCGGTGCGGCTGCCGTCCTCCGCTAAGCCAGCGCCGCCGCCGGGCCAGCCGGCCGCTCGGACTCGGCGTCGCGCCGCTTCCACTCCAGCCGTATCCGGTCGGTGAGGTTGCGCAGGTGCAAGATGGCGGTCTTCTCCGCCCGGATCCCGGCTTGCTCAGCGCACTGCGGGCACTGTCGAACTCGACCCGGCTCCAGCTCTTGTCGTGGCTGCGGGAGCCCGAGCGCAACTTCCCCCTTGAGGGGGCGATCGCCGACCCGGTCGAGGTGGGGGTATGCGTGAGCCATATCCAGGCCAAGACCGGGCTGGCCCAGTCGACCGTCTCGGCGTACATGGCCGGCTTGGAACGGGCGGGCCTGGTGAAGGCAACGCGGGTGGGCAAGTGGACCCACTACAAGCGTGACGAGCAGCGCATTTCCCAGCTCGTCGCCCTGCTCGCGCAGACGCTCTAACCCACTGGCCGTTCTGCGGGTCCGGGCGCAGCGCGGCCTGGGCTGGCTGCCATGGTCCGCAGGCTGATGGAACCGCCATCCGCCGGGAGCGGGAGATCGTCTTCCGCGGACGGACGGTGGTTTCTTCCCCCAGCCCGAACCGAACGGGCAGGCGCCGGTCCCGGACGGCCAGCACGTGCCACCGCACCCGCGCCCAAGAGACATCCCGGCCTGACAAGGCCAACGCCCACAGCGACGATCCGGTCTTCACAGCCGGCTACGCGCGCGTCCTGGCGGCCGGCCGGCCGCTCCTGCTCGCCGCGCAGCAGGCAGGCCAGGCCCGCGCCGGCCTGTCCCTCGAGCAGATCCTCGACCTGTTCGGCGCGATCGCTCAGATCCCGGGAGAAGCCAGCTACCGCGACCCGATCCTCGACGCGGCCCTCAGGGCGCTACAGTCGGCACCCGGCACCTGACCCGCGCAACCGCCCGCAGAGGTGCAGCCAAGATTCTCAGGCCGGGAGAGCAGTCGCGGGACGGCGCGATCACCCCCCGGCACTGGCCGCGCAGGCCGCAGGCACCAAGTCCCGTCTACGTCCATCGGCTTCATTTAGCGCAACTGGACGCCTGAGCTTGACGCTGTTCGCCGGATCAATGTGTCCGGACTGCGGGGGCAAGCTCACTCCCGTGTCTGCCGTGGCCAAGCCTGGTCCATCTCAGCGGCGGCACCGATAGAGACGGGACCGTCCAGATCGGGACTGTGGATCTAACGGCTCTGTCTCACTTCCGGTGGTGGCGGAGTGTGCTGTTGCACCAAAGCGGCGGAACCCCTGCGGTGGCCACGGGCCTGTACAGCGGCTGCCGATACGGGCTCGGCCTGCATGAACCAGTGCCAGGCTTGAAGTCTGCCGCCGAGGTCCGGTACCACCGTGGACGCGGCACACTGCCCGGCGGCTCACCTGGGCCCGCTGTCCGCCAACTCGGCGATCCCGTGGATATCACTATCGAGCCAGAGATCAAACGGCGTGTTAATGATCTGCAAGCCCTAACTGTCGGGCCTTGCCATTAAAGCCCCTTGATCTGGAGCCAGGTGCGAATGGCCTGGATGTGTTCTGCCTTCCGCTCCAGCGGCAGCCAGTGCCCGGCGGGCAGGCTTGTCACGGTTAGGTCGGGGCAGGCCGCGCGCATCGGGTCGCCATAGCGATTCCCGTTGATGGTGTTGATCTGATCGAAGTCGCCGTCGACGTACAGCACCGGCCGAGACAGGCGACCGCCGTCGGGCGCCGCGTGCGCGTAGGCGATGTTGGCGTCGTCGTTCAGGTACCACGCGCAAGGAGCGCGGAAGCCATGAGCTGTGAACGTCTGCACCAGCACGCCGAAGTCCGCCGGCGGCCACAGAGCCGGATCGGGTCGGGTCGGCGGGGCGCGGTGCGCGGCGCCGAAGCGCCCTCCCTTGCGCGTGACCATGGCATTCGGCGAAGGCTGGCCGACCCCGGCGGGGTCGCCCGGACGAAAGATCGAGGCCAGTGAGGCGGCCTTGTCTGCATCGAGGTCGGCGACGGCCGCCTCGAAGTGCGTTGTGTAGTAGCGGTAGTAGTCCCATTGGCCGTCCGGGTACTGGTCGGGCGGATAGATCGCTCGGTCGACCAGCGGGACGAGCGTCGGCAAGGCGTTCGCATGGGGGAAATACGGCACCGAGGTCAGCACGACGCCACGGCTGCGCCTGGGCTCATGAGCGGCCAGCGCACCGGCCACGACGCTGCCCCAGTCGTGGCCGACCCAGATCGCAGGCTTGCCGCCGAGGTGGTCGTGGAGCTCTGCCATGTCCGCTACGACTTCCTCGATGGTGTAGGCGTTGTTGTCGGCGGGCGCGGAGGAGCCGCCGTAGCCACGCAGATCAGGGGCGACGCAGTGCCAGCCGTCGGCGGCGAACGCTTCCATCTGGGCGCGCCACATCAAACTTAGCTCCGGCCAGCCGTGAAGGAAGATCATCAACGCTCCCCCGGCCGGTCCGCACTCGATGAAGTGCGTCGTATGGCGAGGCGTGCTGAAGCTGTGCGACAACAGCATGGACGATGGCGCGCCCGATACCGCGGCCGACGCGGGGGCTGCGCTCATTTCCTCGGGCGTGGACCGGCCGGGCGCCGGTCCGGCAGCAGAACTGGTCGTCTGCAGTTGAGTGGTCATGGTCGGATACTCCGTTGAATTCAGCTTTATCGAATCGAGGATCGGTCATGTGGTGAAAGGTGGGGACGGGAAAGAAGGACTAAGAAGGTTCTTCTCCGGTCCTCGTTCAAGCCGACGGCCTCGGTGGAGCGGTGGTGGGCGTCCAGCCGCACGGTCGTGGCCTCTCGCTCTTTGACCAGCACTTCCCGCTCTGCGAGGAGTTGCTGCCGAGGTTCGTCGCGAGCAGCGCGACAAGGAGGACGCCGTCGGAAGGCAGTCGCGTCTCGTGGATTACCGGGCGCGCAGCCTGCCCGGCGGGCAGGCCTCCGGAAGGCCGTGCGCGTCGTCTGCACCTCCTCGCCTCCGGGTCTCCACCGCGCCCGCTCAAGACGTCGCCCCGGAGCGCGCCGGGGTCTGCGCCGGCGGGCGTCCCCTCATACGGGTCCTCAACGTGACCGCCGCGCCGACGCCTGCGCACGGCAGCGCGGCCGCGATGAGCAGGGCATGCGAGAGGCCGGCCGATGCTGAGAGACCGCCGACGATGGCTGGACCGACGGAACTGCCGCCGTAAACGACGAAGTCGAACAGGCCCTGTGCAGTGTCAGCGTCCTGCGCGGATAC
>CAXUJF010000579.1:0-3839 GCA_964250865.1 uncultured Streptosporangiaceae bacterium
GGCGCGGGCTGTCGGGCGGGTGGACGCTGTCGGCGGGGCCGGTGAGGTTGCCCGAGCTGAGGTCGGCGCCGGCGGGCGGCGCGGCCTGGTCGTCGGCGGCTTCCCGGTGGGCCAGGCTCATGCGGAACCACACGGCCTTGGCCGTGCGGGCGTAGGTGACGCCCCAGGACGAGGCGAGCGCGGTCGGCAGCAGCAGGCCGCGGCCCCGCTCGGCCAACATGCTTGCGGCCGCGGGTAGGTCCGGCAGCGTGCGGGCCGGATGGCGGTCGCGGACCGCGATCTCCAGCTCGCCGGAAGCTATCCGGCAGGTAACGTCGAGAGCGGTACCGGCGTGCACCACGGCGTTGGTGACCAGCTCGCTGGTGAGCAGCACAGCGTCATCGACCAGCCGGCCGGCCTCATGCGACCGGTCCTCGATGTCCCAGGATTGCAGGGTCTGCCGGATGAAACGGCGGGCGGCCGCAGCGGCCGCCGGCTCCGGCTGGTACGCCGCGGACGCGATGAGGTCGGTTCGTCCCCTCACGTGTCCCCTTGGTCTTCACCCAACTGGGCCCTACTTACTGGCATGCGATTAGTCGCTAAATGCTGAGGTGTTGTCTTCATCGTGACAGACTCGTGAGGTTAATACTTTCTATCGGGACATCCTAAAGAACTTACTAGGAAACGGTAGGCCGGCTTGGCGAGGATAGGAGTACGGCCTGACGACGCCCCAGCACGGACGGCGGCGTCAAAGCCTGGAGGGAGCACCATGCCGCACCCTGCGCCCACCACACCCGCAGAGGCCAAGTACACCGACACCGACCTCGAGCTCATCCGCGACGCGCTCGCCGCGCTCGCGAACGGCGACTTCCGCGCCCGCGGCCGGACCCGCGGCGACAGCGTCATGCTGGGCGACATCGGGTCGCTGCTGGATGAGGTGACGGGCCAGCTGTCCTCGCTCACGTCGGAGGTCGAGCAGAAGGCTGAGCAGGTCCGCGACATCGCCATGGTGACCACGGCGGTGGCCCGCGGCGACCTGACCCGCAAGGTGACGGTCGACGCCCAGGGCGAGATGCTTCAGCTCAAGCAGACGTTCAACACGATGGTGGACCAGCTGTCCGGGTTCGCGGACGAGGTCACCCGGGTGGCCCGCGAGGTCGGCACCGACGGCCGGCTGGGCGGCCAGGCCCACGTCCGCGGCGTCTCCGGGGTGTGGGAAGACCTGACCAACTCGGTGAACGGGATGGCCAGCAACCTGACCCTCCAGGTGCGGAACATCTCCCAGGTGGCCACCGCGGTGGCCGAGGGTGACCTGAGCCAGAAGATCACGGTGGACGCCCAGGGCGAGGTCCTGCAGCTGAAGCAGACGTTCAACACGATGGTGGGCCAGCTGTCCGCGTTCGCGGACGAGGTCACCCGAGTGGCCCGCGAGGTCGGCACCGAAGGCCGGCTGGGCGGCCAGGCCCACGTCCGCGGCGTCTCGGGAATCTGGAAAGACCTGACCGAGAACGTGAACTCGATGGCGAACAACCTGACCGCCCAGGTCCGGAACGTCGCCCAGGTCACCACGGCCGTCGCGCAGGGCGACCTGAGCAAGAAGATCGACGTGGACGCGCAGGGCGAGATCCTGCAGCTGAAGCAGACGTTCAACACGATGGTGGGCCAGCTGTCCGCGTTCGCGGACGAGGTCACCCGAGTCGCCCGCGAGGTCGGCACCGAAGGCCGGCTGGGCGGCCAGGCCGAGGTCGAAGGCGTGTCCGGCACCTGGAAGCGGCTGACCGAGAGCGTGAACGGCCTGGCCAGTAACCTCACCACCCAGGTGCGGGCCATCGCCGGCGTGGCCAGCGCGGTGGCCGAGGGCGACCTGACCCAGTCCATCGCGGTCGACGCCCGGGGCGAGGTGGCCGAGCTCAAGGACAACATCAACCTGATGGTGGCCAACCTGCGCGAGACCACCCGGGCCAACCGGGACCAGGACTGGCTGAACACCAACCTGGCCCGGATCTCCGGCCTGATGCAGGGTCACCGCGACCTGCTCGAGGTCGCCCGGCTGATCATGAGCGAGCTGACCCCGCTGGCCTCGGCCCAGTACGGCGCGTTCTATCTGGCCACACCGCCCGGCTCCGAGCTGCCCGGCCGGGCTCTGACGGCCGGCGGTGAGAATGCTGACGCGGCGCCGGCGAGCGCCAACGGGCACAGCACCAACGGCCTGAGCGTCAACGGCCTGAGCGTCAATGGCCACGGCCAGAACGGGTACGGGGCCAACGGCTCCAACGGGCACGCCGCCATCGGCTCCGGGCCGAACGGCCTCGCCCCCGTCCCGGAACCCGAGACCGAGCCGCAGATCGCGTCCGAGCTGGAGTTCAGCCGGATCGCCACCTATGGCTTCCAGCGCGGCGGCATGACCCGGTTCGTGCTGGGCGAGAGCCTCGCGGGCCAGGCGGCCCTGGAGCGCAAGCGGATCCTGATCGAGAACGTGCCGCCGGGCTACCTGACCGTGGGCTCCGGCCTCGGGGTGGCCTCGCCGGTCAGCGTGGTCATGCTGCCGATCCTGTTCGAGGACCAGGTCCTCGGCGTGCTCGAGCTGGCCTCGCTGCATCACTTCAGCGACGTGCACCTGGCGTTCTTCGACCAGTTCGTGCCGACGATCGGCGTCACGATCAACACGATCATGGCCAACTCCCGGACCGAGTCGCTGCTGACCGAGTCCCAGCGGCTGGCCACCCAGCTGCAGGAGCGCACCGACGAACTGCAGCACCAGCAGACCGAGCTGCGGAACTCCAACGCCGAACTGGAGGACAAGGCGGCGCTGATGGCCAAGCAGAACCGGGCCATCGAAGTCCAGAACTTCCAGATCGAGCAGGCCCGGCGGACGCTGGAGGAGCGCGCGCAGCAGCTCGCCACCTCCTCGCGCTACAAGTCGGAGTTCCTGGCCAACATGTCGCACGAGCTCCGCACCCCGCTGAACAGCCTGCTGGTGCTGGCCAAGCTGCTGGCCGAGAACCCGGACAGCAACCTGTCCTCCAAGCAGGTCGAGTTCGCCATGACCATCCACGACGCGGGCTCGGACCTGCTGCGGCTGATCAACGACATCCTGGACCTGTCCAAGGTCGAGGCGGGCAAGATGGACGTGCACCCGGCCGAGATCCCGCTGGACGGCCTGGTCGAGTACCTGGACGCCACGTTCCGGCCGATGGCGGCGGAGAAGGGCCTCACGTTCGAGGTCGACACCGCGGCCAGCCTGCCGGGGATGATCTACTCCGACGAGCAGCGGCTGCAGCAGGTGCTGCGCAACCTGCTGTCCAACGCGGTCAAGTTCACCGCCCAGGGCGGTGTCCGGCTGCGGGTCGCGCCGGCCGAGGACGTCACGTTCACCGGGCCGCTGCGGGACGAGCCGGACGTGATCGCCTTCTCCGTCTCCGACACCGGTATCGGCATCTCCGAAGAGAAGCAGCACCTGATCTTCGAGGCCTTCCAGCAGGCGGACGGGACCACCAGCCGGCGCTACGGCGGCACCGGCCTGGGCCTGTCCATCAGCAAGGACATCGCCCGGCTGCTGGGCGGCCAGATCAAGGCGACCAGCCGGCTGGGGCACGGCAGCACGTTCACCCTGTACCTGCCCGCGCGGTCGATGCGGGCGGGCTCGGGCTCCGGCACCGGCCCGCGCCGGATCCTGGAGCAGGCCGACCCGAACGGCTTCAACGGCGGCGACGACTACCCGGTAGCTCCGGAGAACTGGAACGGCACCAGCCGGAACGGCACCAGCCGGTCGGCCGTGAGCCGGATGGCCGGCCCGTCCCGCGCGGCGGCCGTTCTCGGCGTACAGCACCTCCGCGCCGCAGCGCTCGAACACGCTGGTG
>CAXUJF010000580.1:0-453 GCA_964250865.1 uncultured Streptosporangiaceae bacterium
AATCTTGGCAGAGCGCCTTTTTGTTCGCCAGCGCCACGTCACAGCCGGCGTCGAGCGCGGCGATAAGCGTCTGGGCCGTCGTATCGGACGCCGTGAGGTCAAGCACGATCGGCCGTTCGCCTTGCGCGCGTACGAAAGGGGCGATCTCGCTGTGCAGTCCCGACAACGCATCGGCGGTGACAGGCTCACCCTCGTCTAGGCCGCCGGCCGCGATCTCGGCCAGGCCGGGCTCGCTCCCGGCCGGCCCGGCGTAGGGCAGCACCGCGACCGGGGCGAGGTCCGCTTCGGCGGCCGCGTTCTCCTTGCGGAACGACTCGTAGATCTCGATCAGCACCTGCTTCTGGCGCTCGGACAGACTGGGCTCGGCCAGCAGGGCGGAGCGCCCCCCGGCGTCGGCGCCGGTCAGCGGCCGGGCGACCGCCAGCCCGACGATCCCGGCTCCGATGATCCCGA
>CAXUJF010000580.1:475-3836 GCA_964250865.1 uncultured Streptosporangiaceae bacterium
GTACAGGGCCTCGGCCGAGATTCGCAGGCCCTTGGCGATCTGCTGCAGGATCTCGGCGCTGGGCTTGCGCAGCCCGCGCTCGATCTGGCTGAGATAAGGGTTGGAGACCCCCGCGGCCTGGGAAAGCTGGCGCAGCGAGATCTTTGCCTGCTCCCGCTGCTCGCGGATGTAGTCCCCGATCGAGTTCATCGATACCTGAGGCATGCCCCCAGTATCGGCGACCGTGCTTGCAATTGCAAACGCTAAGCAAGCACCCGGCCGGGGCGGCCCGGGTTCTGGTGGGCCGGCCCTAGTGGGCGGGGACGTGGGACAGGTGCTCGCGGGCGAAGGCCAGCGACTCGGACAGGTCGGCCAGGCGCTCGTCGCGGCTGAGGGAGCGGGTGTTGACCTCGAGCACAACCATGCCGGGGTAGTTGTCCGCGGCCAGCCGGTGCAGCAGCTCGGCGCAGGGCTGGCTGCCGCGGCCCGGGACCAGGTGCTGGTCCGGGAACGGGCCGTTCGGCACCCCGGTGCCGTCGGCCAGGTGGACGTGGGTCAGGCGGGGACCCAGCGCGTCCGCCATGGCCAGCGCGTCCGAGCCGGACGCGGCGGCGTGGGACAGGTCCAGGGTCACGTGGGCGCAGTCGATCTCGGTCGGGTCCCAGGTCGGCGCGTACGGCACGATCTCCCGGCCCCGGGCGCGCAGCGGGAACATGTTCTCCACCGCGAAGACGATGTCGGTCTCCGCTTCCATCTCGGCCAGGCGGCTCTCGAAGTCCACCGCGTAGTCCCGCTGCCAGCGGAACGGCGGGTGCACCACGACGACCTTGGCCCCGAGGCGCTGGGCCAGGTCCTTGGACCGCCGGAGCTTCTCCCACGGTTCCCGGCCCCAGACCCGCTGGGTCAGCAGCAGGCTCGGGGCGTGCACGGCCAGCACCGGGAGCTGGTGGTAGTCGATGAGCCGGCTGATCACGTCGACGTCCTGGCTCACCGGGTCGGTGTAGACCATGACCTCGAGCCCGTCGTAGCCCAGCCGCGTGGCCGCCTCGAAGGCGTCGGGCGTCCGGTCTGGGTAGACGGACGATGTCGACAGCACGACGGGCGTCCTGGCCACCCGTTCAGCCTCGCTCAATGTCCTGCCCTCCACGGAACCCTGCACCAGGTTCCGTCGAGCAAGCTTAGTTTGATGCCGGGCCGGATTGTTCCATCCGGCGCGGCGGCTCGCGTTCGGTGAGACTGTCACTGCCCGGCGTTAATGTGCCAGCCATGGCGAAGTCATCGGCGGGCAGCGCGTACCGCTGTTCGGAGTGCGGCTGGCAGGCCCCGAAGTGGGTGGGTCGCTGCGGCGAATGCCAGGCGTGGGGGACGATCGAGGAAGCCGGGGTCCCGCGGCTGGTCCGGGCCGGGGTCCGCGGGATCGGGCCGGGCCCGGTGAGCACGCCGGCGGTACCCATCGGCCACGTGGACGCCCAGGCGGCCAGCGCCCGGCCGACGGGCATGGACGAGCTGGACCGGGTCCTGGGCGGCGGCCTGGTGCCGGGCGCGGTGCTGCTGCTGGCAGGCGAGCCCGGCGTCGGGAAGTCGACGCTGCTGCTGGAGGCGGCGGCGCTGGTGGCCGGTTCCCGCCGGGTGCTGTACGTCACCGGTGAGGAGTCGGCGGCCCAGGTGCGGCTGCGGGCCGACCGGATCGGCGCGGTCAGCGACAACCTCTACCTGGCGGCCGAGACCGACCTGTCCGCCGTGCTGGGCCACGTCGAGACCGTCCGGCCGGACCTGCTGGTCATTGACTCGGTCCAGACGATCTCCGCGGGCGGCGTGGACGGCGCGCCGGGCGGGGTGACCCAGGTCCGCGAGGTCGCGGCCACGCTGATGGCCACGGCCAAGGAGCACGCGCTGGCCACGATCCTGGTCGGCCACGTGACCAAGGACGGGTCGATCGCCGGGCCGCGCACGCTGGAGCACATGGTCGACGTGGTGCTGCACTTCGAGGGCGACCGGCACTCCCAGCTGCGCATGGTCCGCGCGGTGAAGAACCGCTACGGCCCCACGGACGAGGTCGGCTGCTTCGACCTGGGCGAGTACGGGCTGATCGGGCTGCCCGACCCGAGCGGGCTGTTCCTGTCCCAGCGCAGCGAGCCGGTGCCCGGCACCTGCGTGACCGTCACCCTGGAGGGCCGGCGGCCGCTGGTGGCCGAGGTGCAGACGCTGGTCGGCCCGTCGGTGCTGGACATGCCGCGCCGGGTCGTCTCGGGCCTGGACGGATCGCGGGTCGGCATGGTGCTGGCCGTGCTGCAGCGCCACGCTGAGATCCGGCTCGGCCGCCAGGACGTCTACGCCGCCACCGTCGGCGGGGTCCGGCTGACCGAGCCGTCGGTCGACCTGGCCCTGGCGCTGGCCCTGGCCAGCTCGACGTCGAACCTGAGCGTCCCGGCCGGCGTCATCGCCGTCGGTGAGGTCGGGCTGGCCGGCGAGGTCCGCCGCGTCAGCGGCATCCCCCGGCGGCTGGCCGAGGCCGAGCGGATGGGTTTCCGGCGCGCGATCGTGCCGGCCGGCGTCGGTGGCCTCACCCCGATCGGGCCGTCCCGCGATCACGACCGGCCCGGCCGGCCACTGGCCGCGGTACCCAGCCCGGACGGCGCGGGTGGCCTCACAGGCCTGATGGAGGTGCGTGAGGTCGAAGACGTCCGCCACGCCATCGCCGCCGCCCTGGCCGACTGAGCGCGGCCCAGGGCACGCCCCGGGTCAGGCGCCCGAAGCTGACTTGGCGGTCGCCTTCCTGGTCGAGCTGGACGCGGGCGCCGCGGCCAGCATGAACGACACCCGGGGGCTCTGGGCCCCGGCGGACTGGGCCACCGCGCCGTAGGTACGGCCGGTCGCGGCCATCACCGTGGCCGAGCAGCCGTTGACCGTCTCATGCTTGTCCCAGCTCATCGAAGTGACCACGGGGACGCCGCGGCGCAGGCTGACCACGTGCCGCTTGACGCCGCTCACGCAGGCGGCCGAGTTGTAGGCCACCGCGCCGCCGTGGCTGACGACCAGCTTCAGGCTGTCCGCGCCGGTGTCCAGCAAGCAGGGCGCGCTGCTGGTCGAGACGATGTCGAGCTGGAACGACGGGTTGACGCTGGGGCCGTAACTGCTCTGGCTGGCCACCAGGGTCAGCACCAGGTCGGCCGCCGCGCACGCGGTGGGCGCGCTCGCGGTGTTGGCCTTGGCCTTGGCTGTACCGGCCTTGGCCGACGCCCCGGCCGACTTGGTGGCCGAAGGCGACTTCGTGGCCGACGGGGACGGCGAGGCCGAGGGCGACGGCGAGGCGGACGGGCTCGGTGACGGACTGGCCGGGGCGGAGGACGCCGGCGCGGACGGCGTGCCCGCGGAGCTGGCG
>CAXUJF010000581.1:0-3830 GCA_964250865.1 uncultured Streptosporangiaceae bacterium
CGTCCGGGTCGATGTCGTGACGGCGCAGCAGCGCGCGGAGCCGGCTGATCTCCTCCCGCAGCGACTCCACCTCGGCCCGCACCGGCTCATCGGGCTCGCCGAGCACCTTGGCCACCTTGACCGAGGTGGGCATCTCCGGGTGCAGCCGGATGACCTCGGCCCGGGCGGTGGCCAGGTTCGCGCCCAGTTCCCGCAGGGCCTGCGCCGCCGGGCCGTCGTCCTGCCGGATCAGGCCGAGCAGGAGATGCTCGGTACCGATGTAAGAGTCACCGAGCTGCAGCGCCTCCCGCAGCGACAGCTCAAGCGTCTTTTTGGCCTGCGGGGTGAACGGGATATGCCCGGACGGCGGATCCTGGCCCTCCCGTACCGACAGGTTCAGCTGATCCCGGATCCGGCCCTCGGTGATCCCCATGCCGGTCAGCACGTGGACCGCCATCCCGCGGCTATCGTGCATCAGGGCCAGCAGGATGTGCTCGGTGCCGACGTGACCGTGGTTCAGCGCGCGCGACTCTTCTTGCGCCCGGACGATCACCAAGCGCGCCCGGTCGGTGAACTTCTCGAACATGCCGCATCGCCTTCCCGGCGTCGCTCGGATCGAGCTGGCCCCTTCGACGATACGTCGGACTGGCCGCCTGGGCGTTGTGCCCGCCAACGCCATCTAGGCCCGTTGCGCCCGGGACCGCAAGCCCGACCCGGCTGCCGCCAGCGTCGCCAGGACCGCGGCCACGGCCTCGGCCGCCCAGGCGGCGTGGTAACCGGCCAGCGTGTGGGCCCCGGTCCCCAGCACGACGACCACCACGGCCCCCCCGACCGCGCTGCCGACCTGGCGTGACATGTTGAGCACGGCGCTGCCGGTGGTGGCGCGATCGGGTGGCAGCGGGCCGGCCGCGGCGAACAGCGGAGCCTGGGTCAGCCCGGCCAACACCCCGCCGACGATCATGCCGGGCAGGATAGCCAAGCAGGTCAGCCGCCGCAGCGGTCACGCATAGCCCTGCAAGCCGTGCAGCAGGTTGTCGTTACCGGTCAGGCCCAGAATCAGGCTGGCGCCCCCGGCATCCGCGACGTGAGCTTCAGCTGCCAGCCTGGCAGCGTGACCGGGTTCCTCGGTCCCAACGGCGCCGGCAGGCCGCGGCCATGGCCGAGCCGACCGGCCGCGCGCTGTACGCGCTCATCGTCGAGATGGCGCTGCACCGCGACAAGCACCCCTGTGCCGCCGAGGCCATCATCGAGACCCTGCTGGAACCTCGCCCCGACGCGATCACCGCCGCCCTGCGCCGGGCTGCCAAGCGCGGCGAGATCCGGCCCGGCGCCATCACTGGGCTGCTCGCCCAGACAGGACCCGCGCTGGTTATCCACCAGCAGATGCACTACGGCAGCCCGCCAAGCGAAGCCGATATCACTGAGATCACCGACCGCGTCCTGCTGCCAGCCCTCAGCGCACCAGCAGCAACAGCCCGGTGACTCCCACCGACCTCAGTGGGATCCGCAGGCAACTCAGGTCACTCACTGGAACGACACCACGTACTCAGCGCCAGAGAATGCCTAACGGCGCGGGCAAGCCGAAACTCGGAAAATGACACTTGTTGGCCCGGCTGGGCCCGTCGCTCCGCAAGCAGCATTGATAAGCCAGTTACGATTTTCCGGTTCTGGTCCAGGCGATGGCGATGCAGATAGTGGCCGCGAGGGGCCAGATCGTCCAGGCAGCGAATGTGTCATGCCGCAGGAGTAGGCTCGCGGCCAGGGCGATGATGAGGCTGACCGTGCCAAGTACCTGGGATAGCCGTCGCCGCGGACGCGCGGCATCGCGCTCTTCAAGCAGTTCGTCCAGGATTTCGGCGATATGGTCATCGATCGCATCACCGAAACGGAACAGAAACTCCTCGCCGGGCCACGTGGCGAGGATCTGGGTGCCGGGATCCGGCGGCAGCTGTGCGAGTTGATGCCGGGACGGCTGGCGGTCGGTGGCCTTGCTGCCTGGTGTGCTGGTGGCCTGCATCAGATGCCGTCCTTCGGTGCATGATGAACATCACGTTCTAGCCTCGCGGCCGGGAATGGCGCCGATGTTGCCGCTGCGTCTTTACTCGACCTCTTTGAGGATCTTCTGCAGTGACTCATTCTGTTCCCGCAGATAATCGAGCTGGGCGCTCACGTCCCCGAGCTTGAGGTCGGTGTGCTCCTGGGCGGTGATGGCCATGTCGGACAGCCGGCGGTACTCCTCGGCCAACCGCCGGTACTGCTCCCCGCCGGTCAGCTCGATCTGCGCCCGTTTCCTGGTGGTGAGGTACCGGTAGCCTAGGACTATCCCGAGCGCGATCACCCCGGCGGCGGCGATCCAGACAAGGTACCTGCTGTTGTTCATCGTGCCCCCGCCTGGTTCCTGGTAGGGCAATTCGAAGGGAATGGCCAGTACCACCACCGCGGCCACGGCGGCCGCGCAGATGATCGCCGTTTCTCTTGCCGTCCTGGGCTTCATCGCAGCTCCGCATCCAGATCGCTGTCCGTGCTCAGGGTTCGCGCCGCGGCCCTAATCGTCTCGGGGGTCAGGTGCATCGCGAAGGGTGCCACCTCGTAGAACTTCATCGCCTTGCCATCCGCGGAGACCTCGATAGAGGCCGACACCAGCCCGGCCGCCTCGAGCTTGCGCAGGTGGACCTGCAGCAGAGCCCGGCTGATGCCCAGGTCGCGGGCCAGCCGGCTGACGTAGTTGCGTTCTTCGGCCAGCGCGGCCACGATCCGCATCCTGTGCGGGTTGGCGAGGGTTGCCAGCACTCGCAGCAGGGCGTCTCCGGCCATGTCCCCAACTCTCGCGTAAGCTTTTCTAGCACCTGCCAAGAAAAGTTAGCAGGCTGGTTCCGGGGAGTCAAGCTGTGCCGGGGCCACGGAAAGTGCCGTCGCTGCGGGACGGCGCCTCTGCGGGCGCGCGTCCATCCGCATCCGGCGACTGCCTGTCACCATGATGGAAGGGACAGGCTCTGCGCCGCATCACTACCAGGACGCCCCGCCTGGGCGTCCTGGTAGCGCCGGTCTCACCAGAAGACCTACGGCGCCGGCAAGTCCACCACGCTCCGGCTGCTGTGCGGCCTCTACCGGCCCGACGCGGGCACCGCCACCATCGATGGGCGGCCGTACGCCAAGCTGCCGCAGCCGGGGCGCCGGGTCGGCGTCATGCTCGACCCGGAGGCTGTGCACCGAGGCCGGACCGGCCGCGTGACCCTGGCCCTGGCCGCCGCGGTGCTCGGAGCGGACCGGGCCGGGTGGCCGGGGTACTGGACATCGTGGGGCTGGACGCGGCCGCGGCCCGCAAGCGGGGTCGGCCAGTACTCCCTCGGCATGCGACAGCGCCTGGCCCTGGGCCTGGCGCTACTCGGTGACCCCGGGGGTCCTGGTGCTGGACGAGCCGGCCAACGGCCTTGACCCTCAGGGCGTGCACTGGATCCGGGTCCTGCTGCGTGAGTTCGCCGACCGCGGTGGGACGGTCCTGCTGTCCTCGCACCTCCTGCACGAGGTCGAAGCCATCGCCGACCATCTGGTCATCATCAGCGACGGGCGGGTGGGTGGCCGACGGCACCCCGGACCAGCTGCGGACCTCCCGGACCACCGTGGTGCGGGCCATCGCCTGCCCGCGCTGTCCGCCTCCGGGCGGCAGGCCCACACCACGGCCGACGGCACGCTGGAGACCGATGCCGAGCCCGAGATCGTGGGCCGGATCGCGGCCCAGGCCGGGCCGTCCTGACTGAGCTGCGGCCACGAGACCGGCCAGCTCACCGCGGACCTGCTCCCGGTGCTCGGGGTGCTGCTGGTCACCTCGGAGCGGTCTCAGCACTCCGCGC
>CAXUJF010000582.1:0-3824 GCA_964250865.1 uncultured Streptosporangiaceae bacterium
CCGTTCGTGCAGCACTTGTTACAACCGGAAGGGCCCCGGGGTTATGCCCCGGGGCCCTTCCTTGTTGCTCTTGCTTACCGGTTGTAGGAGCCGAAGTCGTATTCCTCGAGAGGAACGGCTTCGCCGGAGCCCTGGCCGCCGAAGGCGTAGGCGTCCGGCTCGGCGTAGCTACCCGCCGGGTAGGCCGACGAACGGGCGTCCTCGGTCGGCTCGACCTTGACGTTCCGGTACACCTGCATACCGGTGCCGGCCGGGATGAGCTTGCCGATGATCACGTTCTCCTTCAGGCCCAGGAGCGAGTCCGACTTGGCGTGGATCGCCGCGTCGGTCAGCACCCGGGTGGTCTCCTGGAAGGAAGCCGCCGACAGCCACGACTCGGTGGCCAGCGACGCCTTGGTGATGCCCATCAGCACCGGGCGGCCCGCCGCAGGCGTACCGCTCTCGCCGACCACCTTACGGTTGAGCTCCTCGAAGCGCGGACGCTCGACGAGCTCACCGGGCAGCAGGTCGGTGTCACCGGACTCGAGCACGTTCACCCGCTTGAGCATCTGGCGGATGATGATCTCGATGTGCTTGTCGTGGATCGAGACACCCTGCGACCGGTAGACCTCCTGGACCTCGTGGACCAGGTGCAGCTGCACCGCCCGCGAGCCGAGGATGCGCAGCACCTCGTGCGGGTTCACCGCACCGAAGATCAGCTGCTGGCCGACCGAGACCCGCTCACCTTCGGACACCAGCAGCCGGGACCGCATGCTGACCTGGTAGGCGATCTCCTCCGAGCCGTCATCCGGCACGACGATGATCTTCCGGGTCTTCTCGGTTTCCTCGATCTTGATCCGGCCCTCCACCTCACTGATCGGGGCCAGACCCTTGGGGATCCGCGCCTCGAACAGCTCCTGGATTCGGGGCAGACCGTGCGTGATGTCCTGACCGGCCACACCACCGGTGTGGAAGGTCCGCATGGTCAGCTGGGTGCCCGGCTCACCGATGGACTGGGCCGCGACGATGCCGACGGCCTCGCCCACGTCCACCCGCTTGCCCGTGGCCAGCGAGCGGCCGTAGCACTTGGCACAGACACCGATCTTCGCCTCGCACACCAGCGCGCTGCACGTACGCACGCCGTCCACTCCGGCCTCGACCAAGCGGTCGAGCATGGACTCGGTGGTGTCGTCGTTGACGCTGGCGATGGTCTCGCCATTGACCACGACGTCCTCGGCGATGGTGCGGCCGGTGCCGGTGTTGTCGATCGTCGGCAGCTTGTGGAGGTTGCCCTCCGCATCGCGCTCGGCGATCTTCATCACGATGGACCGGTCGGTGCCGCAGTCCTCCTCGCGGACGATGACATCCTGCGCCACGTCCACCAGGCGCCGGGTGAGGTACCCGGAGTCGGCGGTCCGCAGGGCGGTGTCGGCCAGGCCCTTGCGGGCGCCGTGGGTGGAGATGAAGTACTCCACCACCGACAACCCCTCACGGAAGCTGGACTTGATCGGCCGCGGGATGGTCTCACCCTTGGGGTTGGAGACCAGACCACGCATGCCCGCGATCTGCCGGACCTGCATCATGTTGCCTCGGGCACCGGAGTTGACCATGACCCAGACCGGGTTGGTCGGGGGGAAGGCCAGCTCCATGTCCTTGGCCACATCGGCGGTGGCGTGGGTCCAGATCTCGATGAGCTCCTGACGGCGCTCGTCGTCGGTGATCAGGCCACGCTCGTACTCACGCTGCACCTTGTCGGCGCGGCGCTCGTACTCCTCCAGGATGTGCTGCTTGTTCGGCGGGGACACGATGTCCTCGATACCGACGGTCACACCGGACCGGGTGGCCCAGTAGAACCCGGCGTCCTTGAGCGCGTCGAGCGCCGTGGCCACGTCGACCTTGGGGTAGGTCTCGGCCAGCTCGTTGACGATCCCCGACAGCTGCTTCTTGCTGACCTCGTAGTTGATGTACGGGAAAGCGGCGGGCAGCGTGTCGTTGAAGATCGTCCGGCCCAGCGTGGTCTTCATCCGGATCGGGTCACCCGGCACGAAGTCCTCGGGCATGACCTGCCCGCGGGACGGCGTGACGTTGTCCAGCCGGATCTGAATCGGCGCCTGCAGGTCCAGCTCGTCGCGGTCGTAGGCCATGATGGCCTCTGACGTGCTGGCGAAGCTGCGTCCGGTGCCGGGGGCACCGTCGTTTTCCCTGGTCAGGTGGAACAGGCCAATGATCATGTCCTGGGTGGGCATGGTCACCGGCTTGCCGTCGGCCGGCTTCAGGACGTTGTTGGTGGACAGCATCAGGATGCGGGCCTCGGCCTGCGCCTCGGCCGACAGCGGCAGGTGCACCGCCATCTGGTCCCCGTCGAAGTCCGCGTTGAACGCGGTGCAGACGAGCGGGTGGATCTGAATGGCCTTTCCCTCGACCAGCTGCGGCTCGAACGCCTGGATACCCAGCCGGTGCAGGGTCGGCGCCCGGTTCAACAGGACCGGGTGCTCGGTGATGACCTCTTCCAGCACGTCCCACACGACCGGCCGCGCGCGCTCCACCATCCGCTTGGCGGACTTGATGTTCTGCGCGTGGTTGAGGTCGACCAGACGCTTCATGACGAACGGCTTGAACAGCTCGAGCGCCATCTGCTTGGGCAGGCCGCACTGGTGCAGCTTGAGCTGCGGGCCGACCACGATGACCGAACGGCCGGAGTAGTCGACGCGCTTGCCCAGCAGGTTCTGGCGGAACCGGCCCTGCTTGCCCTTGAGCATGTCGGACAGCGACTTGAGCGGGCGGTTACCCGGTCCGGTGACCGGGCGGCCGCGGCGGCCGTTGTCGAACAGCGAGTCCACGGCCTCCTGGAGCATCCGCTTCTCGTTGTTCACGATGATCTCGGGCGCGCCCAGGTCCAGCAGCCGCTTGAGCCGGTTGTTCCGGTTGATGACCCGGCGGTACAGGTCGTTCAGGTCGGAGGTGGCGAATCGGCCACCGTCGAGCTGAACCATCGGCCGCAGGTCCGGCGGGATCACCGGGATGCAGTCGAGAACCATGCCCATCGGGCTGTTCCTGGTGTTCAAAAAGGCGGACACGACCTTGAGCCGCTTCAGCGCGCGGGCCTTCTTCTGGCCCTTGCCGCTGCGGATCGTCTCGCGCAGCGACGCCGACTCGGCGTCCAGGTCGAACGTGCCCAGGCGGTCCTGGATGGCCTGCGCGCCCATGCCGCCACGGAAGTAGCGGCCGAACCGGTCGCGCATCTCCCGGTACAGCATCTCGTCGCCTTCAAGGTCCTGAACCTTGAGGCCCTTGAACCGGCTCCACACGTCGTCGAGACGGTCGATCTCCTTGCCGGCCCGGTCGCGCAGCTGCTTGCACTCGCGGTCGCAGCTCTCCCGCACCTTGCGGCGCTGGTCGCTCTTGGCCCCTGCGGCCTCCAGCTCGGCCAGGTCGGACTCGAGCTTGGCCTGCCGCGCCTCGATGTCGGCGTCCCGGCGCTGCTCGATCTGACCGCGCTCGACGGAGATCTTCGCCTCCAGCGAGGGCAGGTCACGCTGCCGGGCCTCGTCGTCCACGTGCGTGATCATGTACGCGGCGAAGTAGATGACCTTCTCCAGGTCCTTCGGCGCGAGGTCAAGCAGGTAGCCGAGCCGGCTCGGCACACCCTTGAAGTACCAGATGTGCGTGACCGGGGCGGCCAGCTCGATGTGGCCCATCCGCTCACGCCGCACCTTGGCCCGAGTGACCTCGACGCCACAGCGCTCACAGATGATGCCCTTGAACCGGACCCGCTTGTACTTACCGCAGTAGCACTCCCAGTCCCGGGTCGGACCGAAGATCTTCTCGCAGAAGAGCCCGTCCTT
>CAXUJF010000583.1:0-3814 GCA_964250865.1 uncultured Streptosporangiaceae bacterium
CACCAGGATCGACCACCCCGCCAGTCGGACGGGCCGCCCGTGCCTACGTGGTCGCTACGGTGCTGGCGGCCGCGGCGGCCACGGTGGTGGCGGCTTGGCGCACGTCCTGGCAGCCGTCTCAGGTGCCGGTCTACGTCGTGCTGCTGGCCTGCGCGGCCGCGATGGTCGAGGCCACCCGGGACGTCAAACTGACCCGCGACACCCTGACCCGCGACCTGCAGGAAGTGTGGTACCTGGCGATCGCGCTGCTGCTGCCGCCGGTGTATGTCCTGCTGGCCCCGATCCCGCTGGTGGCCATGAAGCAGTGGCGGGTCCGCCGCAACCTGGTCCACCGGCGGGTGTTCAGCGTGGCCTCGAACGGCCTGGCCTATGGAGCCGCGTCGTTCGAATTCCACGCTGGCATCAGCCCGCTGCTCGGCGGCCAGCTCACGACCAGTGCGCACACCGTCGGCCTGCTGGCGGCGATCCTGCTGGCCGCCACCACTGGCTGGCTGATCAACCACTGGCAGATCGTCGGGGCGGTCAAGCTGACCAACCCCACCGCCCGGATCTGGACCCTGGTCTTCACCCGCGAGGCCATGACCACCGACGTCGTGGTCACCTGCCTGGCCTCGCTGATCACGTTCGCGCTCACGTTCACGCTGGCCGCGCTGGTCGTGGCCCTGCCCGTCGTCTTCATGCAGAAGCGGTTCCTCATGCACGCCCAGCTCCTGGCCGAAGCGCGGACCGACGCCAAGACCGGGCTGCTGAACGCGGCCACCTGGCATCGCGAGGCCAGCACCGAGCTGTCCCGCATCCGCGGCTACTGGTCGCCCACCTCGCTGGCCATCATCGACATCGACCACTTCAAGCTGGTCAACGACACCCACGGGCACCTGGCCGGCGACCGGGTGCTGCGGGTGGTGGCCGACCGGTTCCGGGGCCAGCTGCGCGAGGGTGACCTGATCGGCCGGTTCGGCGGCGAGGAGTTCGCCATCTTGCTCCCGCATACCTCGGGTACCGAGGCGGGCCGGGTGGCCGAGCGGCTGCGCGGACACATCGGTAACGAGCAGATCGTGCTCGGCGACGGCCGGGAGGCCAAGATCACGGTCCGCATCACCGTTTCGGTGGGCGTGGCCGAGCTGGCCCATGCCCGGCAGGACCTTGACGAGCTGCTGGCCGTGGCGGACGCGGCGCTCTACCAGGCCAAGGCCGCGGGCCGGGACCAGATCTGCATCATGGCGCCGGGCCTGGACGAACCGCACCTGCCGGTGCCCCCGGGGACCGGACCGGGGGCGCCCGCGCCCCAGTAGCCTGGACGGGTGACCACTTCGACCTGCTGGTGCCTGCCGTGACCGACTCGCTGCGCGACGTTGAGCGGGCGATCCTGCGGCGCCGTCCCGAGTCGTCGATCGAGCCCACGCTGGACCGGATCGCCGCCCTGGCCGAGCTGCTGGGCGATCCGCAGCGCGCCTACCCGGTCATCCACATCACCGGCACCAACGGCAAGACGTCCACCGCCCGCATGATCGACGCGCTGCTGCGGGCCCGGGGCCTGCGCACCGGCCGATTCACCAGCCCGCACCTGGTCTCCATCCGCGAGCGGATCTGCATCGACGGCCAGCCGATCGAGGCCGACCAGTTCGTCGCGCTCTACCAGGAGATCGAGCCCTACCTCCAGCTCACCGACGAGCGCCTGGGGGTGCCGCTGTCCTTCTTCGAGGTGCTGACCGGCATGGCCTTCGCCGCGTTCGCGGATGCGCCGGTGGACGTGGCCGTGATCGAGGTCGGCCTGGGTGGCACCTGGGACGCGACCAACATCGCCGATGGCGCGGTGGCCGTCGTCACCCCGGTGAGCCTGGACCACATGCAGTACCTGGGCGAAACCGTGGAGGAGATCGCGGGGGAGAAGGCCGGGATCATCAAGCCCGGCGCGCTGGCCGTGCTGGCCCAGCAGTCGCTGACCGCGGCCGAAGTGCTGCTGCGCCGGGTATCCGAGGTCGGAGCGACCGTGGCCCGTGAGGGGCTGGAGTTCGGCGTGCAAGAGCGCGAGATCGCCCTCGGCGGCCAGCAGCTCACCCTGCAAGGGCTCAATGGCACCTACTCCGAGCTGTTCCTGCCGTTGTTCGGCGAGTACCAGGCGACCAACGCCGCCTGCGCGCTGGCCGCGGTCGAGGGGTTCGCCAGCGCGGCCGAGGACGGCCCGGTGGGCGCGGCGGGCGAGCCCGGCCCGGGCGGCCGCGCGCCGCTCGACGTGGACCTGGTCCGGCAGGCCTTCGCCGGGCTGCGGTCACCGGGTCGCCTGGAGGTACTGCGGCGCAGTCCGACGGTGATCGCGGACGCGGCCCACAATCCGTCCGGCATGGCCGCCACCGTGGCCGCCGTGAATGAGGCGTTCAGCCTCAGCCGCCTGGTCGGCGTGCTGGCCGTGAGCGCGGACAAGGACGTGGCCGGCATCCTGGACGAGCTGGAACCGGCGCTGTCCGACGTGGTGGTGACCCACAACTCCTCGGACCGCTCGATGCCCGCCGAAGAGCTGGGTGAGCTGGCCGCTGACGTGTTCGGCCTGGACCGGGTGCACGTGGCCGCGCGGATGGACGACGCCATCGAGATGGCGGTGACGCTGGCCGACGACACCCCGGATCAGGACCTGCCCGGTGGCGGGGGCGTGCTGATCACCGGCTCCGTGATCACCGTGGGCGACGCCCGGCAGCTACTGCTCCCGGACGGCCCGACCACCGACCTGCCGGCCGCCGATGGCGGCAGCGGCCGGCACCCGTTCACCGCAGCCGATCTGTCATGAGTGAACCCGCCACCGAACAGCCGGGCACCGAGCAGCCCCGCACCGAGCACGCCGCCGCGCCGCAACCCGCCAAAAAGGTAGCCAAACGGCCGATCCTGCGGCGGCTGCTGTCGTCGGTGCTCGTGTTCGAGGCCATCATCCTGGTGCTCGCCATCCCGGTCGCGGTCACCATCGAGCACCTGCACCACGGCGTGGCCTTCGGCGTCGGCGGCGGCCTGGCCCTGGCCGCCGTCCTGCTCGCCGGTTTGATCGGGCGCGGCCGCTGGGCCCTGGTGGCCGGCACCGTCCTGCAGTTCCTGATCGTCGCGGCTGGGGTCGAAGTATTTGCCCTTTATATTCTCGGCGTCGTCTTCTGCGCCCTGTGGTTCGCCGGAATCTATCTGGCCGACAAGCTGGAACAGCCAAACCCGCGTTAGCATGAGGCCGTCGCCCTGAGTAATTAGAGGTGAGCGGTTAGTGACGACGAGTCTTGGACGGCTAGTTCGGCCCGGTGCCCACGCCGGTCGTGGCCCCGCGGTGACTGACGCCCCGGGTCCCGCCTGCGATGCTCCCCGCTCGGCTGGTGCCGCCCGCCGGGTCGCCGCCGACGCCGCGGCCGCCGCCGTGATCACCACGGTCACGGCGCTGTGCCTGCTGCAGGCGCCGAACGCCATCGCCTGGGCGCTGGACAGCCCGGGTGGGATCGGGACCGGCGCGCAGGGGCCCACCATCGCGGTGCTGCGCGCCGCTGGGCTGGCCCTGCCCGCCATGGCCGCGCTGGCCGGGATCGCCGCGCTGGCCGTCCTGCGGCTGCGGGCCTGGCCCGTGCTGCTGGCCGGGTTGCTGGTCATGGCCGTGGCCGACGCGCTGGGCGGTTCCGCACGCACCGTGACGGTGATCGCCGTGGTGCGGGTGCTGCATGGGGCCGCGGCCGGCCTGGCTCTGCCCGCCGCGCTCGCGCTGGCCTGGGAACGTGCGCTGGCGCCCCGGCGGTGGCTGATCGCGCTGTGGTCGGTGGTCGCGGTGGCCGGCCTGACCGCGGCCCCATGCAGC
>CAXUJF010000584.1:0-3809 GCA_964250865.1 uncultured Streptosporangiaceae bacterium
GCGGGGGCGGGGGCAGCTCGGCCAGCCGTAACAGGCGCTGCCGATAGAACACACGGCTGGCGCTGGTCAGGGCCGCCGGGCCCACGGTGCGGCACCACTCGGTGGCGAAGGCTCCGGCGGCCGCGGGAGCGCCGTTCACGCCGTCCAGCAGCCGGCCCTGGCGGCGGAGGGTGACAGCCAGGGCGGCGGCAGTTGGTTCAGCTGGTTCGGTCATCGGGCTGAGGACGATCGGCATGCCGGGGGTGTGAACGAAGGCGCCGCCGGGGTGCCAGCCGTACAGGGGAACAACGGGACCGGGCGCGGAGGTGGGGCCCAGGGCACCGTGGGCGATGGTCAGCAGGAGGGTGTTCTCGACCGGGTCGCCCTCCAGGTAGGGGCCGGCCTGGGCCAGGAACTCCCCGGCGTCGGTGGTGGTGCGCCAGTCCGTGTGGTTCACCCGGCCATCGTCCTGCGCGGCCGGGCGCCCGTCACGTCGTTTTTGCGGCGGGCCGGGTGGCCTGGCCCAGGAACAGCGGCAGGCCGGTGGCGGCGTCGGTGATCGCGAACAGGAACGGCCGGTCGACGGTGAACGGGATCGGCTCGGGCTCACGGCGCAGCGCCATGGCCCGCATCCCGATCGCGGTCGCGGCGGCGGCCTCGGTGCCCTGCTCGTCCACGTCGATGTAGGCCTGGTGCACGACCGCGTCGATGACCAGCCGTTCCGCGGCCGTGATGCCGGTGAAGTCGGCGGCGCCGGTGAAGGCGTCCTGGACACCCAGCTGGCGCAGCACCGGGATCAGCTGGGCGCTGGTCCGCTGGCGGAACTTCGGCAGGGCCACGGCCACTCTCTGCCGATCCGCGCCGGCCAGCAGCGACCCCAGACCACCCCGGTCCTCCCCGAGCTGACCGGCCAGCCCGGCCAGCGGCCCGTCGGGCAGCACGATCGCCATGGCCAGCGGCAGATCCTGGTACGGCAGCAGCACGGCCTGGTAGCCGTCGCCGCGGACGTAAGGCAGGCTGGCGGTCCGGTGCATCATCGCGACGGTGATCGGCTCGGCCCCGTCGCCCGGATGGAAGGGGGCGTCCCGGGTCGCCGTCGCGGTGAACGGGAACGCCCAGCGCGCCTTGAGGTAGACCGCGTTGGCCAGGACCAGCCGGGTGGCGGCGGTGACCGCGTCCCGGCCCAGCAGGTTGGTGATCTTGCCCGCCGTCTGCCCGGCGATCAGTTCGTTGATCGCGGCCCGGGCCTGTTGCGGGGCGCCGCGGAAGTCGGCTTCCTCGACGGCGGCCGCCGCCACGTCCTGCACCTGGCGGGTGTAGCCGGGCTCCAGCGGCAGTCCGGCCTGCACCCACAGCGTATTGGGGGCCCGGAGCGTGGCGCCGGCGTCGGCACCGGCCGTCTGGAT
Organism: uncultured Streptosporangiaceae bacterium; assembly: GCA_964250865.1. Taxonomy (GTDB): domain Bacteria; phylum Actinomycetota; class Actinomycetes; order Streptosporangiales; family Streptosporangiaceae; genus Bog-532. The sequence continues at coordinate 1,386 of CAXUJF010000584.1, forward strand.
CACCTCGGACAGCAGCCGCAGGCCAGCCTCCGCACCCCCGGCCGGGTCGGCCTGGTCGAGGTGCAGCGCGGCCGCGAGCTGCTCGGCCGTGCGGCCCCGGGCCCCGAGCAGCGCCAGTTGCAGGGCGGCCGCGATGCTGGCCGGAGAGAACACCAGGTCCTGCTCCTGCGCCGCCAGCCGCCGGTACAGGTCGAGGCCGAACGCGTCGGCGGCGACCGCGGCCGCCGAGCGCTGCACCGGGCTCTTTTCGGTCACCGGATCGTGGGTCATGCCACCCTCCTCCGCCGCTTCGTTCCATCAGACCACGCCCGCAGCGCAGACCCGTACCGCCTCGGCCCTCCGCCACCGGACGGCCCGCACTGTGTGTTATCGGCCGGAAGCACCTTTACCCGAGTGAAATCATCGCGGACACTGGTCGTGCGCCACTGCGCCGCGCATTGGCCATTAGCTAACTTAAATAGAAATCAGCCTTCGCGATTCACAACAATGTTTTCCCTGCTGGGCGTGTTATGGGATTGCACCGCCGACCGGCGAATAGCCGAGCAGGCCACGTTGTCCGCCGTTGTCAATGCGGCCTGGGACAGGGCGGGAAGGTAGGAACGGGTGCTGGCGCTCCGCGGCCCGATGCGTGGTCCGGCGCGGATGTCTCGGCGTCGCCGGGCTAGCGGCGCCGGGGAGGCCATCAGCGAGCCGTGGTCCCAGCCGGCCGCCTGGGTCAGCAGCTCCGGTGATGCCAGCGTGACGGGAGGGTCGGGTGTGAGAGGTGGGCGCGCGCGGGCTTTTCCTTGCGGGAGTCTGCGCGAAGTGCGGGGACACCCATGAGGTGCAGCAGTCGCCGCGAGGGGAGGACTTCTCGCGGGTGCGGAGCCTCGTGAGGCGGGGAGTCCTCGCGGGGTCGGGGGCCTCGTGAGGCGGGGAGTCCTCGCGGGCCGCCGGGAGACCATTTATTCCAGCTGACCATAGCGCGGCGCAGCATCGCACATTGGCGACTGACCTGGACATTTGCGGCGGCCAGGAAGGGTGAAAAGCCCGAGACGGCTGATGCCCGCCGGCTTGTGCAGGCCCGGCGGGCATCGAGGACCTCGACCGTCACAGCCGTAGGTCGGGCACGACGGGCTGCGGACCGTCCGGCTGGGGGGGGAAGCCAGACGGTCCGCCGCCAGGCGGGCCCTGGCGGGGGGGGGGGGTACGCCTCCGGGCCCGAAGCCAGGCGTGACCTGGCTGCGTGGCGGGAACCGGCTAACGCCGGGTAAAGCCGTGGCATGCGTCCTTCTTGAAGCCCCACTGTGTTCTTGAAGACACCCTGCGGGCGGCAATGCTTTGCATGCGCTCTATTTATTTAACCACATTCGCGTGATGAGTCGGTACGCTACTCCTGCGTAACTACGACTGCAACCTGATCAACGCGAATTTACGAGGACGATTTCCGGCGCGGTTTTCTTAGCATGACCGGCGCACTCGGGCCGATCTTTTTGTCACCGAGTGAGTCGTGGCGACGGCGCAGGTCGAACCAGATCGGGTCAGGCCACCTCTTACGGTAAGTAACCGAGTTATGGGCGCCCCGTAGCCAGAAAGTACGGTGTCAGCCCTACGCGGCCCGTCTGCCGGGTCTAACGTCTGACGTGTGCCAGGTCAGCCGGGCGGTACGCCGGCGGGGACGGAGCCTCAATGACGACGCGGACCACCAAGCCGAGCGAAGGCCACGGCCAGCCGGACGAGATTCCCCCGGGACTGGCGGACAAGGTCCTGCGCCCCGAACTGCCCAGCCTGGCCCAGGAGATCATCCTGGCCATCCGGGACAAGATCCCCGAGTACGCCAAGCCGATGGACGGCCCGTACGGCCAGATCATGCGCACGGGAGTGGAACAGGCCCTGACCTCGTTCGTGGACCTCGTGGCCGACCCGGCCACTTCGCTGGCGCACCGCGACGAGGTGGCGCGGATGCTGGGGCGGCACGAGGCCGAGGAAGGCCGCAGCCTGGACTCGCTGCAAGCCGCCTACCGGGTCGGCGCGCATATCGCCTGGCACCGGGTCATGGAGGTCGGCCGGGCAGGCGACCTGTCCTCGGCGGTCATGTCGCTGCTGGCCGACGCGGTGATGGGCTACATGAACGAGCTGGCCGAGCTGTCCTTCCAGGGTTACCGGGAGGCGCGGGCCGCGACCGCGGAGGAGCAGCAGGTGGTCCGCCGGCGGCTGCTCCAGCGCATCCTCGACCGCGACCAGCCGATCCCGCACCGGGCGCTGGTCGACATCTCCGAAGAGGCCAACTGGCCGCTGCCGGACCAGGTCACCGCGGTCGCGGTGCAGGCCAGAGGCGCGGGGACGTCAGCCGCTACCGACGAGTCGGCGGCTACCTCCGGCACCGAAGACCCGGCGGGTGCGGGCGGGCCGGTGCCGCTGACGGGCGAGACTGACGTGCTGGCC
>CAXUJF010000585.1:0-3807 GCA_964250865.1 uncultured Streptosporangiaceae bacterium
GCCCAGTAATCGGTACTGCGATCACCGCTGCCGCGACCGCGTTGCTGGCCCGCCGGCTGGCCCCGCTGACCGGCGACCAGACCTGGCCGGTGGCCACCCGGCTGGCCGCGGGCGGCACGGTCGCCGCCGGGCGGCTGCTGGGCAGCACCCTGTCCCGGGCCTGGTGGCCGGTGGCGCTGCCGGTCGCGGTCGCCGTCCCACGGCTGCGGCTGCCGCTGGCCGCATTGACCCTGGCCCCGCCCATCCTGGGCTGGGCCGAACGCCGGCCGCCGATGGACCCGGTCCGCTACGTCAGCGCCCGGCTGCTGGACGACGTGGCCTACAGCCTCGGCGTGTGGCAAGGATGCCTGCGGCACCGCACGGCCCGGCCGCTCCTGCCCAAGCTGACCTGGCGCGCCCGCTAGCCGAAGCCGCGCGCGATCCACTGCGACATCGGCCGGTCCGGGGTGAACACCAGCATCACCCGCTGCTCCGCCTGCAGGCTGGCCAGCAGTTCGTCGTCACCGGGGACCTCCCGGCCGTGCTTGACCCGGATGGCGCGGAAGTGATCCAGCTCCGCCGCCAGGTCGGCGCGGACCTCCACCGTCCCGAACGTGAGCACGTAGCTGAACCCGGTGGCGTCGTCGACCAGGAACTCGGCCCGCGGGTCCCGGGTGAACAGCCGGGCTTTGACCCGGTCACTGGTCGTGGACACGTAGAAATGAGCCCCGTCCCAGTAGAACCAGTTCGGGGTGGCGTGCGGGCGGCCATCTGCCCGGGTACCCGCCACGATGACGTTGCGGGGCTCGGCCAGGAACGCGGTGATCTTGTCTTCCGACGGCATGGGGCTAAGTTAGCGAACAGTGGTGAAAGCGACTGGGGGGACCGCCCCGCGGGAGGGACCATGGCCAAGGCGAACGGCACCAAGACCGCCACGAAGCCGGAACGGCTGCCACGCGGCCTGTACGAGGCCGAGCTGTACCGGCTGCAGGCCGAGCTGGTCCGGATGCAGGAGTGGGTCAGGGCCGAGGGCGCCCGCATCGTGGTGATCTTCGAAGGACGGGACGCGGCGGGCAAGGGCGGCACGATCCAGCGGGTGATCCAGTACCTCAACCCCCGCGTGGCCGGCATCGCGGCGCTGCCCGCCCCGACCGAGCGGGAGAAGACCGAGTGGTACTTCCAGCGCTACGTTGAGCACCTGCCGGCCGCGGGAGAGATCGTGCTGTTCGACCGGAGCTGGTACAACCGCGCCGGTGTGGAGCACGTGATGGGGTTCTGCACCAAGGAGGAGTACAGCCGGTTCCTGCACCAGTGCCCGATCTTCGAGCGGCTGCTGGTCGAGGACGGTGTGCTGCTGCGCAAGTACTGGTTCTCGGTCAGCGACGAAGAGCAGCAGCGCCGGTTCGAGTCCCGGCTGGATGACCCGCTGCGGCGCTGGAAGCTGTCGCCGATGGATCTCCAGTCCATCAAGCACTGGGAGGACTACTCGCGGGCCAAGGACGAGATGTTCGTGCACACCGACATCCCCGAGGCGCCCTGGAACGTGGTCGAGAGCGACGACAAGCGGCGGGCCCGGATCAACATGATCGCGCACCTGCTCGGCTCGATCCCGTACCACAAGGTCAAGCTGCCGGACCTGCGCTTGCCCGAGCGGCCACCGTCCACCGGCTACCAGCGGACCCCGCGGGACCTGCAGAACTTCGTGCCCGACCACGCGGCCGAGCTGCTGGCCCAGCACGACCGCCACCGATAACAGCAAGAGGCCCTGCGGGCCTCCCGGCCTCAGGTGATACAGCAAGAGACCCTGCGGGCCCTCAGTTGATGCAGCAAGAGGCCCGGGCGGGACTCAGCGCGGCAGGTCGCGAGCGAAGTACAGCGCCATCTCACCCGGCAGCAACTGCGGGTCGTCCGGCTGGTACAGCGTCTCGTCCAGCCCGCACAGCCGGAAGCCCATCTTCAGGTAGAACTGCACGGCCGGGTAGTTCACGTTCTGCGTTTCCAGCCACAGGCAGCGCGCGGCGGGCTGGTGGATGGCCTGTTCGGCCAGCGCCTCGATCAGGCGGCCGCCGACGCCCTGGCCGCGGCTGGGGCGGGACACGAAGATGTTGTCGATCCGGGCCCGGCCGTTCCACGCTTCCGGCCGGAGCTCGCCGTAGCCTACGATCACCTCGCCCCGGCAGGCCACGAACAACCCGTCGGACAAGGTCAGCGCGGGCCGCAGGTCAGCCTTCTCGACCGGGAGCTCGAACCGCTCCTCCTCCAGCCAGAACGCCATCCGGCTGCGGCGCACCCGGTAGATCCGGTCCGTGGAGTACGAGACGTCGACGGCGTCGATCCCGGCGAGGTCAGCCTGCGTCTCCGCAGGCCGCACCACAATCGATCCCGCCGTCATATCTCCAGGCTCCCACGTCTGGCCGGGCATTCCGGGCAATCCCGTCGGCCCGGGCGATAGCTCGTGCCGACTCAACGTAGCGCGCCGGCGGGCAGCACGGCGTGCACCCCCCACACATCGTTAACCACTTGAGTGATCCGCAGGTCTACGGTGGGGCCGGCCAGCGCCAGCGCGGCCGTCCTGGTCAGCCCGTACAGGCCTTCCATCCAGGTCAGCATGGCCTCCAGCGCGTCGCCCATGGCTTCGTCCAGGTCGTGGCTGAACCCGAACGTGATCCGCCCGGCCGGGGTCTCGGCGTGGATGCCCGGGACCGGCGGGCCGGCCACCAGGTCCACCACCACCTCGGTGGTCATCGCGCATTCGATGGCCGTGCCGCTGACCTCGCCGTCGCCCTGAGCGGCGTGCCCGTCACCCAGGCACAGCAGCGCGTCCGGCACGGTCACCGGCAGGTACAAGGTGGCACCGGCGACCAGTTCCCGGCAGTCGATGTTGCCGCCGCCCTCGGGCCGGGGCGGGATCGTGGAGTGCTCACCCGGCTCAGCCGGCGGCATCCCCACCACGCCGAGGAAGGGCGCGATCGGCCTGGTGTAGCCGGTGTCGCTGTAGGCCAGCCCGCCGTCGGCGTCGATCTCCCACAGCAGCCAGGACGGCGGGCCGCCGTGGACGCCGAGGCGGCGGGTGAGCCGGTTGTCCTGGGACGCAGCCACCGTCCAGCCCCAGTCCGCGGGCCGCAGCGATACGAACCGGACCGCCAGCGTGGCGCCGGGTTCGGCCCCGCGGACCGCGATCGGCCCGGTCAGGCAGTGCCCCCGGCTGGCGCTGAGCATCCGGGGACGGGCATCCCCGGGCCACCGCTGCCGGGACAGGTACCCCGAGGCGTCGAGCGAACCGGCCACCACGGTGTCACCCGGATCGATGGTCAGCACCGGGGGACGATCCCGGTCGAACACGTCGGTCACGGTGCCCGGGGTGGGCAGCAGGCTGTGGCTGGTCACGCGGCGGTCACTCCTTCGACCGGACGGCCGTCTTCCAGGTAGAGCACGGTTTTGGCGCGCGCGGACGCCCTGACCCGGCGGCGGACCGGCTTGGACAGCAGGGGCAGGGCCCGGGCCAGCGGGAGCACGCGGCTCTCGGAGATCTCTTCGGCCTGGAGCACGACCGAGGCCAGCTCGTCCGGGCCAAACGCGCCGCAGTCGAACAGGAACCGCATCCCGCCCGGCCGCCCAGGTTTCGGGGGGCGGAAGTCCACGCAGACCAGCTGGCCCCGGCTCACCTGCAGGCCGCATTCCTCCTGTACCTCGCGCTGGCAGGCCTGCCACGGGGTCTCGCCGTCCGCCTCCATCATCCCGCCGGGGATCGTCCAGCCCTTTTTGTAGGTCGGCTTGAGAATGAGCAGCCGGCCCCGGCGATCGAAGATCAGCGCCCCGGCCGAGGCC
>CAXUJF010000586.1:0-3805 GCA_964250865.1 uncultured Streptosporangiaceae bacterium
GTCGCGCACGGTGGCCTTGCGGTTGGTGTAGAGACCGCTGCGCCAGAGCGTGGCGTAGCCGTGCGCGGCGGCGAACGTGCGCTCGATGAGGTTGAGCGCGGCTTCGGCGTCGCCGCCGGTGATGGGCAGGGCGGCCCGTAGCGGCGGCTCCATGACCGCCCGGCCACCGTTGTGCTGGTCGCCCGCCGCCAGGACCGGATCGACACGCTGGCCAAGAAGGTGCACAGGGAGAAGGTGCCTTCCGAGCCGCGCAGCCCGTCCGGGGACGCCTCCGGGGTTGTACCGGTAGACCAGGCTGTCCGAGACCAGTTCGGCGTCGATTCTCCAGGCCTCGCGCTGCGCATGGTTTGCTGAGCGTCATGACCGACAGCGAGCCTGGAGCTCTGGAGATCCACGAGATCACCTTCGACGCGCGGGATCCGCACGCGCTGGCCGCGTTCTGGGCCGCGCTGTTGGACCGCGAGATCCGGCCCGGCGACATGCCGCAAGACGACTCGGTCCTGGTCGGGCCGGCTCCGGGTCAGCCCGGGCTGTTGTTCCTGCGTGTCCCGGAGGGGAAGACGGCGAAAAACCGCATCCATTTCGACCTGTGGCCGACCTCGGCGAAGCGTGACGAACAGATTGAGCGAGCGATCGGTCTGGGCGCGGTGGTGCTGGATGACTGGCGCCGAGCGGACGGGACCGGGTGGGTGGTGTTCGCCGACCCGGACGGAAACGAGTTCTGCATCGGACGGAGTGCCGCTGAGCGGGCGGCAACGCGGCCGGCGGCCGGAATACCTGAAGAATGATCTCCCGATCGCAACAGCTCTGGGTCTAGGCGGGCGGCACGACGGCGGCCATAGTGCCGATCAGCCGCCGGAATCGCTGGACTGCTCCGGTTTCGCCGGCGATGTCGAGCTCGGCGTCCGACCCGGCGAAGATGAGGGCGGTCAGGGCCCGGGCGGTGCCGGTGATCGTGACGTCGGCCGGTGCGGGCGCGGTTCCGTCGCTGAGTGACCAGTGCTGGCCGTCGCTTTCGGCCAGGTAGTCGGCACCATCGAGCCGGAAATGCCAGCGGGCGGGCTCGTGGTCGCCGGCGGCGAGGTCGATGGCCCGGACGACGCTGCGGAGCAGGTGCTCAGCGTGCAGCGGCTCGCCGGCCTGGGGCCGGCGCCAGGCGTGGCGTAGCCCCCACCAGCCGAGCGCGTCGATGACGGGCTCGAGGTCGGCCCCGGCCGGGGTCAGGCGGTACCAGACCTCCCGCCGGCCCGGCTGGCGGTCGGCGCTGACGATCCCGGCGTCCTCAAGTTCGCGCAGGCGCTGGCTGAGGGTCTTGGGGGTGATCCCGCCGAGGCGGTCCATCAGGTCGGTGAACCTCTTGGCGCCGGTGAGAAGGTCGCGGACCACCAGCAGGCTCCACCGGTCGCCGACGGATTCCAGTGCGCGCGCAGTCAGGCAGAAGTGGTCGTAGGTGCGAACGTTCCTGGTCATGACCTCAATAATACTGTTTGACAGATACTATCTTTAACCTACTATCTTGGAGATACTAAATTGATTTGAGGAGGACGTCATGTACGACCCCCCTAGCTATCTCTGGGTGATGGCCATCGCCGGCATCATCGCCATCCTGGCTGCGACCTGCGTTGTGCTGTACGGCGGTGCGGTGCGGGCCGGGCTGGGCCGGCCACGTGCCAGGCTGCTGGCTGGGGGTGCGGCCATCGCGCTCGGCGGCTGGTTCACCGCCAGTGCGGTGATCGCGGATCACGGCTGGTACCACACGCGGCTCGGCCACGGAGTGCCGTGGATGCCGGTCGCGGTGGTCGGCTTCCTGGGCTTGCTGCTGGCGCTGCGCCGGATACCGGTGGTGGCCCGCGCCTTGAAGGCTCCAGGCATGACGAGCCGGCTGGAGCTGCCGCACTCGTTCCGGGCGGTGGACGGGGTGGCCTTCCTGCTCATCATGGCCCTCGGCCATCTGCCCGCGCTGTTCGCCCTGCCCGCGGGACTGGGCGACATCGCCGCCGGTATCGCCGCGCCGCTGGTCGCGCGCAAGCTCGCGCAGGGCACGGGCCGCCGCGCCGCCTTGTGGTTCAACGCGTTCGGCCTGACCGATCTGGTCGTGGCCCTGACCCTGGGCGCCGTGACCGCTTACCAGCTGATCCACCTCACCCCGTCCGGGGCGCCGATCAGCGAGCTGCCGCTCGCGGTGGTCCCGACCGTTGGCGTGCCGCTGCTTCTCGCCGTGCACATCACGTCCGTGTCCGCGCTGGCCAGGGCTCGGCGAACACCACAGCCGGCCACCGCCCCGCTCACTGCCGCCGCGAAATAAGGAGAGGGCGAATGACTCGCGCGCCGTCGAAACCGCTCGTCCTCGTCGCCTTGCTCATGGCGTCGTTTGTGATCAATCTCGACACCACCCTGGTCAACGTGGCGCTGCCGACACTGACCCGCGAACTGGGCGCGACCACCGCACAGTTGCAGTGGGTGGTGGACGCCTACAACCTGGTCTTCGCCGCGCTGCTGCTGACCTCCGGGAGCCTGTCCGACCGGCTCGGTCGCAAGGGCATGCTGATGGCCGGGCTGGCCGTGTTCGGCCTGGCCAGCTTCGCCGGCGGGTATGCCACGTCCCCGGCCGGGCTGATCGCCGCGCGGGCTGTCATGGGCCTCGGGGCGGCGATGACGTTCCCCGCCACGCTGTCCCTGCTGACGGGGGTGTTCACCGGGCGCAAGGAGCGGGCGGTCTCCATTGGCCTGTGGGGAGCCACGGCCGGGATGGCCATCGCCCTCGGGCCGATCGTGGGCGGCTTCCTGCTGGGGCACTTCAGCTGGTCGAGCATCTTCTACACGCTCGGGCCGGTGTCGCTGGCCGTCATCGCCCTGATCGCCCGGTTCGTCCCCCGTTCCGGGAACCCGGTGCCGGCCGGCCTGGACGTCCCGGGCCTGATCTTGTCGGCCGGCTTCATGGCCCTGCTGGTCTACACGGTCATCGAGGCGCCCGGCCGGAGCTGGACCGCCCCGGCCACGCTGCTCGGGTTCGCGGGCGCAGCCGTCCTGCTGGCCGCCTTCGTCGTCGGCGAGCGCCGTGCCCGCCAGCCCATGCTGGACGTGCGGCTGTTCGCGAACCTGCGTTTCAGCGCGGCCAGTGCCGCCGTCACGATCGCGTTCTTCACCCTGTCCGGCTTCATCTTCCTGATGACCCAGTACTTCCAGTTCGTCCGGGCCTACAGCCCGCTGTCCACCGGGGTGCACCTGCTGCCGGTCGCGATCTCGGTCGCGATCGGATCGACGCTCGGCACCCGGCTCGCCGTCCGTCTCGGCACCAAGGCCATCGTCACCGCCGGGCTGGTCCTGCAGGCCGTCTTCTACTTCTGGGTGGCCAGTGACATCACGCCCGCCCTCAGCTACGGGCTGATCGCCGTCCAGATGGTCGTCTTCGGCCTGGGCATGGGCCTGACGTCCGCGCCCGCGACCGAGTCGATCATGGGAGCGGTTGCCCCCGGCCAGGCCGGCGTCGGCTCCGCCGTGAACGACTCGACCCGCCTGCTCGGCGGCACCCTCGGCGTGGCCGTCATCGGCAGCGTCTACGCCTCGCTGTACGCCGCCCGGCTCACGGCCGCTCTTCCCGCCACGCTGCCGCCTGCCCTGTCGGACCTGGCCCGCCAGTCCGTCGGCGCCGCGCTCGGGGTCTCCGGCCAGCTCGCCGCGCACGGCCGGGGCGCCATCGCCGGTGCCGTGCACCAGATTGCGGTCAGCGCCTTCGACCACGGGCTCAGCGTCGGCTGCGTCGTCGCCCGGGCCCTCGCGGGGGGCCCCCCGGGGGGCGCGGCCC
>CAXUJF010000587.1:0-3792 GCA_964250865.1 uncultured Streptosporangiaceae bacterium
GCATCAGCGCGATGAGCTCACCGTCCGGGCCGAAGACGGCTGCCGGTCCCCCAGGCGCCGCTTCCGGCCGGGCCTTCAGCAACTCCCCGGCGGGCAGCCGCGCGCCGTGGGCCACGCGGGCCGCATCCGGGCCGGTCAGGTCGAGCCGGGGGAACGCGGCCGCGGCCGCCTGCGCCAGCGGGGTCACGGTGAACTCGCCCGCCAGCTCGTCCAGCGTGCGGGCGTCCTCGATCCGGTAGCTCCCGGACCGGGTGCGGCGCAGGGCGGTCAGGTGACCGCCGGTGCCCAGGGCCCGGCCCAGGTCGCGGGCCAGGGCCCGGACGTAGGTGCCGCTGGAGCAGGTGACCGCGGCGTCCAGGTCGAGGAAGTCGCCGTCCGGGCCCGCGCGGTGACGGAGCCCGGTGACGGTGAAGTCGAGCACGGTGACCTTACGCGCGGCCAGCTCCGGGGCCTGGCCGTCGCGGGTGAGCTGGTAGGCGCGCTGGCCGCCCACCTTGATCGCGCTGACCCCGGGCGGGATCTGCTCGATCGGGCCGGTCAGCGCGGCCACGGCCCGCCGGACGGCGTCCTCGGTCACGTCCGCGGCGCTGGCGGTGGCGGTGGCGGCGCCCTCGGCGTCGTCGGTGCTGGTCTCCTGGCCGAGCCGGATCGTGGCCTGGTAGTCCTTGTCGGCCAGGGTCAGGTGGCCGAGCAGCCGGGTGGCTTTCTCGACCCCGACCACCAGCACGCCGGTGGCCATCGGGTCGAGGGTGCCGGCGTGGCCGACCTTACGGGTGCCCGCCAGGCGGCGGATCCGGGCCACCACGTCGTGCGAGGTCATCCCGGCGGGCTTGTCCACCAGGACCAGGCCGCCAGGCGCGGGGCCCGGCGTCACTCGTCCTCGTCCCCGTCGGTGGCCGGGTGCCGGTACGGGTCGGGGTCGCCGGCCGGCTGCGCGCCCTCGCGGACCTTGGCCAGCTGCTCGTCGGCCTGCCGGGCTCGTTCGACCAGCTCTTCGATCTGCCGGGCGTTGTCCGGCAGCGCGTCGGCCACGAAGGCCAGCGACGGGGTGTGCCGCAGGCCGGTCTGCTTGCCGACCTCGGACCGGATCACGCCGGTCGCGCTGGCCAGCGCGGCGGCGGTGTCGGCCTGCTGCTCGGGCGAGCCGAACACGGTGTAGAACACGGTCGCCTCGCGCAGGTCATTGGTCAGCCGCGCTTCGGTGACGGTGATGAAGCCGAGCCGGGGATCCTTGATCCGCGTCTCGAGCATCTGGGCCACGATCTGGGCGATCCGGTCGCCGAGACGGCTTGCCCGGGCGGCATCCACCATGGTCCGTTACTCCTCGGTGTCTTTTTCAGTAATCTCGGTGTCTTCTTCAGTAATCTCGGTGTCTTCTTCGCTGAAAAGGCGCTGCCGGGCCGACAGCAGCTCAATCTCGGGGTGGCCGGCCACCAGCCGCTCGCACGCGGCCAGCACCTCGGTGGCGTGGGCGGCCGTGCCGGACGCGACCGCCAGGCCGATCTCGGCCCGGCGGTGCAGGTCCAGATGCCCGGTCTCGGCCACCGACACCCCCGGGTAACGCCGTCGCAGCTCCGCGACCAGCGGCCGGACCACGGAGCGCTTCTGCTTGAGCGAGCGGACGTCCCCGAGCAGGACGTCCAGGGTCAGCGCGGCGACGTACACGCCGCGCCGACCCCGTATGACATCAGGCTCGCGGCTTCTCCCGCATCTCGAACGTCTCGATGACGTCCTCGACCTTGATGTCGTTGTAGCCGATCCCGATACCGCACTCGAAGCCCTCGCGGACCTCGGTCACGTCGTCCTTGAACCGGCGGAGCGACTCGACCGTGAGGTTGTCCGAGATGACCACGCCATCGCGGATGAGGCGGGCCTTGCTGTTCCGGTTGATCGTGCCGGACCGGACGATCGAACCGGCCACGCTGCCGATCCGCGGCACCCGGAAGACCTCGCGGACCTCCGCGGTACCGAGCTGAGCCTCCTCGAACTCGGGCTTGAGCATGCCCTTGAGCGCGGCTTCCACTTCGTCGATCGCCTGGTAGATGACCGAGTAGTAGCGGATGTCCACACCCTCGCGCTGGGCTAGCTCGCCGGCCCGGCCCGCAGGCCGGACGTTGAAGCCGATGATCACCGCGTCCGAGGCGATGGCCAGGTTGACGTCGTCCTGCGTGATGGCACCGACCCCGCGGCCGATGACCCGCAGGCCGACCTCTTCGCCGACGTCGAGCTGGAGCAGCGCATCCTCCAGGGCCTCCACCGAACCGGAGACGTCGCCCTTGATGATGAGGAGCAGGTCCTCGCGCTCGCCCGCCTTGAGAGCCGACTCGAGGTCCTCGAGCGTGACCCGCCGCCGCCCCTTCACGAACTGAGCGGTGCGCTCGCGCGCCTCGCGCCGCTCGGCGATCTGCCGGGCCATCCGGTCGTCGGAGACAACCAGGAAGTTGTCACCGGCCCCCGGCACGGAGCTCAGGCCGAGCACCTGCACCGGACGGGACGGCGGGGCCTCGTCGACCGGGTCGCCGTTCTCGTCCAGCATGGCCCGCACGCGGCCGAACGCATCGCCACAGACGATGGAGTCGCCCACGTGCAGCGTGCCCCGCTGTACCAGCACGGTCCCGACCGGGCCGCGGCCCTTGTCCAGGTGCGCCTCGATCGCGATGCCCTGCGCGTCCTGATCCGGGTTGGCCCGCAGGTCCAGCTCGGCGTCGGCGGTCAGGATGACCGCCTCGAGCAGGCGGTCCAGGCCGATGCCCTTGGTCGCGGACACGTCCACGAACTGGGTCTGGCCGCCGAACTCCTCGGCCACCAGGCCGTACTCGGTGAGCTGGGCCCGGACCCGCGACGGGTCAGCGCCCTCCTTGTCCACCTTGTTGACCGCGACCACGATCGGCACGCCCGCGGCCTGCGCGTGGTTGAGCGCCTCTGTGGTCTGCGGCTTCACCCCATCGTCGGCCGCCACGACCAGGACCACCAGGTCGGTGGTCTCGGCGCCGCGGGCTCGCATGGCGGTGAACGCCTCGTGACCCGGGGTGTCGATGAAGGTGATCTTGCGCTCGTCGCCGTCGACCTCGGTGGTCACCTGGTAGGCACCGATGTGCTGGGTGATGCCGCCCGCTTCCCGGGCCACCAGGTTGGTGTGCCGGATCGCGTCCAGGAGCTTGGTCTTGCCGTGGTCGACGTGACCCATGACCGTGACCACCGGGGGCCGGGCTATCAGCTCCTCGTCGCCACCCTCATCCTCACCGAACTCGATGTCGAACGACTCCAGCAGCTCCCGGTCCTCTTCCTCCGGGGAGACGACCTGGATGCTGTAGTTGAGCTCGGCCCCCAGCAGCTGCAGCGTCTCGTCGTTCACGGACTGGGTCGCGGTCACCATCTCACCGAGGTGGAACATGACCTGGACCAGCGACGCCGGGTTGGCGCCGATCTTGTCCGCGAAGTCCGCCAGCGACGCGCCACGGGACAGCCGGATGACCTGCCCGGTACCGCGCGGAACCTGCACGCCGCCGACGCTCGGGGCCTGCATGTTGTCGAACTCTTGCCGCCGCTGCCGCTTCGACTTGCGGGCCCGGCCCGGACGGCCACCGGGACGCCCGAAGGCACCCTGGGTACCGCTCCGGCCCCGGCCACCACCGCCGGGACGCGCCGGGGCACCCATGCCCGGACGGGCACCGCCGCCCGCACCAGGAGCGCCGCCACCGGGACGGCCGCCACCGCCGCCACCGGGACCACCGGGACGGCCACCGCCGCCACCAGGACGGGCACCGGCGCCACCGCGGCCACCGCCGGCCG
>CAXUJF010000588.1:0-3792 GCA_964250865.1 uncultured Streptosporangiaceae bacterium
CGCCGGCCCTGGCCCCGGGCTATCGGTGGCTGTGGGTGGCCGCGCTCCCCGGGTACCTGCGCCGGGCGGTGGCCGACCGGGAACGGCGGCTACGGGGCCGGCGGGCGGCCGCGGCCCAGCTGGCTCGGCTGGCCCAGGCCGGGACCCGGGGCGCCCACCCGTCGAACTGGTACGCGCTGACCGAGCTGTCCGACACCGGGCCCATCGCCGGGCCGGGCGAGCAGGTACGGCTGTCGCCGTCCCAGGTGGAGGCGTTCACCCGGTGCGGCCTGCGCTGGCTGCTGGAATCCGCCGCCGGGGCGGGCCGATCCGACGTGCTGCGGCACCTGGGTACGGTGATCCACGCCGCCGCGGTACTGGCCGCTCAGGGCGCGACCGACGCCGAGATCAGCGGCCGCATCGACGACATCTGGCACCACCTGGATTTCGGCAGTGTCTGGTACAGCGCCAAGCAACGCGAGCTGGCCGGGAAGATGGTGCGCCGTTTCCTGGACTGGCACGCGGCCAACCCGCGCGAGCTGGTCGCGGTCGAGCAGGCGCTGAAGGTGCAGATCGGCCCGGTGCAGATCACCGGGCGGGTGGACCGGCTGGAGCAGGACGACCAGGGCCGGGCGGTGGTCGTCGACCTCAAGACCGGCGGCACCGCTCCCCGCGAGGACGAGCTTGAGCGACATCCGCAGCTCGGCGTGTACCAGCTGGCCGTGCTGCTGGGCGCGTTCGAGCGGTTCGGCCTGACCGATCCCGGCGGGGCCGAGCTGGTCCAGGTGGGCAAAGCGGGGTACACGGTGCGGGCCAAGATCCAGCCGCAGCGGGCCCTCGGCGAGGACGACGAGCCGGGCTGGGCCAAGGACCTGGTGGAGACGGTGGCGGCCGGGATGGCCGGGCCGGTGTTCCAGGCCCGGGTCAACCCGGGCTGCCGGACCTGCCCGGTGGCCGGTTCCTGCCCGGTCAGCGACAACGGCGCGCAGGTCGAGCCGTGACCGCCCGGTACGGTCCGCAGGAGGTCGCGCGGCTGCTCGGCCTGCCCGAGCCGACCGCCGAGCAGGCCGCGGTGATCTCCGCTCCCACCCAGCCGATGGCCGTCATCGCTGGTGCCGGGTCGGGCAAGAGCGAGACCATGGCCGCCCGGCTGGTCTGGCTGGTGGCCAACGGGCTGGTCCGGCCGGACCGGGTACTGGGCCTGACCTTCACCCGCAAGGCCTCGGCCGAGCTGGCCGAACGGGTCCGGTCCCGGCTGGACCGGCTACGCCGTTCCGGCCTCGACACCCCGGGCTCTGATGCTCCCGGCCCCGACGGCCCCAGCACCGAAGCTCCCGCCGCCCTAGGCAGTGCCGCCCCAGGCAGTGCCGCTCCAGGCAGCGCGGCCCCGAACGACGCCGCACCCATGTTCCAGGCCGATGCCACGCTCCCGTTCGCCGGCGACCCGGTGATCAGCACGTACCACGCCTACGCGGGGCGGCTGGTGGCCGACCATGCCCTGCGCGAGGGTTTGGAGCCGTCGATGCGGCTGATCACGCCGGCCGAATCGTGGCAGCTGGCCGCCCGCATCGTGGCCGCCTACGACGGCCCGATGGCGGATATCGGCTGGGGGCCGCCCACCGTCACCGCGGCCGTGCTGGCGTTGTCCGGTGAGCTCAGCGAGCACCTGCGGGAGCCGGGCGACGTCCAGACCATCGGTGAGTGGCTGGACGCACGCCAGGCGACGCTAAGCAAAGTGCCGGCCTACATTAAAAAAATCATTCAGAGCCAGCGCGCCCGCGAACAGCTCTTGCCGCTGGCGGCCAGGTACGCGGCCGAGAAGAAGGCCCGCGAGGTGCTCGACCACGGTGACCAGATGGCGCTGGCGGCCCGGATCGCGTCCCGCCACCCCGAGGTCGGCCTGATCGAGCGGGGCCGCTACCACGTGGTCCTGCTGGACGAGTACCAGGACACCAGCCAAGCGCAGCTGGTGCTGCTGCGCGCGTTGTTCGGCGGCGGCCACCCGGTTACCGCGGTCGGCGACCCGTGCCAGTCGATCTACGGGTGGCGCGGGGCCAGCGCCGGCAACCTGCGGCGGTTCTCCCAGGACTTCCCCGTGCTGCCGCGCCCGCCGCGACCGGGGGTGGCGGGCTGGCCCGCACCGGTGAAGCTGCTGTCCACCAGCTTCCGCAACGCCGGCCGCGTGCTGGACACCGCGGCGGTGCTGCAGCAGCAACTGCGGGCCGAGGCGCCCGACGTGCCCCGGCTGAAGCCCGCGCCGGACCGGGAGGGCCGCGGCTGGGTGGCGTGCGCGCTGCTGGACACCGTGGCGGCCGAGGCCGAGTGGGTGGCCGGCCGGGTCAAACGGCTGCTGATGCTGCCGCCGGGGATCGCGCCCGACGGTCAGCCCTGGCCGGACGGCAGCCGGGAGGTGGTGCGGCCGTCCGACATCGCCATCTTGTGCCGCAAGCGGTCCCAGTTCCCGGCGTTGCGCCGGGCGTTGGAGGCGCGCGGCATCCCGGTCGAGGTGGTCGGGCTGGGCGGGCTGCTGACCGTGCCCGAGGTACAGGAGGTGGTGGCCACGCTGCGGGTGCTCGACGACGCGGCCGGGTCCGACTCGCTGGTCCGGCTGCTGACCGGGCCGCGCTGGCGGATCGGCCCGCGGGATCTGGTGGCGCTGGGCCGCCGGGCCCGGGCGCTGGCCCGCGCCGACCAGGCGGAGGCCGAAGCCAGGACCGGGAACGCCCCACCCGGCTCGCCATCCGCCCCAACTGGCTCGCCATCCGCCCTACCCGGCTCGCCGCCCCCCCCGGTTGGTCCGTCGTCCGCTACAGCCGGCCTGTCGCCCGCTGACGACGGGGACGCGCTGGCCGAGGCGCTGACCGACCTCACCACCGACGCGGGCAGCCTGGTCGAGGCGCTGGACGACTTGGGCGAGCCGGGCGCGTACTCCTCCCACGGGCTGGCCCGGTTCCGGGTGCTGGCCGGGGAGCTGCGGATGCTCCGCGGTCAGCTCGGCCGCCCGCTGCCGGACCTGATCGGTGAGGTCGAACGCACCCTGGGCCTGGACATCGAGCTGGCCTCGCGGCCCGGCGCGGATCCGCTCACCGCGCGGGCCGACCTGGACGCGTTCACCGACGCCGCGGACTCGTTCGCCGGCTCACGGGAGGAGCCGACGCTGGGGGCGTTCCTGGCCTACCTGAGCGCGGCCGAGACCGAGGAGTTCGGCCTGGAGACGGGCCGGGTCGGTGAGACCGACTCGGTCAAGCTGGCCACTGTGCACACCTCCAAGGGCCTGCAGTGGGCCGCGGTACTGGTGCCCGGCCTGTCGGCGGGGGAGCGGTCGCAGGTCTTCCCGGCCCGGCCGCGGCTGTCCACCCGGTGGACCGATAACCCGCGGCTGCTGCCGTTCGGCCTGCGCGGTGACTCGGCCGACCTGCCGGCCCTGCGTGATCTGGACCCGGCCTCGGTCGACGCGTTCACCCAGCGCTGCGCGGACCGGGACCTGGCCGAGGAGCGCCGCCTCATGTACGTGGCCGCGACCCGGGCCGCGTTCTGGCTGGGCTGTTCGGGCTACTGGTGGGGGGACGGGGCCAGCGTGCTCGGACCGTCCCCGTTCCTGGACGAGGTCCGGCGGGCCTGCCAGGCCGGCACCGGCCGGATCGACGAATGGGCCCCGCCGCCCGCCGAGGACGCGGTCAACCCGGCGCTGGCCGAGCCTGCCGCGGCCAGCTGGCCCGAGACCCCCGCCGGGCAGCGCTACGAAGCGGTCCGGGAGGGCGCCGCCCTGCTGCTCGTCGCCGGCTGCGCGACGCCGCCCGCCTCGGACCCAGC
>CAXUJF010000589.1:0-3783 GCA_964250865.1 uncultured Streptosporangiaceae bacterium
GGCCACCGCCGCCATGCCGGTGGCGTTCGGGTGGTACGGCACACCGCCGCGCAGGGAGAGGTGAAACCGGCGGGTCCAGGGCTCGGCCGCCCAGGCGTGGTGCGCGGCGCTGGCCGCGCCGGCCGGGATGAAGATCCCGCCGGTTTCCTCGGCGGCCTGCTGGGTGACCTCGCCCAGGCGCCGCGCGACGAGCCGGCCCCAGTCGGCCACGTCGGCCGGGAGCACACCGGTCGGGGTGGTGCCGTCCGGCGGCAGCACGGTCAGGTACTCCACGAACAGCAGCTGGCTCTGCGGGGCGCGCTTGCGCACCTCGGCCGCGAGCCGCAGCAGGTTCTCCCGCAGCTGGGTGAAGCGCTGCTCGGTCAGCTCCGGGTCGGCGAACGAGGCCAGCTGGCGGCGGATCGGGGGCAGCGCTCGCAGCGGGCCGGGCAGGCTGGACAGCAGGATCCGGGGCGCGAAGCCGACATCGTTGCCGCCGCCGGTGAGGGTGACGAGCCGGGTCGCCTCGGTCACCGCGTCGATCTGCGCCGGCCGCTTGGCCGAGCCGCCCACGAACTCCTGGGTGGTGGCGCCGGAGAAGGTGACGTCGACCAGGTCGAGCCCCAGCTTCCGGGCCAGCACGTGCGCATAGTTTCCCGTGGAACGTCCCGCGGCCCGGGGGCTCCCTTCGACCCGGCTCGGGATGCCCGGGCCGGCCGCAAACGAGCTGCCCATGGCCACGTACCGGGCCCCGGCCCAGCCCGGAACGGGGTTGGACTCAGTCAAGGATCCACCTCCTGCCTGGGACCGGCTAGTGACCGGCCAGGACGAGCAGTATGTAGCTGATCGACGCCACGATGAGGAAGAACACCAGCCAGCCGGTACCCCGCAGCAGCAGCCGCCACCCCCGCCGTGGCCTGCGGGCCGATGGCTCGGGGACCACGGTCTCAGTATCCCGGGGCTCAGGCATGGCCCGCCGTCCCGGTCAGCCGCTGCGCCAGGAACTGCAGCGTGCGCTGGAAGCTGACCTCGGCCTGCGGGTGGTCGAAGTGGAACTGGTACTCGTGGCCGAGCTTCTGGCCGTGCCAGAACAGCGTGGTCACCGGCACCCCGCGGGACCGCAGCACCCCGGCCAGTTCGGTGGCCTGGGTCCGGAACGGGTCGGCGTCGCCCACGGTCAGGTAGGTCGGCGGGTAGGCCGCGGTGACCTGCCGGGTGGCGGACAGCTGATTGATCTGAGGGTAGGTCAGCCAGTTCCGCGTCCCGGTGTAGGACCACAGGTAGGTTCGCAGCCCCGGGAAACCGGTGCCGCCCACCGTGCTCATGTCGTACAGCCCGCAGTACAGCACCGCGGCCCGCAGATGCGACACGGGCAGGCCCGGAGTCAGGGCCATCGCCGTGGCCAGCCGCGGGTTCGCCTCGACCGCGGCCAGCTCGCTGCCGATCTGCGCCCCGGCCGAGTCACCGCCCGACCGCCACCCGGTCCGGGTCCCCGCGTAGCGGGCCGCGTTCTGCTCCAGGTAGGCCAGGGCCGCGTTGCCCTGGCGCACCGGCCCGGGATAGTGCGTTTCCGGGGCCAGGCTGTAATCCAGCAGGGCGACCACGTAGCCCTGATGAGCCAGCAGGATGCCCCAGTCGCGGAAATCGGCCGCCGAGTTGGCCAGGAACCCGCCGCCGTGGATCCACAGGATCACCGGCCGCGGCCTGGCCGAACTGGCCCGGGGCCGGTAGACGTCGATCGCGGCGGCGGGGGCGTCAGCGGCGTGGATCGGCACGCGCACCTCGGTCACGGTCTGCTCGGTGGCGGCGAAACCGGCGGGCGGGACGACCTGCGGGCCACCCTGGAAGACGGCCCGGACCAGCGCCGCCCCGGGCTGGACCGACGTCTGGTAGACGATGAACGCCGTGGCCACGCCGGCCACGACCGCGACCAGGGCCCGGATCAGGAATCTGCGCATCCGCTTAGGCCGCGCGGGTGATCCAGTCGGCGGTGATGCTGGCGTACCGGCCAGAATCTTCCTCCCAGGCGCAGTGGGCCGTGTTCAGGACGTCGAGCCTGCTGGTGGGCAGCTCGCGATTCAGCGCTTCGGCGGCGTCGGCCAGGCCGTACGGATCGTCCCGGCCGACAATGATCTGGACTGCGGTGTGCAGCTCCGGCAGCAGCGGCGCCAGCCGGGCGAGATCGGCGGGGTAGCTGCGGACGTAAGGAACCGACTCAATGTAACGCGAGCCGGCATAGGACGCGAGGTAGTCGTCCAGCACGAAGCCCGGCACCCAGCTGAACCCCTCGGCGTGAGCAGGCGCCGCGGCTGAATACCGTGTGCAGCCCCCAGCCAGGTCCGCGAACCAGCGGCCGTATTGGGCGGCCTGGCTCGCGCCTGACCGGCCGGTTGGCGGGCCGGGCCGGCCGCGGCCGGCCCGGCCAGCCCGGGCCCCGCAGTTCGTACAGAGATCTTCCCGGACCACCAGATCGCCACGGCGGGATCACGACCCCCGTGAAGCTTGTGACGGCTGAGAGTCCAGTTAACCCGGTTAGGGCCGACCAGCAGCCAGCGCCGGGGGCGGTGACCAGTCAAGTCGAATTTTGACCAATGGTGTTGACGGCGGGCATTCCCCAGCTCTACGTTTAGGAAACTTTCCTAATAGAGGACGCATCGCCGGATAGGCGACACGGCTTGGCCGGGGGGCGCGCTGAGTCCGGCCCTGGCGAGGCGGTCTACGAAGGGATCCCGCATGCCCCGACCTTCCCGCTTCCTCACGTGTACCGCGGCCGCGTTGCTGGCCACCGGCCTGACCGGCGCCGGCCTGTTCGTGGGTGGCCTCGGCCCGCACACCGGCCTGGCCGCCAGCCTGACCGCCGACGCCGCAACCGGCTGGCCCGCGCACGTGTTCGCCCCGTACGTGGACACCGGGCTGAGCAACACCACGCTCACCACGGTGGCCTCCGATGACGGTACCAAGTACTTCGAGCTGGCCTTCGCCAACGGCGGCGGCTGCCAGTGGTCGCTGCCGAACCAGTCCGGCTGGCAGTCGCAGATCTCCGCGCTGCAGGCCGAGGGGGGTGACGTGTCGATCTCGTTCGGCGGCTACACCGTCGACACCGACGGCACCGACCTCGGCAACCAGTGCTCTTCGGCCAGCGCCATGGCCACCCAGGTCGAATCCGTGGTCACCACGATGAACGTGACCCACCTGGACTTCGACATCGAATCGAGCGAGGAGACCAACGCCACCGACTTCACCCGGACCGGGCAGGCGCTGGCCCTGGTCCGGTCGTGGGCCAGCTCGACCGGGCGGACGCTGAACATCTCCTACACCCTCCCGGTGCTGCCCTCGGGCTTCACCTCCGACGGCCTGAACGTGCTCAGCGCGGCCCAGTCCAGCGGGTTCAAGCCGGACGTGGTGAACATCATGACCATGGACTACGGCACGTCGGGCACCGAGATGGGCACCGCGTCCAACCAGGCGCTGGACGCCGCGGCCGGCCAGGTGGCCAGCGTGTTCGGCGAATCCACCGCGGCCGCCTACGCCATGCTCGGCAACACCCCGATGATCGGCCAGAACGACAGCCCGGGTGAGATCTTCTCGCTGGCCGACGCGGCCACGGTGGAATCGCACGCGGCCTCCGAGGGCATCGCGCTGGTGTCGTTCTGGGCCGAGGGCCGGGACAACGGCGGCTGCCCGGGCCAGACCAGCGCGTCGTCCACCTGCAGCGGCCTCAGCCAGAACTCCGGCGCCTTCACCCAGGCGTTCCAGGCCTTCACCAGCGGCAGCACCAGCGGGGGTGGCGGCACCGGCCCGACG
>CAXUJF010000590.1:0-3776 GCA_964250865.1 uncultured Streptosporangiaceae bacterium
TACCTGATCCATGCCTGGTTCTCCTTGCCGGGTCATGCCTGATCGCCCTCGGTGGCCCGGGCCGGGTTGGCTCCGCCGAGAGCCTCGCGGGTGCGGGTCCGGATGTGGTTCAGCCGGGATCGGACCGTGCCGATGGGGATGCCGAGCGCCCGGGCGGTCTCGTCGTAGCTGAGCCCGGCCCAGGCGATGAGCAGCAGCAGGTCACGATCGCGCTGGGACATCCCGGCCAGGACCGCGGCGATAGCGGGGCGCAGCCCCTGCGCCGTGACCCGGTCGTCCGAGCGGCCCGCGAAATCCTCGGTCGCGCCCTCGGCCTGCAGCCGGGCCAGGGCGCGCTGGTGGCGCCCCTCGGTACGCCGGTGCTTGCCGATCTGCCGCGTCGCGATGCCGTACAGCCAGGGCCGGGCGTCGCGGCGGCTGCAGTCGTACTTGTCGCGGCGGCGGAACGCGGCCAGAAACGTCTCGGCCATTACTTCCTCGGCCAGCGACGGGCCCAGCCGGGCGTGCGCGTAGCGCAGGATCTCGGCCGCGTGCCGGTCGAAGATGGCCCCGAACCGGGCGGGTTCCCGCAGCGACAGCCCGATGAGGTCGGCGTCGCTTTCCGCCCCGGGCGTGTCGGCCGGACGGACCTCCTCGCTCAGCACGTGCCATGTCCGTCCATCGCCGGCGCCTCCCTGGGTTCGGATCCTCACCTCTTCTCACCCGGAAGGCGAGGATGAGTTCACCCGAGGCTCCGGACGGGCTACTCCCCTGGGTCAGCGGCCGCGGGCACCCTGGGGCCGGCGGCCAGGGTCTTACCCTGGCGCGGCGGGCACCCGGCCACGATCATGGTGGAAACCAGACGCGAGAGGAGCGGGACACCATGAGCGAAGCGGACGCGGACGCGGCCATCGCGGCCCGGGCCGGGTTGCTGCACGAGACGGCCGACCATCACGGCAAGTTCGAGGCCGTCGCCCCGCCGCACGACTGGTGGGACTGGTACGCGGCCTACATGCTGGCCCGGGAGAGCGGCCACACCCCGGACGAGGCCGCGGCGGCCGCCGGGCGCTACATGGCCGAGGTCAAGCACATCGTCGTACCCTCGGCCTGAGCCCAGCCTGAACTCGGCCCGAGCCCGGCCTGAGCCCGGCCAGCTCAGGGGCTGCCGCCCATCTCGCTGATCAGAGCATCGCGGGTGACGCCGTGCTTGCTGCCGAACGCGATGGCCTGCTCCAGCTCGACCGGGTCGGGCAGCTCCCGCTCGGCGGCGTCGGCCGCCTCGGCGAAACCGGCGTGGCGGAATATGTCGGCCACCTTCTTCTTGCTTTCCTTCATGGGACCACTATGCCCCGATCACGAATCACTGATCCGCCGGAGCACGGCCGCGATGCCACCGCGCACGTCCAGAGCGGCGCGACGGACAGTGACCACCCCGCAGAAGAGATCACAGCGGACGACGAGGACCGGGGCTCCTGGCCTCGGCTCAACGCGCAGATCGGAGGACTTGGTGCTGAGCACGGCGCGCCCGGTCAGGCGCACGTCGATACCGTCGGGCACGTCGATGGTCACCGACCCGAACCTGACGCTGGCATGGATGGTGGTGATCTGCTGGCGCATGACCGCCCGCTGCAGCTCAAGGTGACAGTCACCCAGTACCGAGCGGACGGTCAGGTAGGGAGGAACGACCCAGCGTCCCTTGCGGACCTCGTTGCCCAGGACCGCGGTGATCTTCTCCGGGACCGTCGCCGCGTCGCCCCGCGCCGGCGCGGGTAGGTCGGTGGTCAGGCGGGCCAGGTCTCCAAGCGTGACCGCGGTCAGGGCGGCGTCGCTGCGCTGGGAGTATTCCTCCAGGCTGAGCCGTCCCTCGGCGTTGGCGGCGGCGAGCGTCTCGACGGTCCGGTCGCGGTCGGCGTCCGACGCGCGCATCCGGCTACCGCCGGGCTGAATGTTCTCGCGGCCGAGACTCACGGTTCGCCTCCGGTGTCCGAGCTGATGGCCTTTATTGTCTCACCCGCCGGCCGTCCCCTCTGGCGCCCGCTTTGCCGCCGGCTCCCGCGCCCGCCGGGACAACAGCAGGTAGCCCGCCGCCGCGAGCAGGGCCACGACGGCCCCGCCCGCGAAGAGCTGCTGGTACGTCGCGTACCGGATGGCCAGGGAGCCCAGCGCCTGCATGGGCGCCTGCGGGCCGAACAGGGCCAGCGACACGACGGCGGACACGCGGCCCTGGAGCTCCAGCGGGGTGCTGCGCTGGGCCAGGCTGAGGATGGCCAGGAAGATCCACGGCAGCGCGAACCCGAGGATCAGGGTCCCGGCCACCGCGCACGGGAGCAGCCCGGTGGCCCGCAGCGCGGTCCCGGCCACGAAGTCACCCATCCCGAGGAGGGCCAGGCCGCCTTCGCCGACGTGCCGGAGCAGCCGGCTGCTGACCAGGCTGGCCAGCACGGACCCGGCGCCGAGGCAGGCACTGAGCACCCCGAGGAAGGCCGGCGGCTCGCCGATCGCCTGGACCAGGCTGAACTGGGCCGCGACCAGCAGGCCGGACAGCACGATGACGAAGCCGCCGGTGGCCAGCAGCCGGGCCAGCGCCGGAGTCCGGCGGACGTGCACCAGCCCGGCCAGCACGTCGGCCCGCCAGGTCGTGGACCGAGGCCGGGACGCCGGCTCGCGCAGCCGGAGCCGGGTGATGGTCAGCGCGGCCACCACGAACGTGACCGAGTCGAAGGCGGCGACGCTGCCCCCGCCGGCCACGGCGAACAGGGCCGCCCCGAACAGGGGCGCCACCAGGCGGCCGGTCTCCTGCAGGCCCAGCCGCCCGCCGTTGAGCCGCTGCCGGAGATCGAGCGGCAGCATCTCGGCGAACAGCGCGCTCTCGGCCGGGTCACTGGCCACGAGCTCGACGCCGTACCAGACCATCACGGCGAAGATGAGCCAGACCTGGGCCGCGGACCGCACGGCCAGCAGGGTCAGCACGACGACCGCGGACGCGGTGTTGAGCCCGAGCAGCAGGCGTCGCCGCGACACCCGGTCCGCGAGCAGGCCGGCGGCCGGCCCGAACAGCGACGGGGCGTAGATGCAGGCCGACACCAGCCCGGCCGCGGCGCTGCTCCCGGTGAGCGACTTGACCCAGATCCCGGCGACCAGGCTCATCGCGTTGTCGCCCAGCAAGGAAGCGGCCAGCCCGATCAGGTACCAGCGGGCGTTGCTGCGGTCGGTGGCGGTCGCCACGCGCCGGGTCACCATCCCGGACAGCCATGGCACGAATCAACCACACCGGCCGGCGCCGTGGCAACCAAGTTGCGTGTAGTTGACTCAGTTATGTTGAGCCTAAATTAAATGATCATCAAAAAGATACCGTGATCCGGGTAGCTTCGTGTTCATGACCACGACGTTCGCGGCGGCCACGACGGTCACTCCGGCTGGCCACGGGTCGTACCGGGCGGACCTCCGGGCCGAGTACGCCATCGGCGGGACCAAGCCGAACGGGGGCTACCTGCTGGCCTGCCTGGGCCGGGCGGCGCTGGCCGCGGCCCGGGAAGCGGGATCCGAACACGAGCACGTGATCGCGGCCGGGGCCCAGTACTTCCGCTCGCCCGCCGTCGGGCCGGCCACGATCGGCACCACCGTGCTGCGGGCGGGCCGGACCGCGACCCAGGTGGCCGCGGCGATCAGCTCGGACGGCGCGCCCGGCGTGCAGGCCCAGTTCACCCTGGCCACGCTGCCCGCCGGCGGCGAGCCGTACCGGGGTGGCCGCGCGCCGGTTCTGCGCCCCCCGATCGAGGGCTGCCCGCCGCTGTTCC
>CAXUJF010000591.1:0-3776 GCA_964250865.1 uncultured Streptosporangiaceae bacterium
CCCTGGGCCCGCTGCCAGACCGAGGCTCCCGTCAGGGGGCCGGCCGGGCTGCCTTCGGGCGTGAACCCGGGACCGCCGGGGTGCCCCCGGCCGGCCAGCGGCTCGTCGCCGGGGACGGGCTCCGGTATCGGGGGCAGCAGCAGATGGAGTCCCGGTGCCCCGTCGAGATCTGTCGTGCTCCCCATCGCCCTGCGAGGTTACCGGCGCGCGGTGACGGCGCGCGTCCGCAACGGGAGGTTGGCGCTCTGACCGTTACCTGTGGCCCTCGATGATCTCGGTGACGAGGCCATAGTCCCGGGCCTCGGCCGCGGTGAGCACGCGGTAGGCCCGGAAGTCAGCCCGGATGTCGTCGGTCTCGTGCCCGCTGACCTCGGCCAGGCGCTCGTACAGGCCGTCGACCATGGTCCGGGTCTGCTCCTCCCGGGCGGTCACCACCGCCACCGTGCCGCCGAACTCGACCGTCGGCTCGGACAGCGCGAACACCGCGTTGGGGTAGGCGGCCCGCTGCGGGCAGGCGGCCAGCACGCCCAGCGCCGCGCCGCTCATCCGGCCCGCTACCCGGGCCCGGACCGGCACCCCGACCGTGTCCAGCACGCCCATCACGGTGATGGCGGCGGTCAGGTCGGCCCCGAGGTTCTGCAGCTCGAACCGGATCGGGCCATCACCTCCGGCGTCCAGGGTCAGCAGCTGGGCGCAGAGCCGGGTGGCGGTCTCGTCGGTGAGGTGCCCGTGGGCCAGCACGAGCCGCCGCTGCAGGAGCTGCTCGCACACGCTGACTGGCTCGGCGGGCTGGAACCACACCT
Source organism: uncultured Streptosporangiaceae bacterium (assembly GCA_964250865.1). Taxonomy (GTDB): domain Bacteria; phylum Actinomycetota; class Actinomycetes; order Streptosporangiales; family Streptosporangiaceae; genus Bog-532. The sequence continues at coordinate 804 of CAXUJF010000591.1, forward strand.
GGGTGCGGGCGGGCCCGGGTACGGTGTCCGGCTCGGCCGGGCCGGGGAACTGGTGCGGAGGCGGCGATGGCATCATGCGGGCGGCTCCTTTACGTCAGCGTGCACGGTCCAGGTGATCTCGGCGCCGAGGGCGGCGGCGTACCGCTCGAGGGTGGAGGCGCGCGCGTCGGCCGCGCCCGCTTCGAGCCGGGCCACGGCCGACTGGGAGGTGCCCATCCGGGCCGCGATCTCGGTCTGGGAGAGCCCGGCGTCCTGCCGGCGCTGGGTCAGCTCCTGCATCAGCCGGCCGCGGTCCTGCGACATCCGCCGCAGCGCCATTTCCCAGAACCCGGGCATGACCGGCACCCGGCCCGGCCCCGCCGGATCTTCCTCGCTCATACCGGCCACGATATCTCATTTTCGATATTAATAATGATGTTGTGGCCGGGGCGCACACCAACTTGGTGCTGCTGAGCGCCGCCCTGGTGGCCCGTGGGGCCGGCCTGACCGCAGCCACCATCGCCGTGACGGCCACCGCCTTCACCGGGCTGGCCCCGAAACAGGTGCCGAGCGCGCGCAGCGCGACCCGGATCCTGCAGCAGGTCGGCGGCTCGTTCGGGGCCGCGGTGCTCACCGTGATCCTCGAACTGCAGCTGACCGGGCCGAGGCCGGCCACCAGGCTGACGGCCGGTTCGACCGGACGTTCTGGTGGGCCATCGGCTTCACCCTGATCGGCGCACTGCCCGCCCTGCTGCTGCGCCGCCCGGAGCCGAAGAAACCGGCGGGGTCAGGGAAATAAAGCGGGACGGCGCGGCATGCTCGGGGAAGTCACGCCGCGCCGCCCCCGTCTCACCCGGGCTGGCCAGCACCGCGACCGGCCAGCTGGCCTCGGCCCATACGGTGCGGCCGGAGCCGGTGTCGTAGTAGCCCCAGCAGCTCGCGGTCGCGGCGACCAGGGCCAGGCCGAGCCCGCACACCGGCAGCTCGTCCACGTCCTCGTCGCTGGGCTCGACCACCGGGGCACCGGCGGCCGGCTCGGTCGGGCCGCCCGCGTCGGCGACCGAGACGCGGGCCACGCCGCTACGCGGGCAGCTGACCTCCACGGTGAAGAAGCCACCGCACCCGGAGGCGGTGTGCACCACCGCGTTGGCCGCCAGCTCAGACACGCACGTGATCAGAGCCTCGCAGGCCGGGTGCTCCGCCAGCAGGCAGGTCACGAACCGGCGGACCTCCGCCACCTGTGCCTTTGTACCGGGAAAGGCTCGCAGCCAGCGCAGGCCCAGCTCATTGTCGGCTGGGCACACGTCGGCCCCAGCCGGATTCGCCGCCATCATCCGCCACCCCTCGGATAGTCAGCGCACTTCCGATCTGTAAACACTTTCCGATCTGTAACACTTTCCGATCTGTAACACTTTCCGATCCGTAACTCAGCGCATGCTTTTGGTGCCAAGCTGTGACTATACTCCCGCACACGCACGCTAGGTGCAAGGTTGCGACTTACAGGGCTTACAAGCCTGACCAAGGGGGCATCGCACATGGCGGACCACATCCCGACCGTGCGGCAGCGGCGCCTGGCGCAGGCCCTGCGGGAAGTCCGGCACGAGGCCGGGCTGACCCAGGATGCGGTCGCAGCCCGGATGGGCTGGCACACCTCCAAGCTGTTCCGGATGGAGAACGCCCGGAGCCCCCGGGTGGACTGGCTCGACGTCAAAGAGCTGATGGACATGTACGGCGTCCGCAGCCCGCACCGCGAAGCCCTGGTCCAGCTGGCCCGGGACGCGCGGCTGCGGGGCTGGTGGACGCCGTACCGGGATGTGTTCACCGGGTCCTACGTCGCGCTGGAAGATGAGTCGTCGGCCATGCGGCTGTACTGCCCCGAGCTGGTGCCCGGGCTGCTGCAGACCGAGGACTACGCGCGAGCGGTGATCCGGGCGGTGCGGCCGGGTTACGACGAGGACAGCGTGGAGCGACGGGTGACGGCCCGGCTGACGCGGCAGAAGGTGCTGCTGGACCGGGCCCCGCCGCCGGTCCTGGAGGTAGTGCTGAACGAGGCCGTGCTGCGCCGTCTGGTCGGCCGCGAGCAGGTGATGGCGGCCCAGCTGCGCGCGCTGGCCGACGCCGCGCGGCGCCCGTCGGTCACGCTCCAGGTGCTGCCGTTCAGCGCGGGCGCGCACGCCAGCCTGGAAGGCGGATTCGTGCTCATCGAGTTCCCGGAGAAAACCGACCCGGATGTCGTCTACGTGGAGGGCATCATGGGTGATGTGTATCTGGAAAGCGTGGAGGAGGTAAAGCGGTATCAGTCGGCATTTGAGCGTAATCAGGCGGTAGCGCTCGCGCCGGAAGAAAGTTCGGCATTCCTTTCGGCATTGGCGAGAGAACTCAGCTGAGCGGGGAAAAAACCGTTAAGGCGCTCGCGCGACCGAGCCGGGCGCGTCATCGGCGGTCACCGCCGTGAGACGGTCACGGCCATGAGACAAGGAGCAGCAGCGATGGGCGAAGCCGGCACCGCTGGCAGCTGGTGGCGTAAGTCCAGCTACAGCGGGGGTGACAACAACTGCGTCGAGGTCGGGGCGACCGGGGCGGGTATTGCCGTCCGTGACTCCAAGAATCCAGACAGCGACGCGCTGACCTTTGGCGCGGGCGCGTGGCAGTCATTCACGCGGAGCCTTTGCTCTGCACGCAATTTCGCGGCATCATAACTGGGGAAATAACATCCCGAAGCGGATTAATTCCGCAGTGTAATAACGGGGTAAACAATCCCTGGGGCCAGGAGGAGCCATGGCGGGAGCATCACCACGTGGCGGTCTGCGGCGGTCGCTGTCGGTGTGGCAGGCCATTGGGCTGTCCATCGCGCTGATGGCGCCCAGCATGGCCGCGAACATCAACCCGCAGGCCAGCGCGGCCACCGCGGGCCGGGCGGTGCCACTGTCGTTCCTGATCGCGGCGGTCGCCGTGCTGCTGGTGTCCTACACGTTCGTCCGGCTGTGCCAGTAC
>CAXUJF010000592.1:0-3773 GCA_964250865.1 uncultured Streptosporangiaceae bacterium
CTGCAGTGGGCTGGCCTGGGCGCGGTCGCCGCCGCCGACATCGCCCTGGTGGCCGCGGTGCTGCACCTGCTGGTGGCCTGGCCCGGGCCTGCGGGCCTGGTCGGCGAAGGCGCCTCGGTCGCGGTCCCGCTCGGCACGATCGCCGTCCTGGTGCCCGCGCTGGCCCGGCAGGGCAGCCGGCTGTTCGTCTACGCGCTGTCCACCGCCGGGTTCAGCGTGGTCGTCGCGGTCATCTACCTGATTGTCATCCTCGGCTTCGGCCAGGCCCCGGACAGCTCGGCCGACCGTGAGGTGCTGGGCCTGTCCATGCTGGCCGCCGGGATCGCGGCCGTCGGTTACCTGCCGGCCAGGGACCGGCTCGCCGCCGCCGCCACCCGCTTCGTGTACGGGGCCCGGCAGGCCCCGGATGAGGTGCTGCGGACGTTCGGCAGCCGGCTGACCCGCAACGTCACCATGGACGAGCTGCTGCTCCAGCTGGCCGAGTCGCTGCGTAAGACGATGGGTCTGACCAGCGCCGAGGTCTACACCGGCAGCAGCGAGGTGCTGGAACGTACGGTGTCGGTGCCGGACGCCGGCCCCCGGTCGCTGGTGCTGAGCGCCCGCGAACGCGAGGTGGTCAGCCGGGCCGGCGTATCCGGTAACGCCTGGACCGCGATCTGGCTGCCCGCACTGCTGGACGGCCGGCTCCGGGCCCAGCTGCGGGTGGCCCCGGTCAGCCACGGCGGTGATCTGCTCGGGCTGATCGTGGTGGAACGGCCGGTGGACGCGGACACCTTCACCGATGACGACGACCGGGTCCTGACCGAGCTGGCCCGGCAGACCGGCCTGGCCTTCCACAACGTCCAGCTCGACGCCGCGCTGCACACCACCCTGGACGAGCTGCGCAAGCAGGCCGAAGAGCTGCGGGCCTCCCGCGCCCGCGTCGTGGCCAGCGGCGACGCCGAACGCCGCCGGGTGGAACGGAACCTGCACGACGGGGCCCAGCAGCACCTGGTGGCGCTGGCCATCAACCTGCGGCTGGCCAAGGACATCGTCGCCGAGGACCCGGACGGCACCGTGCAGATCCTCGACCAGCTGGCCGCCGACGTCCAGGACACGATCAAGGAGCTGCGCGAGCTGGCCCACGGCATCTACCCGCCACTGCTGGCCGACCGCGGGCTCGGGGAGGCGCTGCGGGCCGCGGCCGGGCGGAGCCCGCTGCCGGTCACGGTGTCTGTCCGCGACGACGTGGGCCGCTACCAGGCCGACCTGGAAGCGGCGGTCTACTTCTGCTGCCTGGAGGCCCTGCAGAACGCCAGCAAGCACGCGCCCAGCGCCACCGTCCAGGTCCGGGTGTGGACCGAGGCCGGCGGCCTGAACTTCGCGGTCAGCGACGACGGTCCCGGTTTCGACCCGGCCCAGGCCCGCGGCGGTCACGGGTTCGTCAACATGGCCGACCGGCTGGGTGCGATCGGCGGCACCGTGCGCTGGGACTCGGTCGTCGGGGAGGGCTCGACGATCAGCGGGTCCATCCCCCTCCCTTAGCCGCTGTGTTCATCCCACAGCTGCTGCAGCGTGGCCGCCCCAAACTGTTCCTTGTTTACGTAGGCCCGGGCGCCGCTCTCGGTCGCGTCCCGGGGCAGGTCGGCCGCGTCGTAGGTCGAGCACAGGAACACCACCACCTCGGGGTGGGCGGCGGTGATCTGCCGGGTCGCCTCGATCCCGCTCATCTGCGGCATGTTGATGTCCATCAGCACCAGCTCCGGGTGCAGCGCGTCCACCAGCCGGATCGCCTCCGGCCCGTCGGACGCCTCCGCCGCCAGCTCGAAGCAGGCCAGCCGGCGCAGCACCGCCTTGACCGCCATGCGAAACGGGGCCTGGTCGTCCACCACGAGCACGGAATGCGGGCTGTTCACCTTCCCAGCTTCGCACGCTCCCGGTCAGCCCAGCAGGGTGCTGGCATCCTTGCGGGGGTGCGGCCAGCTCCCTGGTCTCAGCCTGCTGGGCTCAGTCCTTCTCGCCGCGGCTGAGGAAGAGCAGGACCGCCTTGACCCGCCGGTTGACGTCCTTCTCTTCGCTCAGCCCGAGCTTCATGAAGATCGAGTTGGTGTGCTTCTCCACCGCCCGCTCGGACACGGTCAAGGTGGCGGCGATCGCGGCGTTGTTCTTGCCCTGGGCCATCTCGGCCAGGATCTGCGACTCGCGCGGGGTCAGCTCGTCCAGGCTGGAGGCCTGCGGGTGCGACCGGGACCGGACCAGCTCGTCCACCACCTGCGGGTCGATGACCGAGCCGCCCTCGGCTACCGCCCGGATGGCGTGAGCCAGCTCGTCCACGCTGGCCACCCGCTCCTTCAGCAGGTAGGCGCGGCCGGCCGAACCGTGCTCCAGCAGCGCCAGCGCGTAGCCGGGACTGGTGTACTGGCTGAGCACCACCACCCCGACCTCGGGCCGGTTCGCCCGCAGCCACGCCGCGGCCTGCAGTCCCTCGTCCTTACCGCTCGGCGGCATCCGGATGTCGGTCACCACCACGTCCGGGTCCTGCTGTTCGATCAGCGCCAGCAGCCCGGGCAGGTCCGAGGCCGTCCCCACCAGCTCCAACTGCGGCTCGGCGGACACCAGCCGCGAGATTCCCTCCCGCAGCAGCACGTTGTCCTCGGCCAGCGCCACCCTGATCATGGCTGGAATGCTAACGGTCACGGTGCCCCGGGACGAAACCCGTCACCCCAGCGTGACCTGTGGTGCTAGCCCACCCCACCGCAGGCCGGGCACCACCCTGGCCAAACTTGCCGCAGATGGGACAAGCTGACGGACAACGGTGGGGAGTCGGCAGGATAGGGACCTGATGGGGGGCGAACGATGCGTATGACGATGGCCTGGCTGCGGCTGGAGCTGCCGCGGCGCTGGCGCTCGCTCGCGCTGCTGGCCCTGCTGATCGCGCTGGCCACCGCGACCGTCCTCACCGCTACCGCAGGGGCGCGGCGGGGGGACACCGCGGTGAACCGGCTGTACGCGCCGACGCTGCCCGCCATCGTGACCGTGCTGCCCAACCAGCCCGGTTTCGACTGGAACAGGGTCCGGGCCCTGCCGCAGGTAGAGGCGGTGAGCCGGTTCGTGGTGTCCTTCGGCGGCACAGTGGAAAACGCACCCGGCGCCGAAACCCAGTTCCCATTCCTGGACTCCTCCATGACCCGGACCATCGAGCGCCCCGTGGTCCTGGCCGGCCGGCTCTACAACCCGGAGCGCGCCAACGAGGTCGTGGTCACCCCCGGTTTCGCTGGCGCCTTCCACAAGCACCCGGGGGATCTCCTGACCCTCGACCTGACCAGCGTGAAACAGGCCGACGCGGGCTACGACGGCTCGGACGGCACGGCGCCGGCCGGGCCCCGGGTGCGGGTGCGCATCGTCGGGGTGGTCCGGTCGCCCTGGATCACCGACGACCCTGGTGTTCCCGGCGGGCTGCTGGCCTCGCCTGCGACATGGACCAAGTACCAGGCCAACATCCTGGGCACCCAGCACAGCGTCTCCATCAACGCGCTGATCCGGCTGCGGGGCGGCGCCGCCGCCATCCCGGCCTGCCGGGCCGGGCTGGCCCGGGTCACCGGCCGCGACGACATCGACGTGTGGAACAATTCGATCAACTTCGGCGACCCGGCCCGCCGGGTGACCAGCTACGAAGCCGCCTGCCTGCTGGCCTTCGCCCTGGCCGCCCTGATCACCGCGCTGTTCCTGGTCGGCCAGGCCATCGCCCGCTACGTGTCTAACACCACCGCCGACCTGCAGATCCTGCAGTCGGT
>CAXUJF010000593.1:0-3772 GCA_964250865.1 uncultured Streptosporangiaceae bacterium
CGCCCGGGACGGCCCGCGGCTGACCGCGCTGGCCGCCGCCGGCGGCCTGGCCGCGGCCGTCCCGGAGACGCCGGCCGCGCCGCCCCGGGACCGGCGGCCGTTCCGGCTGCTGCAGAAACAGCGGGCCGGGGCCGCGGTGGCCGTGCTGAACCACGCCGCGACGGACACGGTGACCTCGTTCATGGCCGCGGCCATCGCTGCCGGGGTGACGATCCCGGTCATCGCGGCCGTGGCCGTGTACACCGACGCGCTGTCGGCCGCCGTGCTCAGCGGGCTGCCCGGCCTGGAACTCGACCCGGACGCGGTCCAGCGGGTCGTCGACGCCCCCGACCCGGTCGAAGCGGGTGTGGCCGCAGCGGTGGCCGAGGCGCAGGCCCTGCTGGCCATCCCGGGGGTGGCCGGGGTCAACCTGTCCGGTCTGGCCTCCGGCCGGGGCTACGACTACGCGGCCCAGGTCAAGGCGGATTGTGCCAGCCGGATCCGGGAAGTTCGAGCCACATGAGCAGCAACGTCGACGAGGCCATGGCCGACGAGTTCGGCACCGTGGCCCAATGGACGGCCGAGGTCGCCCTCAACCTCGGGCCGGGCTATCACGTCCCGGCGGCCTGCCGGGGGAGCGGTCAGCCCGCCGCCCTGGACTGGCTGCTCGCGGGGCTCCAGCCGGCGCCGGGTGACCTGCTGATCGACGCCGGGGCGGGGGTCGGCGGCCCCGCCGCCTACGCCTGCCAGCACGCCGGGGTCCGCCCGCTGCTGGTCGAGCCGGAGCCCGACGCCTGCCGCGCGTCCCGGAAGCTGTTCGGCTTCCCGGTTTTCCAGGGCGACGCGACCCGGCTGCCGTTCGCCGACGAGGTGGTCCCCGCGGCCTGGTGCCTCGGGGTCCTGTGCACGACCTCAGGCCCGGCCGCTCAGCTGGCCGTGCTGCGGGAACTACGCCGGGTGGTCCGCCCCGGCGGCCGCATCGGCCTGCTCGCCTTCCTGGCCACCGTGCCCGAGCTGGACAACCCGCCCGAAGGCAACCACTTCCCCCGCCCGAACCAGCTCGACGCCCTGCTCAGCCAGGCGGAACTGACCGTACTGGACCGCGCGGCCACGGCCGACCTCTCCGCCGCATCGGCCTCCTGGCAAGAGCGCTCCGCCGCGGTCGAGTCCGAACTCGAACGCCGCCGCGGTTCCAGCCCGGCCTGGCGCACCGCCGAAGCCCAGAGCGGCCGGATCGGCCGCCTGCTGAAACAAGGCCAGCTCCAGTCCCACTTGCTGCTGCTCGAGCGGGCCTGAGCCACCGCCGAGCCTTACCGGCCAGCGATTATTTATTTTTTAATGACGTCGCCCGTGGTCGGCCTGGTCGCCCATCCGGGCAACAACTGTCTGGCTCGCCCAGAACGGATTAGTTACTGTTCAGCCATGACGATCGCGCCCGACACCAAGGACTGGACCTGGGTGCTCCAGCGTCCCTGCCCGGACTGCGGCCTGGACACCCGGGACGTGGCCGCCGGCGCGGTCGCCGGGATGATCCGGGCCAACGCCGCCGCCTGGCCTGGGGTGCTCACCCAGGCTCCTGACGTGCGGCGACGCCCGGCACCGGAGAAGTGGTCACCGCTGGAGTACGGCTGCCACGTCCGGGACGCGCTGCGGCTGTACGACGAGCGGCTTCAGCTGATGCTGACCCAGGAGGGGCCGCTGTACCCCAACTGGGACCAGGACGTCACCGCGGTGGCCAACCACTACGGCGAACAGGATCCCGCCACCGTGGCCGCCGAGATTCCGGTGGCGGCCGAGACGCTCGCGGCCCGGTTCGATTCCCTCTCCGCGGAGCAGTGGCAGCGGACCGGCCACCGCAGCGACGGTGCCCACTTCACGGTCGAAACGTTCGCGCGGTACTTCGTGCACGACCCGATCCATCACCTGTTCGACGTCACCGGCATCCGCTACGCCGGCCCGGCCAGCTGAGATACGTCCATGGCTGACGCCGACGACGTGCGCGACCTCGCGCTGGCCCTGCCGCACGTGGAAGAGATCGACAGCGACGGCTTCGACTTCCGGGTGGCGGGCAAGGGATTCGTCTGGTCCTACCCCGAGCGCAGACCGGGTCAGCCCCGGGTCCTCCGGACCGACATCGCGGTGCTGTACGTCGGCGACGAAGCCGAGAAGCAGGCCCTGCTGCTGGGGGAGCCGGAGGTCTTCTTCACCACGTCCGGCTACGACGGCTGGCCGCTGGTCATGCTGCAGCTGGCCCAGGTGGACCGTGACCGGCTGGCTGAGCTCGTCACCGACGCCTGGCGGATGCGCGCCCCGGCGGCACTGGCGGCCGAGCTCGACCGGGTTGGCCTCGACCAGCCCGGCCGAATCAGCTAACCGGACGTCTGGACCGCCGCGGCGGCCTTCTCGATGAGCTGGGTCACCTCGGCCGGGTGGGAGACCATGGCGCCGTGGACGAGGACAATATTCGGGTGTGTAGTCATGTAAAACTCCTCTGTGAGGGTCGCGAACAAATCAAGAATCAAGTCTTTCGCTCGCGTGAATAAGCGAGCCGAAATAAATTAGCCCGGGCGAAATACGCACGTTGGCAGCCAGATGAGCTGCTAAGACTGACGCGAAGCGGATCATTAAATCCCAGCTCGACCATCCCCGTATTAACAAGTTAATGATAACTGCCGGGGTCTGGAGCGGCATTTTTTTCCGATTGCCTTTACGCCTTTACATTTCTTTTGCTAAATGGCAAGAGACCGGGGGACCGCTGGCCGTTGGCTCAGCGGGCGCGGCCGCTGGCTGTCTGGTCTCGGTTTGGCCACGACGCCGGATTGGGTCTTGTCACATTCCGGCTCAGCGATGAATATCTGTTCATCGAGCCGCAAAGAAGCGGCCCAAGACCATAGGCGGACCCTGGTGAACGATGGTTCATTGGAGATCCGGGACGTCACGGTCCAGTTCGGCGGCCTGACCGCGCTGGACCAGGTGTCCCTGACCGCCCGACCACGCCAGGTCACCGGCATCATCGGCCCCAACGGGGCGGGCAAGACCACCCTGCTCAACACGGTCTCCGGCTTCGTCAAGCCGCAGTCCGGCACGGTCAGTTTTGAGGGCCGCGAGCTCACCGGTTTGCGGACCGACCGGCTGGCCGCCCTCGGCATTACCCGCACCCTGCAGGGCGTCGGCCTGTTCCCCGGCCTGACCGTGACCGAGAACGTCATGGTCGGCGCCACGCCCAGTGCCAAGGCCGGCGTCTGGTCCGCGCTGTTCGGGCTGCCGCGTTCCGATCGGGACGAACGGCGGTTGCGGGAGCAGGCGATGGGTGCACTGGATCGGCTCGGCGTGGCCGACCTGGCCGACCGGATGCCGGACACGCTCTCCTACGGCCTGCGCAAACGGGTCGCACTGGCCCGGGCGCTGGCGGCCCGGCCCCGGCTGGTGCTGCTGGACGAGCCCGCGAGCGGACTGCCCGAGAACGAGCTGTCCGAGCTCGGTGACCTGATCAGGGAAATGGCCGCCGAGGCCGGGGTGGTGGTCATCGAGCACCGGATGGACCTGGTCATGTCGGTCTGCGACACGATCTTCGTCCTCGACTTCGGCAAGCTCATCGCCAGTGGCTCCCCGGCCGAAGTCCAAACCGACCCAGCCGTCACCGCCGCCTACCTCGGCGCAGAAGGCACAGACGGTGCAGACGAGGCGCCAATTCCGCCAGGCCCAACAGACCCACCAAGCCCACCGAGCCCACCGAGCCCACCGAGCCCATCAGACCCTCGGACCACCCCAGCCCCGTCAACCCCATCAACCC
>CAXUJF010000594.1:0-3770 GCA_964250865.1 uncultured Streptosporangiaceae bacterium
GCGGAGGTTGCCAGCCCGTTACGCGCAGTGATCTGGCCACCGGCGTCGGCGGCGTGCTGCTGTCGGCCGGGCTGCCGCTGACCGGCGCGCACGGTGCGGCCGGGGAGTTCGGCCACATGCCGCTGACCGGTGGCACCGAATCGTGCCGCTGCGGCTCGGTCGGCTGCTGGGAGCTGGACGTGGGCAGCCACGGCCTGCTGCGCCGGGCGGGCCGGACCGAGGAAGGCGACCGGATCGACCTGGCTCTCGAGGTGATCGGTGACGCCGCCACCGACCCCGGCTGCGCCCGCGCGCTGGCCGGTGTGGCGCAGGCGCTGGGCCGGGGGATCGGCACCCTGGTCAACGCGCACGATCCGGCCGGCGTCGGCCTGTCCGGCCTGGGCCGCGACATCCTCCAGGCCGCCCCGGACGCCATGCAAGCCGGCTACGAAGCCACGCTGATGCGCTTCCGCCGGGATGCGCCGCCGCCGCTGATCGCCTCCCAGCTGGGTGATCTCGGCGTGCTGACCGGGGCCGCCGAGCTTGTCTTCGACTCGTTCCTGACCCCCCGCGGCCTGACCGCCTGGCCGGCCGCGGTGGCCTGACCGGGTCCGCGCACACCCGGGGAAGGTGGCGTGCGTGGCCAGCTCGGTGGGGCGGTTCAGCGCAGCGGCGACACGTCGAATGGCGGCGCGGCACCTGGTAAGTTCTCGTACTTTGTGCCCCACCGTGTTCGGGAGGAGAGGTCGTCATGCCCGCGCCCCAGACGGAGGGAGAACCCCCCGATACCGGTCTTGCCCGCCCGTCCACTGACGTCCTCGGCGCCGAGCAGGCCTACCTGCTCGAGTCGCGTAAGTTTCTCGGGCTCATGCGCGACGACGTGCTGTCGCTCCAGGCCCTGGGGGGCGATCCGGTCTCGGAGGAGTACCTGCGGGCTGCGCTGTTCCACCGGGCCGAAGCGCTGCAGGACCTGCCGGACACCCCGCTGTTCTTCGGCCGCCTGGACTACGGTGCCCACGATGAGACCCGGGCGGAGAGCTTCCACATCGGCCGCCGTCACGTGCACGACCCGGCCGGCACCCCGGTGGTCATCGACTGGCGCGCCCCGGTATCGCGGTCGTTCTACCAGGCCAGCCGGGACGAGCCGATGGGCCTGGAGCTGCGCCGCCGGTTCGGCTTCTCCGGCGGGGAACTGACCGCCTTCGAGGACGAGCGGTTCGGGACCGGCCCAGCTGGCGACAGTGCCAAAGACGGGGCCGGGGCGGGCGAGCCGGTCAGCCAGCTGCTGATCCAGGAGATCGAACGGCCCCGCTCCGGGCCGATGCGCGACATCGTGGCCACCATCCAGCCCGACCAGGACGACATCGTCCGGGCCGACGTGGGCCAGACCGTCTGCGTCCAGGGCGCGCCCGGCACCGGCAAGACCGCCGTCGGCCTGCACCGGGTCGCCTACCTGCTGTACGCCTACTCCGAGCGGGTCGCCCGCCGGGGCGTGCTGGTCATCGGGCCGAACCGGGCCTTCCTGGCCTACATCCGCAACGTGCTGCCCGCGCTGGGTGAGGTCGACGTCAGCCAGCTGACCGTCACCGAGCTGGCCGCCTCCGTCCCGGTCCGCGGCCAGGACACCCTGGCCGCGGCCCGGGTCAAGGGCGACGCCCGGATGGCCGAGGTGCTGCGCCGTGCGGTCTGGTCCCGGCTGGCCGAGCCGTCGGAGCCGCTGGTGCTGACCCGCGGCGCGCACCGGTGGCGGATCTCGGCCTACGAGCTGTCCGGCCTGGCCGCGGAGCTGCGCCAGCGCGGCCTGTCCTACGGGGCGGGCCGGGACCTGCTCGGCCACCGGATCGCGCACGTGATCTTGAGCCAGCTCGAGGCGGCCGGGGAGACCTGCGACGACCGCACCCACGACGCGGTACGCCGGTCCCGGCCGGTCCGGGCCATGGTCGACACCATCTGGCCCAAGGTGGACCCGGTCCGGCTGGTCTTCGGCCTGCTCAGTGACTCCGGCGCCCTGGCCGCGGCCGCGGCCGGCCTGCTGGACGACGCCGAGCAGCAGACGGTCAGGTGGGCCCGGCCGCCGCGCGGGCCCGGGTCGGCCCGCTGGTCGCCCGCGGACGCGATGCTCATCGACGAGGCCCGCGGCCTGATCGAGCGCATCCCCAGCCTGAGCCACGTGGTGGTGGACGAGGCCCAGGACCTGTCTCCGATGGAGTGCCGGGCCATCGGCCGCCGGTGCGCCACCGGAGCGGCCACCGTGCTCGGTGACGTGGCCCAGGGCACCACGCCGTGGGCCACCGCGAACTGGGCCGAGCTGCTCGGCCACCTGGGCAAGCCCGAGGCCGAGCTGCGCGTGCTGGGCACCGGGTACCGGGTGCCGCGGCAGATCCTGGACTACGCCAGCCGGCTGCTGAGCCGGATCGCGCCTGAGCTGTCGCCCGCGTCCTCCCTGCGCGAGGACCCGGGCGCGCTGCAGATCGTGGCCGTGCCCGCGGGCGGCCTGGGCGACCGGCTGGCGCAGGTGTGCGCCGGTGCCGCCGCGCAACCCGGCTCGGTGGCCGTGATCGCCGCCGACCAGCAGCTACCGGAGCTGTCCCGGGCCCTGACCGGGCACGGCCTGGCCCACGACGTGCTGGACGGTGAACCGGCGGCCGGCGGGCGGCTCACCCTGGTGCCGGTGACGATGTCCAAGGGCCTGGAGTTCGACCACGTGATCGTGATCGAGCCCGCGGCCATCACCCGGGCCGAGGCGCGCGGGCTACCGCGGCTGTACGTGGCCCTGACCCGCGCGGTGTCCCGGCTCACCGTCCTGCACAGCGAGCCACTGCCGGCGGAGCTGGCGAATCCAGCACTGCCGGCGGAGCTGGCCAATCCAGTACTGCCGGCGGAGCTGGCGAATCCAGCACTGTCCGAGGCATTGGCGGATCCGGCCGACTAAACTCCGCAAACTCTCTATCCTGGTACCCGCTGACACGCTCAGCAGCAATCTGGTCTCCGGGAGTAACGAAGTGATGACGGTGCAAGCTCAGCAACTGCGTGAGGCAGCCGACGTGCAGCTCGAATACCTCGAGAAGTTGGGCGAAGAACTCACCCGCCGCGGCATGCAGGTACGCATGGTGCTGCCGCCGGGCCGGGTGCCCAGCCTGTACGTGGTGAACCCAGAAGCCCGCGCGCTCGAGGAGCACATCTACGCCGGCTGCGGCAGCGACGGGGGCTGGTGGTTCTGGTGGTCCTGGGCCGAGCGCATCTCGGCCGCCGACGACCTGGCCGCCGCGGCCAGCGCGGTCCAGCACGTACTGGCCAGCAACGCCCCCAAGTAAGACCCGGTTAATTATTTAAGCGCACTGTCCTACTTAAGAGCACTGGTGGGCAGGCCGGGGAACGCGATCGTGCTGCCCCGCCAGAGCGTGGCCCTGATCGCCGCGGCCTGCATCTGGTCGGCGCCGAACGCCCGCAGCGCCGCGTCGTCCAGCGCGACCAGGGCCAGGTATGCCTGAACCAGCCCGTTCTCCAGCACCGCGGCCAGCGCCCGGGCCGAGGTCGCGCTGTTCACCGCGAACGGGGGACGGTAGACCGCCGCCGCGGGCGCGGGGGTGCCGCCGCGCGCGGTGATCATCGCTGACACGCTGGCCCCGGCCGCCCGGTGCAGGTTCCAGTCCTGCTGCGCGGTCGTGAGCTGGCTGCCGCTGAGCTGGGCCCCGGCCAGGCCGTACCCGTAGACGGCCGCGTTCTCGGCCGCCAGCACCCCCTGCAGGGCGTGGGCGCCCTGGGTGTCGGTCATCAGCTCTGTCCCAGGG
>CAXUJF010000595.1:0-713 GCA_964250865.1 uncultured Streptosporangiaceae bacterium
TGGTCCGGGTGCCACACCTCGAGGCCGGTCAGGCCGGCCGCGGCCAGCGCGCGGATCTGATCGTCGGACACCTCGTAGCCGCCGGAGCGAGGGTGGGCCAGCACGCTGACCCCGCCGGCCTGGCGGATCAGGGCGATCGCCGCGGCGGCATCGAGGGCGTACTTGTCCTCGTAGGCCCGGCCGCCGTCGCCGATCCAGTCGGTGGTGAAGGCGTCGGCAGGCGAGTCGATCGTGCCGGTGACGGCCAGCGCGCGAGCGATGTGCGGGCGGCCGACCACGCCGTCGCCGGCGATCGCGGCGACCTGTTCCCACGTGACCCCGGTACCGAGGGCGGCCAGCTTGGCCACCATGGCCCGGGCCCGGCGGATCCGGTCGTCGCGGATGCTGGCCACCGCTTCGGCCAGCGCGGGATAAGCGGGGTCGAACAGGTAGGCCAGCAGGTGCAGGCTGCGCCCGTCCACCGTGCTGGACAGCTCCATGCCGGGGACCAGGGTCAGCCCGGGCGGCAGCGTGGCCCGGGCCTCGTCGTGTCCGGCCACGGTGTCGTGGTCGGTCAGCGCCACCACGTCCAGACCGCGGGCCCGGGCGCGGGCCATCACCTCGGCGGGCCCGGTGGTGCCATCCGAGGCGCTGCTATGGGTGTGCAGGTCGATACGCACCCGGTCATGCTACGCAGAGGTCTCATTAACACTGACGGGCGGCAGGCGCTAACG
>CAXUJF010000595.1:723-2114 GCA_964250865.1 uncultured Streptosporangiaceae bacterium
CCGCGCGCGCGCCGGCCCGCCGCGCCCCCCCCCCCCCCCCCCCCCGCCCGGTGGCCGGTGACTCTACCCCGTCATCCCCTAGGGGAGGAGGGGAACTAGCCGAGGTCGCCCAGCTTGAAGCCCCACTCCTGGTTGTCGAACACCGTGCCGTTGGAGTACTGCTTCTCCGGCTGGACGTTCAGCACCGGACGCGGCAGGTCGGTCGGGTTGCCGGCCGGGTAGTTCAGCACCTCCGGGTTGGAGAAGCTGTTGGTCGCGCCGTTGATCAGCGGCACGTCGCTGCCGCCGGCGCTGCGCCGGTCCCGGACCCGGTTCACCACGTCCGCGGCCCACAGCGTATTGGAGTACTGGCCACACGGCTCCAGGCGCACCTTGTAGCCCGGCTGCGGCGCCACGCCCGGCCAGGTGGACAGGCAGAAGTTGCTGCCCAGACCGTAGGGCGAGTACTGGAACTCGAACGCCGGGTCGCCACCGTAGGTGTGGGCGAACGCCGCGGTGACCAGGCCGTAGTTGCGGTAGAAGCTGTGGACCGTGCCCTCGTAGGCGTAGGTGAAGTCCAGCGCCGGGTCGCTGTTCGAGCCCTGGAAGAGGATGCTCTCCTGTCCCGCCGCCGCCCGGCCCTGGTACACGTCCACGAAGTAGTGCTGGCCGTACTTCTGCGTGTAGAGGCTGACGCAGTTGCTGCCGCAGGACGGGGTGGCCGCACTGGCGGTGAGCGTGCCGGCCATACCAAGGCCGCCGCCGACCATCACGAACGTGGCCGCACCGGCCGTGAGCTTTGCCTTGACTGACATTCGGGTTCCTCCCATGGAACGACGACCGTGCCAGGCACGGATTGACAGGGGGACCACCCCCCAGCAGCTGGCAGCAATACGTATCCGAACGAATTCGGAGAGTGCTGGCATCTGCTCGTGAGTGGTCGCCGCGAATTGGCGAAGGGGTCCCCATCCCCCGGTACAGGTCGAGATTTGGTGCTTTACCCGGCGCATTGCGGTCACCGGGCCGGGCAACTTGCTCGCGGTCACTGGAACGCCGGCCCGAGGGCGGGACGACCGTTCCGAGGTCTCCTACTAGCAAGACGCAGCAGAGCGTAGCTAGGTTGACACACTCTGAATATTTGTCGCTTTACGTGATCGAATCTTTGGATTTTTTGTGTTCACCACCTAACCGAATGTATCCAGAGCCGAGTTCACCTAACCTTCCGCAACCGAAACGTGATCTACCTGAAGGGCCATGTCCTGCAATAACTCCGTTTCAGCGGACGGCGAGGCGGGATG
This sequence comes from uncultured Streptosporangiaceae bacterium, assembly GCA_964250865.1. GTDB lineage: Bacteria > Actinomycetota > Actinomycetes > Streptosporangiales > Streptosporangiaceae > Bog-532. The sequence continues at coordinate 2,001 of CAXUJF010000595.1, forward strand.
AGAAAAGCTGGGGCTGAAATATTCGAGCTTGTCACCTTAAGTAACCGAAATCGGCATATCCCGGCTCACCGCCGTGGGGGGGGGGGGGGGGGGGGGGGGGCGGGGGGGGGGGGG
>CAXUJF010000595.1:2124-3750 GCA_964250865.1 uncultured Streptosporangiaceae bacterium
CCACTCGGGCTCCCCCGGCGGCCGCCTTGTCGGGGCGCCCCCCCGGTACTGGGGACGGCACGATGTGACGGTGAGATCCGGTGGGAGAACATTTTTAACTGGAGATTACGGAAGATTAGGTCAGGTGGAAGAGCCATACTCGCCTCATGACCGGCCGCCGGATTCCCTGCGTCGGCGCCATCGTCCGCGATGGTCAGGGGCGCCTGCTGCTCATCCAGCGCGGTCATGATCCCGAGGCCGGGCGCTGGTCGCTGCCGGGCGGCCGGGTCGAGCCGGGTGAGAGCGACGCGCAGGCGCTGGCCCGGGAGATGCTGGAAGAGACCGGGCTGGTCGTAACCCCCGGCCCGTTGGTCGGCGCGGTGGAACGGCCCGGCACCGGGGACACCGTGCTGGACATCAGGGACTATGCGGCCACGGTGACCGGCGGGACGCTGGCCGCGGGCGACGATGCCGCCGATGCCCGGTGGGTGGCGCCCGGTGATCTCACCTCGTTCCCGCTGACCACCGGGCTGGCCGGCATCCTGAGGTCCTGGGGCGTGCTGGAGCCGGAATGACGCACCGGGCACCGGCCGGACCGGGACGGCGCTAGGACGAGGGCGGGGTGTAGGACTCCTGGCGGTCGAGGCCCGCGGCACGGCCCTGGAGCGCGACGCGGATGGCCATCTTGCGCATGGCCTCGTCGACCATCTCGTCGTCCAGCATGACCGCGCCCCGCTGGTCCACCGTGGTGGCGTGATCGTAGGCGTCCAGGATGAGCTCGGCCCGGTCGTAGTCGGCCTGGCGCGGGGTGAACGTCTCGTTGGCCGCGGTGATCTGATCCGGGTGCAGGACCCACTTCCCGTCGAAGCCGAGGGCGGCCACGCTGCCCGCAGCGCGGCGGAAACCCTCGACGTCGCGGACTTTGACGTAGGGGCCGTCGATGGCCTGCAGGCCATTGGCCCGGGCGGCGACCAGGATCCGCATCAGCGGGTAGTAGAACGCATCGCCCGCATAGCCCGCATCGGCCTGCCCCACGGTCAGCGACGGCATGCCGATGCTGGCCATGAAGTCGGCGGGCCCGAACACCAGGGCCTCGAGCCGGTCCGACGCGCCGGCGATGGCGTCGACCTGAGCCAGGCCGCGGGGGTCCTCGATCTGCACGTCGATACCGATCGAGCCGGTGCGGCCGGTGGCCCGCTCGAGCTGGGTCAGCAGCAGGTCGAGCCAGATGATGTGGCCCGGGTCGGTGACCTTCGGCAGGACGATGACATCGAGGGCGTCGCCGGCCCCCTCGACCAGCGCGACCACGTCCTGGTAGGCCCACGGGGTGGTGGCGTCGTTGACCCGCACGGCGTGAATTCCGGCCCGCCAGGAGCCGGAGGTCAGCGCGGCGACGGCGTTGCGCCGGGCGGCGTCCTTGGCCGACGGTGCGACCGCGTCCTCGAGGTCGAGGAACACCTCGTCAGCCGGGAGGTCACGCGCCTTGGCGATGAAGCGCTCGCTGCTGGCCGGCACGGACAGGCAGGAGCGGCGCGGCCGGTACGTAGCTGGCATAACGGGAGCTTAGAGCGCCCGCTGTGCCCCGCGGGTACCGGGGGCGCGCCCCGCTGGCGCCGGGGGCGGGCCGACGCCGCGGGCCGCTGACGC
>CAXUJF010000596.1:0-3745 GCA_964250865.1 uncultured Streptosporangiaceae bacterium
GATCACCTGGGGTACCTGCACGGAAACCGACCTGGCCCAGGCCGGTGCCACCTGCGGGGACCTGTCGGTGCCGCTGAACTACAGCCACCCGTCCGGCCCGAAGATCGAGATCGCGGTGTCCAAGATCGCGCACACCTCGAGCGCCAAGGACTACCGGGGCATCATCCTGACCAACCCCGGCGGACCGGGCGGCTCGGGTCTTGACCTCAACACGTTCCTGGTCGCGCAGCTGCAGGCGGACAAGCTGAGCGCCGCGGCGGCCGACTACGACTGGATCGGCTTCGACCCGCGCGGCGTCGGCAGCAGCGTCCCGGCACTGTCCTGCGACCCGAACTACTTCTCCCCCGACCGGGAGAGCTACAACCCGACGACCTTGTCGATCCTGAGGTACTGGCTGGGCCGGTCCGCCGCCTACGACAAGGCCTGTGAGACCCGGAGCGCGGCGCAGAGCGCACTGCTCGACAACATGACCACGATCGACTCGGCCCGGGACATGAACAGCATCCGGCAGGCGCTGGTCGGCCCGCGGGGGAAGATGAGCTACTACGGCTTCTCCTACGGCACCTACCTGGGCCAGGTCTACGCGACGCTGTACCCGCACACGCTGAACCAGCTGATCCTGGACAGCAACGTGAACCCGAAGGACATCTGGTACAAGGCCAACCTCAACCAGGACATCGCGTTCAACCGGAACGTCAACATCTGGTTCGGCTGGCTGGCCAAGTACAACAGCTACTATCACCTCGGCGCCACCGCGGCCGCGGTCAGCAAGCGCTGGTACGCGGAGAAGGCGGCGCTGGCCAAGAGTCCGATCAGCGGCGTGGTCGGCCCGGACGAGTGGACCGACATCTTCCTTGAGGCCGGCTACTACCAGCAGACCTGGCTGCAGCTCGGCAGCGCCTTTGCCGGCTGGGAGAACACCCACAGCGCGGCCGCGGCCAAGACGCTCGTGGGCCTCTACCAGAGCACCGACACACCGGGTAATGACAACGGGTTCGCGGTGTACAACGCGGTCCAGTGCACCGACGTGCAATGGCCGACGAGCTGGCCGGTCTGGCAGCGGGACAACAACGCGGTGAACAAGATCGCGCCGTTCGAGACCTGGGACAACGCCTGGTTCAACGCGCCCTGCCTGCACTGGCCGGCCCCGGCCCATCGGCCGGTGCGGGTCGCCTCGCACGGGAGCGGCGCCGCGATCCACAGCGCCCTGCTCATCGACGAGACACTGGACGCGGCGACACCGTTCCCGGGCAGCCTCGAGGTCCGCAAGCTTTTCCCGCACTCGGTGCTGCTGGCCGAGCCGGGCGGCACCTCGCACGCCGACTCGCTGTTCGGCAACCTCTGCGTCGACGGGACCATCGCCAGTTACCTGGAGACGGGCAAGCTGCCGCCACGCAAGGCCCACGCCGAGTGGGACCTCACCTGCCAGCCGCTGCCGGTCCCGAACCCGACCGCTCAGACGCAGGCCCCGGCGGCCACTTCGGGGAACTCAGCGGCGGCACGAGCAGCCCGCTGACCAAGAGGAAGCAACGCAGTAACGCCCCGGCTGGGCCCAGCGGCCCGGCCGGGGCGTCTCGTCTCTACGGCCAGGGGGTTATCGCCAAGGTTGAAGAGGGGGACTTCCCCCTACCTGGGAGCTGGCTTGCGCGCCAGGCTGGGCTCACACAGCCGGGGCGACATGACGGGGCGGCTGACGGAGAACCGAGCCGGAGGCGGACATGGACGCAGTGGTCGAGTGGGTGGACGCGCGCGAGAGGCTGCCCAGGTCCGGGTACCCGGTGGCCGCTGCGGTATCGGGCCGTTACCCGGCCGAGCCCGGCGAGGCATCCGGAGAGGATTTCTGGCTGGTGCTGGCGATGTACTTCACCAATCGCCACATCGCCGAGGACGGGACCGAGTACCGCGACTGCTTCGTCGACTCCGACCGTGTCATTCGCCTGCCCTACGGCCGCCCGGGCGACGAATCCGTCACCCACTGGGCAGCATTGCCGGACTTGCCGGGTATGACCGTGCAGTTCGTGCTCGGCGAGGACGCGCGGACTGCGCTACGGGACACCTTGGGATGAGGGACTTCAGCCCTGATCACGCCTTGTGGTGGTGTTTGTGCTGGCCGGCGCCGTTCTCTGACTCTTCGACGTCCGCGGGGATCACGGTTGCGGTGTCCCCGGACAGCAGCTGCTGCGGCAGCTGGCTGAAGGTGTAGCGGACCGGGCCGGGCTCCGGGACGAGGGTGAACACCCAGATGACGTCGTAGCGGTCGCCCGGCCACTTCCGCGGGATGACGGTCCCGCTGACGGCCGGCAACGAGGCTGCGATGACCGGGATGTGCTTGTGCTCCCAGCAGATGAGCGCGACTCCGCAGTGGCCGCCCACCAGGTCGTCGGCCAGCTGCTGTTCCTGCCCCTGGGCGAACTCGGACGTTATCGGCAGGCCCAGGTGTTCGCTCAGCCCCTGGATGGTCTGGTACGAACGGTGCGCGGCCGTCTTGCCCGGGTGCCCCCAGGAGGGAGCCACCAGCACGGTCGGGGTGCGCAAGCCCTCCCGCATCGGCCCGAACTCTGGGTGGAACAGCGCGGCCAGGGCGCCGGAGCGCTGCCAGCCGCGCGGCAGCAGCGAATGCTCGTTCTGACCGCCCTGGTAGTCGACGCCGGACAGCGGGGGCTTCAGCGGCTTCTCCGCATGCCGGATGATGTAGATGACTTCGGGCGGCGCGTCCATCCCGCCAACGTAAAGCATGTGCTCGAACGCCGGCGTTTTCCCGGGTTCCGGGCGGGTTTGTCCCTGGTGCCCGGGACGCCGGGCGCCGCAGGCTCGCCTTATCCGGGCCACCGGGTCCGGCGGAGCACACCGAGGGATCAGACATGACCACAACTTCCGTTCCGGCGACAACCACCGCTGCTGCCTCCCGGCGGCGCGCGCTGAGCGTCGGCTGCGCCTGGGCCGCAGCCGGCTGCCTGGCGCTCCCCGCGGCCGCCAACACTGCCTACCACCTCCTGACGCCGGTCAATTCCGGTACCACGGCCGGAGCGGTGGCGCAGGCCGCCGCCCACCCGACGCTCGCCCAGGTAGCCGCGCTGCAGTTCGCACTGCCCGTGCTGGCGATGGGCGTGGCCGTACTGGCCTGGCGCGCCTCGGCGGTCACGTCGCGGCTGGCCACCGTGGCCGGCGTTTTCCTGGCCGGCGCGTTCCTGCTCAGCCCGCTGGGCTCGCTGCCCGAACTGCTGACGGCAATCCTTCCGCGATTCACCGGGACGGCCGCCGCCGCCCGGGCGGTGGACGGCTACGGGCACACGGTCGCGGGCTATTTCGGCGCAGTCGCGCTGGCCGGGCAGGCGCTGGGCCTGATCCTGATGGCGATCGCCCTGTGGCGGTCGCGGATCGTGCCCCGCTGGCTGGCGGTCGCGTTCGGGGTGACCCTGCCGTTGCTGGTGCTCACGCACAGCGGAACGGACGAGCGGGTATTCGCCCTGGGCTGGGGCTGGTTCACCGTCGTGCTGGTCCTGTGCGGGGTGCACCTGATCCGGGCCGCGCGCGCCGAGCACCACGCAGGCGCCGAGCGCGCGGACGCGACCGGCTTGTCAGGCCTGCAGCCGCAGGAGACGATAGCGGGATGATCGTCCCGGACAGGCGGCTCTCCCGGGCCGCGGGTGCCGCCAGCTCCCTGGCTGTGGGGCTGGCGGCGCTCACCGCGCTGGGCGGCCTGGTTCTGCTCGGCCTCCGCGGTGAGGACGTCTACGACGTCCTC
>CAXUJF010000597.1:0-3737 GCA_964250865.1 uncultured Streptosporangiaceae bacterium
CCCCTACACGCTGATCGCCATGGCCCCCTCCCATCAGCCGCAGGCTTCGGCGGTGCGCGTCGGCACCGGGCCGGTGGAGGTGGACGTGCTGCTGCCCGGTGCGTCCCAGCTGGCCGGGACCATCCGTGCGGCGGGCACCGGAGGCCCGCTGGCGGGGGTGACCGTGACCCTGGCCAACACGCGAGGCGAGGTGGTCGCGGCCCGCAGCACCGACGCCCAGGGCCGGTACCTGATCACCGATCTGGCCCCAGGCCGCTACGCGCTCGCGCTGAGCGCCCCGGCCTACCAGCCCGCGGCGCTGCCGGTCACCGTGTCCGACGGCGACGCGACCACTCAGGACGCCGAACTGCGGAACGGGGCCCGGGTACGCGGGACCGCGCGCACGAAGGCAGGCGACGCGATCTCCGACGCCCAGGTGATGCTGCTGGACAGTGACGGCAACGTGGCCGGGCTGGCCCGGACCGGCGACGACGGGGGCTACTCGTTCGAGAACCTGCCCGAAGGCGACTACACCGTAATTGCCAGCGGGTACCCGCCGGCCGCCAGCCGGTTGCGGGTCTCGTCCGGCGAAGCGCAGGCGCACGATGTTCAGCTCGGCCATCCGGAGGCGTGATTTCCGAAGCACGGTGATGGCCAGATCAGCGGCCTGACTGGCCGGTCAACCTGGCCAGTTGGGGATTCAGCCAGCATTCAGCCTTTTCAAAGCCAATCTCTCCGCTTTCACCCAGACTCGCCCATCAGGATGAAATCCGGGCGGCAGCGGAGAGGGAGGCCATGCGATTCGTACCTGGGCTGCGCTGGCTGGCCAGACCGTCCGCCCGGATCGCCGGCCTGTCGATGCTGGCCATCGTGGCCGTGGTGTTCGCATCCCCAGCTGACGGTGATACTGGCAGCCCGACCACGCAGATCGCCGCCGCGGTTCAGCTGGCCCCGGCCGCGACGCAGCAAGGCGCGTCGTTCGCGGGCACGCCAACCACCGGGGCCCTGTTCACGGTCAGCAACGGGACGCTGGGCTACCACTTCTGCACGGCCAGCGTGGTGCACAGCCCGCATGGGAGCCTGCTCATCACCGCCGCGCACTGCGTCACCGGCCGCTCGGGCACGATCGCGTTCGTGCCCGGATACCACGACGGCAAGATGCCGTACGGCAGCTGGTACGTGTCCCGGGTCTTCGTCGGCCAGGCGTGGTCGGCCTCCGGCAGCAGCGCCGACGACGTGGCGTTCTTGCAGGTCAAGGCGAACTCGGCTGGGACTCAGATCGAGGATGTCACCGGCGCTAACCAACTCGGCCTGGACGAGCCCGCTGGCCAGCTGACCCAGGTGATCGGGTATCCGGACGGGAGCAGGGAGCCGGTGGTGTGCGAGAACCAGACCACGGCATTCGGTGCTGGCTCAACCGGGGCGGCCTCAGCCCGGGCGACCCAGCTGGAGTTCGACTGCGGGGGTTACCCGGACGGCACCAGCGGCAGCCCGTTCCTGGTTCAGGTGAACAAGGCCACGGGCGAGGGCACGGTGACCGGCGTCATCGGCGGCTACGAGCAGGGCGGAGACAGCTCGTCGGTGTCCTACTCGATTATGTTCGGTTCGGACGTCGGCACGCTGTACCAGACCGCAGCGGCCGCCAGCTAGGACCGCGGGTGAACCCGAGTCTCCTCAGCGGCCTGCGGACGGCGGCGGGACGATCTTGTCCAGCTCGGCCAGCTGGTCCTCGGTCGGGATCCAGTCCCCGGCGGCCGCGTTGGCCTTCACCTGCTCCGGGCTGGTCGCCCCGGCGATGACCGAGGCGCACCCGGGGAGCGCGGCCAGGCCGCCGATGGCCACCTCCAGGATGCTGACGCCCTGGCTTCCGGCCCACTCGATCAGCGCCTCAACCCGGTCCAGTTTCTCGTCGGTGATGTAGCTGGACCGTTCGGCCAGCCGGGTCCCGGCCGGCACCTCCTGGCCGCGCCGGACCTTGCCGGTGAGCAGGCCGTTGGCCAGCGGGTAGAACGGCAGCACCCCCAGCCCGAAGTTCCGGGCCGCGGGCACCACGTCGGCCTCGGCCGCCCGGTCCAGCAAGGACCATTCGTTCTGGGCCGAGATGAACCGGTTGCGGCCGAGCGCACGGGCCACGTGGTCGGCGTCGGCCAGCCGCCAGCCGGAGAAGTTGGAGTGCCCGACGTAGCGCACCTTGCCCTCGGAGATCAGTTCATCCAGGGCCAGGATCGTCTCGTCGATCGGGGTGTGCGGGTCGGGGGTGTGCAGCTGGTACAGGTCGATGTGGTCGGTGCGCAGCCGGCGCAGGGACTCGGTGACGGCCCGCTTCAGGTAGGCCCGGCCACCTTTGGCCCCGGCCACCGGACCGTAGCCCATGTCGGCGTTCTGGTTACCCCACTTGGTGGCGAGCACGATCTGATCCCGACGGGGGCCGAGCACCTCTCCCATGACGCTCTCCGACGCACCGTGGCCGCCGTAGATGTCGGCCGTGTCGAACAGCGTGATCCCCGCCTCGACCGCGGCATCGATGACCGCCCGCGTCCCGTTCACATCGAGGCGGCGGCCGAAGTTGTTGCAGCCGAGGCCCACGGCCGATACCTGCAGTCCCGATGATCCAAGCGACCTGTAGCGCATAGCGCCGATCCTATTCAGCAGGGCGGCCGGGATCGCGGCCGGGGATCGCTACAGCTAGGGCTTGCGCGCCACCAAGGCGTAGCAGTAGGCGTCGGATGGGTTCGGTACCGGTTCTGAGCCGGGGTCGGGCCGCCACTGCGGCAGCCAGACGATGCCGGGCTCGAGCAGTTCCAGGCCGTCGATCAGGCGCTCGATGTGGTCCCGGCGGCGGACGTGCGCCGAGGAGGTGGACTGCCGGTAGACCGCGGCCGCGTCGTGGACCGCCGGTACCGCGTCGGCGGTGCCGTGCGAGATGACCAGGTAGCTGCCGGACGGGAACGGCGCCAGCAGCTTCCTGACCACGGCGGCCGGGTCGTCGGCGTCCGCGATGAAGTGCAGGATCGCGACCAGCAGTACGGCCACGGGCGCGCCGAAGTCGATCAGGGCCCGGAGCTCCGGATCGTCCAGGATCTCCTTGGTCCGGCGCAGGTCGTGCTCGAGGATCGTGGTGCCGGGCACGCCGTGCAGCAGGTGACGGCCATGGGCCAGCACCACCGGATCGTTGTCCACGTACACCACCCGGGCGCCGGGGGCCGCTTCCTGGGCCACCTCGTGCACGTTGCCGGCCGTGGGCAGCCCGGTGCCGACGTCGATGAACTGCCGGATGCCCTGCTCGGTGGCCAGATAGCGGACCGCACGGCCGAGGAACGCCCGGTTCCACCGGAACGAGGTGCGCACGTTCGGCAGGGCCTGGGCGATCGCCGCCGCGGCGGACCGGTCGGCCGGGTAGTTGTCCTTCCCGCCCAGCAGGTAGTCGTAAATCCTGGCCGTGCTCGGGATGTCAGGCCGGAATTTATTTCTCCAACCCTCGTTTTCGGTCACTCGAATACTCCCACAACACTGTGATAAGTAAATTGCGCTGAACACGTGCATGGCCCGGTTTGAAATAAGGGCCAGCTATAATAAAATTCGACACCGATCCCGCTCAGCGGATATTGAGGTGTCGAATTTACGTGGTGGCACCGCCCGCTTTCCGGCCCGGCCGCCCGCACCCGCCAGTTACGTCCGGACACAAGCCGGCCGGGTCCGGCTACCGCCGCCGGGCGACCAGCCGCGCCTCGGACCCGGCGCCCCGGGCGGGCACTGAC
>CAXUJF010000598.1:0-2499 GCA_964250865.1 uncultured Streptosporangiaceae bacterium
GGGCAGGGCCGGGCCAGGGGAAGGGTGACGTCCGGCCGTTCGCGCATGGCGGTGTCCCGGTGCTCGGGTCTGTTCCCCCGTTTCTATCACCGGGCGTCCGGGTTTGATTCGGCCCGCCCGCGCGAACGATAGTGGAGGGGAAGACGCAGGACGCGCGGTGCGGGAAGGCCCGGGAAGGAATGCCAGGAAGGAATGCCAGGAAGGAATGCCAGGAAGGAATGACTGTCTGATGCTCTACACCTTTGGCTTCGACCGGCTCGGGGTCCTGCTCAGCGACGTCTACATCGTCGACCCGGATCCGGACCACGGCGGCGAGGACGCCGAGCGTGGGGTCCGGCTGGAGCTACGGGTGCTGGACCGCGGCGAGCTCCAGGGCTCGCAGTACTCGGCCCAGCCGATCTCGGTCGGCCAGCCCATCTGGCGGGTCGACCTGCTCGAATCGGTCACCGGTACCCCGGGCAGCTTCGACCGCACCCACCACCACCCCGCGTTCACCGGCTGGGAGCCCGGTCGCCGGGTGTTCGTCCCTGAACTGTCCTCCGATCCGATCGCCTGGCTGGCGACCAAGCTGTCTGACCTGCCCGGCGTGCTCCAAGAGGCCGGCGTCGCCGCCGACGTGGCCGGACCGGGGGACGCCGAAGCCCTCCGCCGTGAGGTCCCGGAAATCCTCGAGACCACCGAGGAGCTCCTGGGCAAGGTCCGCCGGGGCCAGGCCGGATACCCCCCGGGCGCCACCGGCTCCGGCTATGTACGAGCGGGCTGGCTCTGACCGCTCGACTGGCCGGTCTCGGCAAACCTGATGAGCGTGCGCAGCAAGGGGCAGCGCGCTCTTATACCACTGCGGCGGCGGGACTAGTCTGAACCTATCTAGGTGGTGTAAGGGGGCAGGCGTTGGTCGCGGACTCATCGGCGATTGGTTCGGTGGGGGTCCTTACGGTCGGCACGCGCGGAGAGCGCGGCCCGGGGGAAGTACGGATCAAGATCCGTGGCGGCTCAGAGAGCTTCATTGCCTGGTCAGAACAACCGTTGCCACAAGGAGCCACCGTGCTCGTCATTGAAGCACGGGGCCCTCGGGCTCTCGAAGTGATGGAGTGGGCCAGCGACCCGCTCGACGAGCTGGGTGATTATCGCGCTTAGCGAATTCGGGGGCTCACCGAAGAATAATGCCGGCCCACGGAAAAGCCGGCCGGCAAGGAAGCCGGTTTAGGAGATGGAAGATGTTCGGATACCGCGTTCCAGCGCCTGATGAGGCACTGCTGATTTCTGGGGGAAGGGCTGGCAACAGTGGTGCACCGTTCCGGGTGGTCACCGGCCGCGGCGCCTTTGTCATGCCGACGTTCCGCAAGGCCCGTTACCTGACGCTGAGCCTGCAGGAAGCGGAGGTGGCCGAGACCTGCGTGACCAAGCAGGGCATCTCCCTGAACGTCCGGGCCGTGATCGCGTTCAAGGTGGGCAACGACGAGGAAAGCATCGTCAACGCCGGGCAGCGTTTCCTGTCCGACCAGGATCAGATGACGATTCTGACCGGCCGTATCTTCGCCGGTCACCTTCGCTCGATCATCGGCTCGATGACCGTGGAGGAGATCGTCACCGAGCGGCAGAAGCTGGCCAGCGAGGTGCTGGATGGCTCCAAGGCCGAGATGGCCACCATCGGCCTGACCGTCGATGCGCTGCAGATCCAGTCCATCGACGACCTGGGCGCCGGCTACATCGCCGCGATGGCCTCGCCCCACAACGCGGCCATCCAGCGGCAGGCGAAGATCGCCCAGTCGCAGGCCGACCAGGCCGCGGCCCAGGCTCAGCAGGAGTCGCAGCGTCAGCAGGCCGAGTACGCGCGGCAGACGGCCGTCGTGCAGGCGCAGTACAAGGCGGAGGTGGACAAGGCCCAGTCCGAGGCGGCGCAGGCCGGGCCGCTGGCCCAGGCCCACGCGCAGCAGGCGGTCATCCAGGCCCAGGCCGACCTGGCCCAGCGCCAGGCCGAGCTGCGGCAGCAGCAGCTGGTGTCCGAAGTGGTCAAGCCCGCGCAGGCCGAGGCCGAGCGGGTCCGGATCCTGGCGGTGGCCGATGCCGAGCGCACCCGGATCCAGGCCGAGGCGGCCTCATCCAACAACCGGGTCGCGCTGGACCAGATGCTGATCAGCCAGCTGCCGCAGATCGTCAAGGAGGCGGCCGGCGGTCTGGCCGGCGCCAACGTCAGCGTGCTCAACGGCGCCGACGGCCTGGGCGAGATCGCGGCCGGGCTGGTCAGCCAGGGCCTGACCATCCTGGAGTCGGTGCGCCGCAGCGTAGGCAGCTCGGTTGACCAGCCGTCCAGCAACGGCAACGGCAGCGGCAACGGCAACGGCCCGCGGCGGCTGCCCGCGGCACCCACCGTGCCCACCGGGCCCGACAGTCCGGTTCCCGGCCGGTGACCAGGCCGGCTGTGAAACGGCCGGGCCGCCGGCCCCGGTAAACGACGGCGCCCCCCGGGGGGGGGCCCCCCCCCCCGCGCCCCGAAAA
>CAXUJF010000598.1:2509-3736 GCA_964250865.1 uncultured Streptosporangiaceae bacterium
CGGCCCGGGCCGCGGGCCCGGTTAAACCCCGCAGCCGCTGGGTTATCTCCCCCCAGCGGCTCCGTCATTAAAAATAATTAACTGGTCCCCGCGTCCCCGCGTCAGCCCTTCGCGCGGACGTAGACCGGGATGCCGCGCTTGGGCACCAGGCCGGGGTAGATGTTCGCGACGTCCATCGGGATCCGGACGCAGCCGTGGGACACCGGGGCCAGTGGCACGTAGGTGTCGCCGTGGACCGCGTAGCCCTCGTAGAAGAACACCGGGTTGTACAGCTCGCCCAGCGGCGCGGTCTCCCAGCCCTTGGCCCGCCAAGTGGTCTTGAAGTTACCGGTCGGCGTGTGAGCGTAGGAGCACGAGCCGTCGCTGCAGTAGTAGTAGCCGCCACCGGACGAGATGTGGCTGATCAGGACGATCTTGTTGCTGTGGTAGACGTACAGCACGTGCCGGCCCAGGCTGACCTCGACCCGGGTCGAGCCGCCCTTCGGCACCAAGGCCTTCGGGGCCTTCGGGTACACCAGGGCCTTCTCCACCGGCCAAGTGATCTCACCGGAGGCGTACAGGCCCTGGACTTCCTGGAAGGCCCAGACCGCCTCTTCGGTGTTCATGCCGAAGTTGCCGTCCTCCGACCCCGGGTAGTAGCCCAGCGACGCCAGCCGCTGCTGCAGCCGTTTGATGTCGGTGCCGTGCATGCCCATCTTCAGCGTCCGCGACGCCGGCGTGTAGCCGCCCTTGGCCGCTGCGGCCGGCGTTCCCGGCTGGGCCGGGGCCGCGTAGGCCGTCGCGGCCATCGCGCCGCTCAGTACGCAGCTTGTGATGGCCGCCGCGCCCAGCCCCAGCGTCCATCGGCGCCGCGCTGGATGGTTTTTACCGAACCTCACCCGAACTCCCCTCGACAATAAGCCCGGAAACGCCGCCCGTGTCCGCTGTGCTTATTGTGTAATCCCATCCTTGGCGGCGGCCGAAACGCAGTTATTGCATACGACGTCCTACCCCGCGGAATGCCCGGAAGCTGTTTACCGCGCCTCACGCCGGCCACAGCGTTACATATTTGGGACATTCCCGAAGCCTGGCCGAGCCCCGAGCGGGCCGCCGACCGCCGAGGTCGCCGCGGGCGAGACGCTCCATCGCGTTCACCCGGTCAGCAATGGTGCCCGCTTCTACGGCAAACGCGACGCGAGCTGGCGCTGGGACGACCCGGCCAGGAACTACGGCGTGCTGTACCTTGGG
>CAXUJF010000599.1:0-1494 GCA_964250865.1 uncultured Streptosporangiaceae bacterium
GCCCTGGCCAACCTGTTCTTCGAAACGGGGCGGTGGGACGACGCGCTGGCCGAGGCCACGGAGGCCGGCGACAGCGGAGCCATGGCGTGGTCGCTGCACGTGCTGGCGACCGTGGCCACGGTACGCGGGGAGCCGACCGACGCGCTGCCACTGTACGACCGGGCGCTGACCGTGACCCGGGCCGACCCGGCGCTGACCGACCTGCGGCTGCTGCTGATGATCAACCAGGCGGTCGCGCTGGGTGGCCTGGACCAGTACGAACTCGCCTTCGCCGCAGCCGAGGAGGCCCGGCACCTCGCGGGCCAGCTCGGCACGACCTTCCGGCTGGCGCAGGCCCACGGGGCCCTGGCCAACCTGTTCTTCGAAACGGGGCGGTGGGACGACGCGCTGGCCGAGGTGGCCATCGTGCCCGAAGACCTGAAAGAGCCCGCCGCGGCCTGCTGGGAACTGGGCATCGCCGCCGTGATCAGCTTCCATCGCGGCGACATCGACGCGGCCCGGCGCTGGCTGGCCGCGGCCGTCCCGCACAGTGAACGGATCAAGCACCGGGATGGCGGCCCGCTGGCCCTGGCGCGCAGCCTGGACTCCGAGCGTCAGGGGGCGCTGACGGAGGCGCTGGACGCGCTGACCGGAGGATTCGGCGGCGATACCGAAGCGCTGCACGACATCGAAGACCTGCTGCCCGACGCGGTCCGCCTTGCCGCTGAGACGGGCGACCTGGCCACCGCGCGTACCTTCGCCGATCACGCCGCCGCGCTCGCGGCCGGGTCGGAGGTCCTGCACCGGCAGGCCAACGCGCTCTACAGCCGCGGGCTGGTGGATCACGACGGGCCGCGGCTACTCGCGGCCGCGACCCGGTACGAGGACGCCGGACGGCCGCTGCTGCGGGCGAAGGCGCTGGAGGCGGCGGCACAGGAGTTCATCAACCGGGACGACCGGAGCCAGGCCCGGGCCGCGTTCACCCGGGCGGTTGAGGTCTACACCGGCCTGGGCGCGGCGGCCGACGCCGCCCGGCTGCAGGCCACGTTCCGCGCCCACGGCATCCGTCGTGGGCCGCGGGTCAAGCACCGGCAGGCGCGCAACGGCTGGGACAGCCTCACGCCGACCGAGATGAAGATCGCGGCCTTCGTCGAAGACGGGCTGTCCAACCCGGAGATCGCCGGCCGGTTGCTGCTGTCCCGGCGCACGGTGGCGACCCACGTCTCGCACATTCTCAAGAAGCTCGACGTCCACTCGCGGACCGACATCGCCCGCGAGTCAGCCCTGCGGACCGTCGCAGCGAGGTGACCGCCGCGGGAACCGCAGCAGCGTACCGTTGGCGCGGACGGGGGCGGGGCGGGCCGGGGGGGGCCGGCCCGCCCCGCCCGCGGGTCGCCGGCGGGACGGGCCGCGACTGCGCCAGGTGGCGGGCTTCGTGGGCCGCGGCGCCGCGCAGCTGGGTCGACTGGCTGCCCGTGCTACCGCTGCCCGTACCTCCCGCGCCCGCGCCACCGG
>CAXUJF010000599.1:1504-3734 GCA_964250865.1 uncultured Streptosporangiaceae bacterium
CTCCCGGTCCAGGACCGGTCGCCAGGCCGCGACCGGTAGCAGACGCCCGGATCGGGCTGGAACCCGAGGGTGAAGTACACGGCCTTGCCCTCCGGGGTCAGGTCACAGCCCCACTTGGCCGCCAGCGTGTCGACCAGCATGAGGCCCCGCCCGGTCTCGTCTTCGTCCGACGGGTCGAGCAGCACCGGGAAGAAGCGCGAGGTGTCGTGGACATCGACGCGGAAGTGGCCGTAGGTGCAGGTGATGAACAGCGTGACGGTCTGGCCGGCCTCGTGCCGAATGGCGTTGGTGACCAGTTCGCTGGTGAGCAGGATGGCGACGTCCGGGTCGACCGGAACGTCCCAGGCCGTGATGGCCGCTCGGACCTGCTCGCGGGCCTCGGCTACGGCGGCCGGGCCGGTGGCCAGGCGGTGGCGGCGAGAGTGTAGCTCGGCCGGACGTATGGGCGCCCTCGTAATCATGGGGCTCCTTCCTAGGGCGGGAAGAGCTGTGCTGGCACAAGACTGCGCTTGCACAACAAATAGTGCTGCAAGTTGCAGTGCCAGACATCGGTCAGCTGACCGATTTCGACCCAGATCAAGCGTGGCCGCCCAGCTACGACGTACCGGAGCCAGGCGGCGTACCAGTCGGACCAGGTAGCACGCCGCTGCAGGCGGAGAGGATGAGCCCCGCCGCGATCACACCGGTTATCCTCGCCAGCGGCCACGCACCACGCCGTGTTTGGCTCACGGCCGCCCCAGGACGCGGACCGACCAGCGCGCGTCCTGCCAGGTCTCGGTGTCGAGCGCGCACCGGGCGTCGATGATGGACCGCTGGGCCACGATCTCCCCGAGCGCGGCCGGGTCGATGGCCCGGTAGTCGGCCCACTCAGTGAGGTGCAGGACGAGATCGGCGCCTTCGGCCGCCTCCGACACCGTAGCCGCGTACCGCAGATCAGGCCGGACCCGGGCCGCGTTGCCCATGGCCACCGGGTCATGCACGGAGACGATGGCGCCTTCGGCGGCCAATCGGTCACAGATGTTCAGGCTCGGCGAGTCGCGGATGTCGTCGCTGTTGGGCTTGAAGGCGATGCCGAGCACGGCCATCCGCTTGCCCGCCAGGGACCCGCCGACGGCCTCGCGGGCCAGGTCGGTGACCCGCTCCCGGCGGCTGGTGTTGATGGCGTCGACGGTGCCGAGCAGGCTGACGACCGAGTCCACCCCGAGCGTGGCGGCGGTCGTCGAGAACGCGCGGATGTCCTTGGGCAGGCAGCCGCCGCCGAAGCCGAGTCCCGGCCCGAGGAATTTACGGCCGATCCGGTCGTCGTGGCCCAGCGCGTCGGCCAGCTGAATTACATCGGCGCCCGCCGCCTCGCACACCTCGGCCATCGCGTTGATGAAGGAAATCTTGGTGGCCAGGAAGGCATTCGCGGCCACCTTGACCAACTCGGCGGTTTCGAGGTCCATGACCAGGGCCGGGATGTCGGTCGCCAGCGGCTTGGCGTACACCCGGCGCAGCGCCTTGAGAGCCGACTGCGACAGCACGCCGAACACGAACCGGTCCGGGGCCAGGCTGTCCTGGACCGCGTACCCCTCGCGCAGGAACTCAGGATTCCAGGCCAGGTCCACCTCGCTGCCCGCTGGGGCCGCGCTCTGGATCCGGGCCAGCAGTGTGCGCGCCGTGCCCACCGGGACGGTGGACTTGCCCACGATCAGGCAGGACGAGCGCAGGTGCGGCGCGAGTGCGTCGGCCGCCGCGTGCACATAGCTCAGGTCGGCGGCACCGTCCGCGGTCTGGGGCGTGCCCACGCACAGGAAGTGGACGTCACCGAACTCGCCCACCTGCTCGAAGGACGTAGTGAAACGTAGACGGCCCGCGTCCACGTTCTTGCGCAGCAGGGGCTCCAGGCCCGGCTCGAAGAACGGCGCCTCGCCCGCTGCCGCCTTGGCGATCTTCTCGGTGTCCACGTCGATCGCCAGCACTTCGTGTCCCAGCTCCGCCATGCACACGGCGTGGGTCAGCCCGAGATAACCCGCGCCGATCACGGTGACACGCGGAAACACGCTGGTGGTGTTGCTCATGGGTGTTTTCCTCTACTAATCACTTGGTTCTCAGCTGGACGAGCAGGCGATGCTGGAAAGGCCCTGGCCGGCCGCGCTGACGACGTTGTTGCAGGACACGACGGTCTGCAGTCTTTTGCTCTGGACGTAGATCCCGTAGCCGGGGCCATTCACCTGGGCCCGGTTACCGG
>CAXUJF010000600.1:0-3723 GCA_964250865.1 uncultured Streptosporangiaceae bacterium
CCATCGAGCCGGCTTTGGCGGCGCGCGGGGGCCGCCGGGAGGTGCCCAGCCGGACCAGTAGCGCCGAGGCCGCGAACGACAGGGCGTCGGCGGCCAGTGCGCCGCGCGGGGACAGGATGGCCAGCAGCAGCCCGCCGACGCCGTAGCCCACGATCTGCGCCCCCTGGCTGACCATCCGCATCAGCGCCCGGCCCAGCACGTAAGGGGAACCCGGGGGCAGGATCTCCGGCAGCACGGCCGCCCGGACGCCCTGGTAGACCGGCGCGATCAGGCCGTTGGCGAACAGCAGCACCAGCAGCCCGGCCACCGGTATCCCCGGCACAACCATGATCGCGACCACCGCCGCACTGGCCAGGTCGCACGCCACCAGCGCCCGCCGGGCGGGCAGCCGGTCCACGGCCGCGCTCAGCAGCATGCCGCCGATCAGGTACGGCAGGAACGACAGCGCCATCACCGAGGCCGCCAGCGCCGGGGAACGGGTCTGCTCGTAGACCAGCACGGTCAGCGCCACCGCGGCCACGACCGTCCCCAGCATGGACACGATGTTGGCGGCAAAGATCACGCTGAACTCGCGCAGGCCGAACACGTCCCGGTAGCTGGCCTGCTCGGCCTGTTCGGTGGTGACGGCAGCGGACATGTCATCGAGGCTGGCACCCGGCTAGCATCGAAGCCAGACATTCGGCCACCACCGAATCTGGCGGGGTGACACTCCTGAGTCTGGAACTGGTCTTCGGGCGCGACGACCTGGCGCGGGTCCGGTTCGCCGTCTCGCCGCTGTGGGAGACGATGTCGGCCCTGCGGGTGCTGCTCGAACCGCACCGCCACGGCTACCACCTGCCCTGGCTGGACGCGGTGCGGCCCGGTCTGGGCGATGCGGAGCTGTGGCCGCTGCTGGCGCTGTCGCCGCGCCACGGCTGGACGCCGGACTTCCTCAGCCCAGCCCCGGCCGGCCCGGCCACCGACATCGCCGATCAGCTCGCGGAGGTCCGGGCCACCCCGCCGGGTCAGGTCGCGCGGGAAGTGAAACGCAGCCTGACCCAGCGAACTGGGGGACCGCCGTCGCCGCAAGCTTGGCGCCTCCTGGAGGACGCGGTCGCGACCCGCGATCTGGTGGCTGACCTGCTGGAACAGAGCTGGCAGCTGCTGATCGCGCCGCACTGGCCGCGGCTGCGTGACCTGCTCCAGGCCGACCTGCGCTACCGGGCGGAGCTGCTGGGCGACTACGGCCTGGACCGGGTGCTGGCCGACCTGGATCCCCGCGCCCGCTGGACCGGCCGGGCCATCGTCATCGACCGGGCCGACGCGGAACGGCGCCGGCTGGCTGGAGCCGGCCTGATCATTATGCCCAGCGTTCTCGTGTGGCCCGGCCTGACCGTGATGATCGACCCGCCGGCCCAGCCGGCCCTGATCTACCC
Organism: uncultured Streptosporangiaceae bacterium; assembly: GCA_964250865.1. Taxonomy (GTDB): domain Bacteria; phylum Actinomycetota; class Actinomycetes; order Streptosporangiales; family Streptosporangiaceae; genus Bog-532. Next base: position 1,416 of record CAXUJF010000600.1, read on the forward strand.
GGCCCGCGGCATCGCCGAACTGTGGCAGCCTGCCCGCACCACCCACTCCACCGCCCTGGCCGCCCTCCTAGGCCGGACCCGCGCCGCCCTGCTCGAGTCCCTGGCCGAACCAGCGTCCACCCATACCCTGGCTCGGCGGCACAACCTGGCCCCCAGTACCGTCTCCGAGCACTTGGCGGCCCTCTCCAACGCGCGGCTCATTTCCCGCGGGCGTCACCGCTACACGGTCATCTACCAGCAGACTCCGCTGGGAACCGAACTAGCTCACGGCACCGGGCTGCCGCCTGGGTCATCCTGACTGGGCGGGCTGCGGCGGCGTCCACACGTACGTGGTGGTGGTCACCGCCCGGAAGCCCAGACGGCGCAAGATGAGGGCACTGTCGTCCGAGGCGGCTTCTTCGAGGCCTACTGGCGCCGGCCGGGGATGTACCTGGACGAGAGGGTCCGCCGCGGAATATCGGTATGGGCCAGGCTCGGACCGAAGGTTGAGCGGCGAGCCGTGCGCAACCTCCGGGCTGACCTGGCCTCCGGCCGGTCGGACCGAACGCAACCGCGACCTCGTCGCCCGCGACGCCGCGGAGCTGGGCCTGCGCCTGCTCATCGCCTGAACCGCGCCCCGTCCCAACGAATGTTGGCGTCGGGGCATGATGGCCAGAGACGGATCATCTCGGCGGAAGGATGATTCCGATGGGGCCACCGGCGGTGCCTTACCCGCGCGTTCTGATCGCGCTGATTGCCGGCAATTCGGGTGCGGGCGACGGGGAACCGGGCGCGGCCGTGCGCGACACGACGACCGGCCGGGTCATCGACCGGGTTCCCGGCCGGATGGACGTGTATTCCGCGGTCACGGGCACCGGGAACAACCGGCTGTTTTACCTGGCCGCCCGGTCCGGTCGGGCCGAAACCGCACGGCGCGAGCCGGACATCGGCCAGATTCCGCCGGGAGGCGCCTTCCGCGTGCAGATCGACGATGCCGGGCACGTCGTTGAGCTTTCCGCCGTACCCGGTATCCCGGAACCAGAACCTGCGTCGTGCGGGCCGACCGATCTGGCCGCCACGGCCGATGGCCGCACGCTGGCCTTCCCGGTCAGTGCCCGCGCGACTGGCGCCCGCCGCCGCCCCCCGCGGACGGCTCGACGCTGTACGTCACCGCGGCCCGCGGCGAGGCGGGCGGCCAGGCCGTAACCCGGCTGGCCCAGGTATCCGTAGCCGACGGCCGGCTGCTGGGGATCGCCTACGAACGGCCATTCCGCGACCCCGGCAACATCCTCTACGGCTGGGGACCACTGGCGATCGCCCCGTCCGGCCAGCACGCGCTCATCGCCTACACCGGCCATGTTGGCCGGATCGACCTCAACACCCAGCAGCTCACCGAACTCCCGATCAAGGAACACGGCGCCCACAGCATCGCCTGGTAGCACCGCCGTCCAGCAAGCTCAGCACCAAAATATCGTCAACTACAGGTTGACGATCCGGTCATCGTCAATCTATGGTTGACGCATGAGCCCACTCGATATCAGCCTCGCCGACCTGATCGCCCGTCTGGACGAGGAACTCCCGGACGCCAACGACTTGACTCGCATCAGCGAGGCCCAACTACGGGCCCAGACCCTGGCCGATCTCGGTGACCAGCTCGTGGGCCACTACGTCGGTAAGGCCAGGCAGGCCAGCGCGTCGTGGAGCGAGATCGGTGACGCCATCGGCGTGTCCAAGCAGGCCGCTCAGCAACGCCACACGCCCGCCGCGTTCGAGCGGTTCACCGACTTGAACCGGCACAGCATCGTGCTGGCGCAGGAGGCCGCCCGGACGCACAAGCACGGCTTCATCGGCACCGAACACATCCTGCTCGGCCTGCTCGGCGAACCGCGGGGCCTGGCCTACGAGGTGCTGATGGCGAAGACCGGGTCGGAGCAACGCATCCGCCACGCGATCGAGGAGCAGCTGCCGCCGGCCGGGAAAAAGGCCCCGCGGGGCCATATCGCGTTCCGGCCCGAGAGCAAGGAGGTCATCGAGCAGACCCGGCGCGCGTCGGCCGAGCGCGGCCACGACTGGGTCGGCACGGAACACACGTTGCTGGGCCTGATCCGCACTGAGGCGAGCCCGGCCGCGCAGATCCTGCGCAACCTCGGCTTCACGTCCGACGAGCTGCACCAGACGGTCAAGACCGAGATCACCAACCGGTCCGCCGGGAGCGGCACGTAGTAGCTGCATCCGCCCAGCCTCCGGCGGGGGCACTCAGACAAGAGACTCGGGCCGGTCCAGGCGCGGGTCGGCACCTAGCTGGCGCTGGTGAGGGGGACGGCGGGGG
>CAXUJF010000601.1:0-3718 GCA_964250865.1 uncultured Streptosporangiaceae bacterium
GGCGACCCCGGCGCGGTCCAGGTAGGCCGCCGCCATCCGCCACGGCTGCCGGATCGCGGCCGCGCCGCCCGGCAGCGGCACCGGCGCCAGGTGGCCCACCCGCTCGTACCGGGCCAGCTCGGCGACCAGGAACTCCCCGCCCCAGATGGTGCCGTCCGGCCCGTAGCCGGTGCCGTCGAACGCGACCCCGATGACCGGCCCGGCCGCACCGTTGTCGGCCAGGCAGGACGCGATGTGCGCGTGATGGTGCTGGACCCCGACCAGGTCCACGTCCGCCAACTCCAAGGCGTATTTAGTCGACAGGTACCCAGGGTGCAGGTCGTGGGCCACCACGGCCGGCTCGATGCCGAACAGGCGCCCGAGGTGCTCGATGCCCTCGGTGAACGAGCGCAACGTCTCCGCGTTCTCCAGGTCCCCGATGTGCTGCGAGATGATCACCTGGTCCCCCGTGGCCAGGCAGAACGTGTTCTTCAGCTCGGCCCCGACGGCCAGCACCGCCCGCCGGAACCGGGCCTGCACCCGCACCGGTTCAGGCACGTAGCCCCGTGACCGCCGCAGCACGATTTCCTTTTTAATGAAGCCGCGCGTCACTGAGTCATCGGTCCGGATATGGATAGCCCGCTCGTGGGTCAGGAAGGCATCCGCGATCGGCCCCAGCCGCGCATACGCGTCCCCATCCCGGTAGGCAATGGGCTCGTCAGATACGTTCCCGCTGGTCAGCACGATGGGGCCGCCCACCGCCCGCAACAGCAAGTGGTGCAGCGGCGTGTACGGCAGCATCACCCCCAGCTGCCGGTTCCCCGGCGCCACCGCTGCGGCCACCCGCGCGCCCGGGGCCACGTCTTCGGCCCCCTTGTCGCCCGGGAACGCCGCCTCGGCTCCCTTCTCGCCCAAACGACGCGGCAGGAGCACAATCGGCCGTCGCGCGCTGGTCAGCAGCCGCTCGGCCGTCACGTCGACCTCGCACAGCGCGCGGGCCGCGGCCACGTCCGCCACCATCACCGCGAACGGCTTGTCCTCGCGGTGCTTCCGCTCCCGCAACGCGGCCGCCGCCTTCTCCGACGTCGCGTCGACGGCCAGGTGATACCCACCCAGCCCCTTGATCGCCAGAATCTGCCCCTCCCGCAGCCGATCGGCGGCCTGGGTCACCGGGTCTCCGGGGTATGTGACCCCATCGGGCCCGGTCAGGGCCAGCGTCGGCCCGCAGACCGGACAGCAGGTTGGCTCCGCGTGAAACCGGCGGTTGGCCGGGTCGCGGTATTCGGCCGCGCAGGCGGCGCACATGGTGAACGTGGCCATCGTGGTCCGGGCCCGGTCGTAGGGCACGTCGCGCACGATCGTGTAGCGGGGGCCGCAGTTGGTGCAGTTGATGAACGGATAGCCGAACCGCCGGTCGGCCGGGTCGGCCAGCTCGTGCAGGCAGTCGGCGCAGGGCGCGGTGTCCGGCGACACCAGAGCCCGGCGCTCCGCGACCGGGTCTCCGGGCAGTGAGGCCACGATGGTGAAGTGGGCCGAACCGGCCAGCGGCAGCCCCCAGGTCCGGACCCGGTCCACCCGGGCCAGCGGCGGGGCGTCCCGGGCCAGCCGGTCCAGGAACTGCCCGACGGCGGTCTCGGTCCCTTCGACCTCGGCGAACACCCCGTCGGCGTCGTTACCCACCAGGCCGCCGAGGCTCAGCCCAGTGGCCAGGCCGTACACGAACGGCCGGAAGCCCACGCCCTGGACGATCCCCTCGACCCGGACCGCTCTCCGGACCCGCTCCGTCACCTCCCCAGTGTGACCGGGTACCCCTTCAGGCGCTACTGCGGAACAGTTCGTTCAGGCCCGGGGTCTCATCACCTTCGGTCAGGATCAGCACCTCGTCGCCCGCTTCCAGCCGGGTGCCGGCCCGGGCCGGGACCAGCTGCCCGTCCCGGTTGATGAAGATCACCCACACGTCATCGCCGCAGGGCAGCTCGGCCAGGGTGAGGCCGTCCGCGGGGGCCGCCCGCCCGACCACGAACCGGTGCAGGCCCTCCGGCTCCTCCCGGAACCGGACCCCCAGGCTCCACGGTTCCGGCTCGATGATCCGCAGCGGCACGTGCAGCCGATGCGCCAGCGACGGCACGAAACCACCCTGGATCACGACGGAGAACGCCACCACCACGAAGATGATCTCGTAGGCCCGGTGGGCGCCGCCGATCCCGGACTGCACGATGTAGGTGCCCAGCAGCACCGGCACCGCGCCCTTGAGGCCGGTCCACAGCACGAATAGCCGCTCCCCGCGTTTCAGCTTGATCCGCAGTGTCAGCAGCCCCACGAACAGCGGCCGGATCACGAACGCCAGCAGCACGGCCAGGACCAGCCCGATGGCCCAGGCGTGGCCGTCGGGCAGGTCGCGCAGCCGCACCGTCAGCCCGAGCAGGATGAACGCCACGATCTCGGCCAGGCTGGCCAGCGAGGAGTGGAACCGGCGGATCTCCCGCTTGTACGGCGCCCGTTCGTCGCCGATCATGATGCCCGCCACGAACACGGCCAGGAAGCCGGACCCGTGGGCCACCGTGGCCAGCCCGAAGATGACCAGCACCGAGGTCAGTACCCGCAGCGCGTACAGGCCCTCGCTCGGCAGCGGCACCCGGCGCATGAATTCCAGCAGCAGCCAGCCCGCCACCATGCCGATCCAGGCGCCCACCACCATCTGGAGCACGAACGTGACCGCGATGTGCCCAATGGCCGCGGCCGGGGAGCCGCCCGCCCCGAGCAGCGCGATCAGCAGGGCGATGCCGACCGGGTCGTTGGCCCCGGACTCTCCCTCTAGCAGGACGCCGGTGCGCCCGCCCACCTCGCGCCGGCCGAGCACGGAGAACACCACGGCCGGGTCGGTGGGGGACAAGGCCGTGCCCAGCAGCAGGGCCAGCTTCCAGCCCAGGCCGAACAGCACGTGCGCGGCCACCGCGGCCACCGCCGCGGTCACGAACGTCCCCGCCACCCCGAGCCACACGGTGGCCGTGGCCGCGGTGCGGAACTTCCGCCAGCCGATGTGCATCCCGCCGTCGAACAGGATGAACGCCAGCGCCACCGTGACCACGCGCTGCACGGTCCCGTCGCTGAGCCGTCCCAGATGGGGAAACAGGGTCGCCGCGACCGCCGCGAACACCAGGAAAAACGCGGGCGCGGGGATCCGCAGCCGCTCGCTGACCCGGTTCGACAGGACGGCGGCCGTGCCAATCAGCCCGATAACCAGGATGACCAGCCCGAACGACTCAATTCCGGTCACCGGTTGCGTCCTCTCGAGCAGGCGAACTGACGCCGACCAGACTTCCCGGCACCCCTCCAGTCACCCTAACCTGCCTAGATGCGACTAACGGCGGGCGAGGCCCGTGAGCGGCTGGCCGCCGCCCGGGTGGCCCGCCTGGCCACCGTGTCCGCCGCGGGCCAGCCCCACCTGGTCCCGGTCACCTTCGCCGCCGACGGTGACGAGATCTACATCGCCATCGACCACAAGCCCAAGACCACCACGCGGCTGCGGCGCCTGGCCAACATCGCCGCCAATCCGCAGGTCACCCTGCTGGCCGACCACTACGACGACGACTGGGACCAGCTCTGGTGGGCCCGCGCCGACGGCCACGCCGCGGTCCTGACCGCGCCGGCGGACATCGCGTCACCGGTGGCCCTCCTGGCCGCCCGCTACCCCCAGTACCAGGCCCCCCCGCCCGCCGGCCCGGTCATCGCCATCACC
>CAXUJF010000602.1:0-3360 GCA_964250865.1 uncultured Streptosporangiaceae bacterium
CTCCAGTCTCATCAAACTCACTCGACTCAAGGACCGCCCTCACTCTCGCCCCACCAGACACCTCCGCCCCGGAAGTCGGCGTCAGCGCGTCCAGTACCCGGGCGACCAGGCCACCGAGCTGGTCCGGCGTGATGACCGCGTCGACCAGGCCGTGCGCGGCCAGGTTCTCCGCGGTCTGGATCCCTGCGGGGAACGCGCGGCCCGCCAAAGCCTCATACACCCGCGGGCCGAGGAAACCAATCAGCGCGCCGGGCTGGGCCAGCGTCAGGTGCCCGACCGAGGCCCAGGACGCGAACACCCCGCCGGTGCTGGGGTGCCGCAGGTAGACCAGGTACGGCAGTCGGGCCCGCCGGTGCGCGGTGACCGCCCCGGTGATCTTCACCATCTGCAGGAAGGCCAGCGTGCCCTCCTGCATCCGGGTCCCGCCCGAGGCCGGCAGCGTGATCAGCGGCAGCCGGGCGACGGTGGCCCGTTCCACCGCCTGGGTCAGCCGTTCCCCGGCGGCCAGCCCGATCGAACCGCCCAGGAAGCCGAACTCGCTCGCGGCCACGGCCACCGGGTGCCCGCCGATCCGCCCCTCCCCGGTGACCACCGATTCGTCCACCCCGGTCCGCTCCCGCGCCGCCGCCAGCTCGGCCGCGTAACCCGCCCCGGCCGCGACGTCGACCGGAGGAACATCCCAGGATCGGAACGACCCCGGGTCCAGCAGCGCGCCCAGCACCTCGCGCGCCGTCAGCGAGCCGGGGGTCATCCCGCCATTATCGCTGGTCAGTCCCCGCTAGGCGCTCAGCGCGCGGATGTCTTCGTCGGCGGAGCGGGCGAAGGCGCTGCCCAGGCTGACCGCGGCCGCCCCCGCCTTGAGGAACGCGGCGGCGTTCTGCGTGCTGATGCCGCCGGTGGCGACGAACTTGACCTGGCGGAACGGCTCTCGCTGGGCGGTGAACCAGCCCAGCCCGAGTGAAGATGCCGGGAACGCCTTCTGCCAGGGCAAGCCCAGCCGCAGGGCGCGCTGGATCTCGGTCGCGGTGGCGACGCCGGGCAGGTGAGCCATTCCTAGTTCTGCGCTGGCCGCGGCGACCTCCTCGTCCAGGCCCGGGGCGACGGTGAACGCGGCACCCAGGCCGGCGACCTGGCGGGCCAGTTCGGGCGAGGTGACCGTGCCCGCGCCGACCGGGTGGCCGGTGCGCCGGCCCGCTTCCGCCGCGGCGGCCAGCAGCTCCAGGTCACCGTCGGCGCGGATGGGGACCTCGACCAGGGTGACGCCGAGGGACCAGGCCCGCTCACACCAGCGGACGGTCTCGGCCGGGGTGGCACCGTGCAGGATGGCCAGCACCCTGGTCTGCTCCAGCTCGTCGAACAGCACTGACAGTGGTCCTTTCCCGGGCGGCGGGGTTCGCATCCCTAGGGTAAGGAGGGCAGCCGGACCCAGGGTAAAGGAGATGCCATGACCGAGGCGCCGTACTGGGAGCAGTTCCACCCGTGGTCCGGTGCCGAGCCGCCCCGGGCCTGGTTCCGGTCCAGCGCGCCGGTGCTGGACCTGTCCGGGGATTGGAAGTTCCGCTGGTCGCCGCGGGCCGATGGGCCGGCTGACTTCGCGCAGCCGGCGGCGGGCGACGGGGACTGGGCCACGCTGCCGGTCCCGTCGCACTGGCAGCTGCACGGCTACGGCGCCCCGGCCTACACCAACATCCGGTACCCGTTCCCGGTGGACCCGCCCCGGGTGCCGACGGACAACCCGACCGGGGACTACCGGGTTACGTTCAGCGTGCCGCCCGGCTGGCCTGCGGGCCGGGTCATCCTGCGCTTCGACGGGGTGGACTCGTGCGCCCGGGTCTGGCTGAACGGAACCGAGCTGGGGGTCATCTCCGGCAGCCGGCTGCCGGCCGAGTTCGACGTGACCGGCGTGGTCGGCCCGGCGGGCCAGGAGAACCTGCTCGCGGTCCGGGTACACCAGTGGTCCTCCGGCAGCTACCTGGAAGACCAGGACATGTGGTGGCTGTCCGGCATCTTCCGCCGGGTGATGCTGCTGGCCCGGCCCGAGGGCGGCGTCCGCGACTACTTCGTGCACGCCGATTACGACCACCGCACCGGCCGCGGCACGCTGCGCGTCGACGTGGACGCGCCGTGTGATCCTGCTGGCCTGGCCCGGATCATCGTGCCGGAGCTGGGCATCGACGCGGCGGCCGGAGAAACCATGACCGTGCCCGAGGTCGACCCCTGGTCGGCCGAATCGCCCCGGCGCTACGACGGCGCGCTCGTCACCGCCGCGGAGACTGTGCCGTTGCGGATCGGCTTCCGCACCGTGGCGATCCGCGACGGGATCCTGACCGTGAACGGGCGGCGGGTGCTGTTCCGCGGGGTGAACCGGCACGAGTTCGACCCCGACCGAGGCCGGGCCATCACCGAACCACGTATGCGCCAGGACGTGCTGCTGATGAAGCAGCACAACATCAACAGCGTCCGGACCAGCCATTACCCGCCTGATCCGCGGTTCCTGGAGCTGTGCGACGAGTACGGGCTCTACGTCATCGACGAGTGTGACCTGGAGACACACGGGTTCCTGGGCGATAGCCGGGACCCCGTGCCGGACAACCCGGCCGCTCAGCCGGACTGGCAGCAAGCTCTGGTCAGCCGGATGCAGCGGATGGTCGAGCGGGACAAGAACCACCCCAGCATCGTGCTGTGGTCGCTCGGCAACGAGAGCGGCAGCGGCCAGAACCTGACCGCCATGGCCCGCTGGGCCCGCCGCCGCGACCCGTCCCGGCCGTTGCACTACGAGCGCGACTTCACCGCCCGCGACGTCGACGTGTACAGCCGGATGTACACCCCACACGCGGAAGTCGAGCTGATCGGCCAGGGCCGGGAGGAGCCACTCGACGACCCGGAGCTGGACACGCGCCGCCGGAACATGCCGTTCCTGCTGTGCGAGTACGGCCACGCCATGGGCAACGGCCCGGGCGGCCTGACCGAGTACCAGGACCTGTTCGACCGGTACCCGCGCTGCCAGGGCGGGTTCATCTGGGAATGGATCGACCACGGCCTGCGGACCCGGGACGAGCGGGGCGAGTTCTACGGCTACGGCGGCGACTTCGGGGAGCCGCTGCACGACGGGAACTTCGTCGCCGACGGGCTGCTGTTCCCGGATCGGACGCCGTCTCCGGGCCTGCTGGAGTACCAGAAGGTCATCGAGCCGGTGCGGATCAGCCGCGACGGCGACCGGCTGCGCATCTCCAACCGTTACGACTTCCAGGGCCTGTCCCACCTGAACTTCACCTGGTCGGCTGAGGCCGATGGCGAGCCGGTCGCCGTCGCGGCGCGGGGCGGGGCCGCCCGCGGGGCCGGGGGCGCGGGGGCCGGGGC
>CAXUJF010000602.1:3370-3713 GCA_964250865.1 uncultured Streptosporangiaceae bacterium
CCGGCCCTGCCCCACCTCAACTTCCCGGGGTCGGCGGCGGCGGAGGGCGCGCGGGGCGCGGCGGGCCAGCTGGCCGGGCCCGCCGCGGGACCGGGTGAATCGGTGACGGTACCGCTGCCGCCCGTCCCGGCCGCCGCCGGCGAGGTGTGGCTGACCGTGCGGGCCGTATTGGCCGGTGACAACCCCTGGGCTGCCGCGGGCCATGAAGTCGGCTGGGGCCAGTTCAGGCTGGGCGATACACCGCGGCCATCGCCGGCCGGGCCCAGCCCCGCCCGCCCCCCCCCCCGGGCGGGGCCCGCGGGGGGGCGCCCGGGGGGGCCCGGCGGCGGGGGCCCCGCCCCCC
>CAXUJF010000603.1:0-3710 GCA_964250865.1 uncultured Streptosporangiaceae bacterium
GGTCCTGGACGCCAGCAGCCAGGCGGCCCGCGCCGCCGCCGGCCAGGCCCCCCGGGCCCCCCCCGCCGCCCCGGGCGGCCCCCGGGCACGGCCGCACTCAATAGGGTGGGACCGTGACCGCTGCATCCGAGTCGCGAACCGCGCTGGTCCGGCGCGCGCGCCGCATCAATCGCGAGCTGATCGAGCTCTACCCCGAGGTGCACACCGAGCTCAACTTCGGCTCCCCCCTCGAACTGCTCGTCGCCACCATCCTGTCCGCTCAGACCACGGACATCCGGGTCAACCTGGTGACCCCGAGCCTGTTCGCCCGGTACCGGACCGCCGCTGACTACGCGGCGGCCGACCGGGCCGAGCTAGAGAAGATGATCCAGTCGACCGGATTCTTCCGGGCCAAGACGAACAGCCTCATCGGGCTGGGCCAGGCGCTCTGCGAGCGGTTCGGTGGCGAGGTGCCCGCCCGGCTGTCCGACCTGGTCACGCTGCCCGGCGTGGGCCGCAAGACGGCCAACGTGGTCCTCGGCAACGCGTTCGGGATCCCGGGCATCACCGTGGACACGCACTTCGGCCGGCTGGCCCGCCGCTTCGGCTGGACCACCAGCACCGACCCGGTCAAGGTCGAGGAAGAGGTCGGCTCGCTGTTCCCCCGCAAGGACTGGACCGACCTGTCGCACCGGCTGATCTGGCACGGCCGCCGGGTCTGTCACTCCCGCCGCCCGGCCTGCGGGGCGTGCACGCTGGCCCGGCTCTGCCCGTCCTACGGGGAAGGGCCAACCGACCCGGTCATCGCGGCCAAGCTGGTCAAGCCCGGGCCGTTCTCGTGACTTCTCGCGCGGCGCAGCACCGGGACGACCGGCCGACGGCCCCGCGCTGGCTCACCGACCTGGCTGCCGCGGCGGCCGCCATGGACGTGCTGCCGCCGCTGCAGCCGCCCAAGACCGGCGGCCGGCCCTCGGCCGTGCTGGTCCTGTTCGCGGACGGACCCGCAGGACCCGATCTGCTGTTCATCGAGCGCAGTCACCGGCTACGGCAGCATGCCGGGCAGCCGGCCTTCCCCGGCGGGGTTATCGAGCCGTCCGACGGCGGGCCGGCCGCGGCCGCGCTACGGGAGGCGGCCGAGGAAGCCGGGGTCGACCCGGACGGCGTGGAAATCCTGGCCACGCTGCCCGAGCTGTTCATCTCCCGCAGCGGCTTCCGGGTCGTACCGGTGCTGGGCTGGTGGCACACCCCCGGCCCGGTGTCGGCGGTGGACCCGCGTGAAGTGGCTGCGGTCGAACGGATCAGCCTGGCCGAGCTGGCCGATCCGGCCACCCGGGTGACGGTCTGGCTGCCGGGCCGGCTGGTCGGCCCCGGTTTCCAGATCAAAGGTCTGCTCATCTGGGGCTTCACTGCCGCCCTGGTAGATCGCCTGCTGGCGCTGGGTGGCTGGGAGGTGCCGTGGGATCGTGGAGTGGTGCGGGAGATAACCGCCGACGGCGGACCGGGTGAAGTGTTCCCAGGCACTCCGGACCGCCCGATACCTTAGGGCTCGTGCACGCTGATTTGCTGGACCTGGCGCTGCTGGTGGTCGCGGCCGCGTTCGCGGTGTCGGGTTACCGGCAGGGGTTCATCGTCGGGGCGCTGAGCTTCGCCGGGTTCCTCGGTGGTGCGGTCGCGGGGGCCCTGTTCGCCCCGAGCATCTCCCGGGCCATCGTCGGGGGCCAGAACCAGCAGGACCTGGTGGCGGTGGTCATCCTGGTGCTGCTGGCCATCATCGGCCAGTTCGCGGCCTCGGCCATCGGCACCGCGCTGCGCTCGCACATCAACTGGCGCCCGGCCGCGTTCCTGGACAGCGTCGGGGGCGCCGCCGTCAGCGTGCTGTCCGTGCTGCTCATCGCCTGGGTCATCGGCTCGGTGCTGGTGGCCTCCCCGTTCAGCGGGGTGGTGGCCCAGGTGAACAACTCCGCCGTGCTGCGCACCGTGGATCGGCTGATGCCCAGCACGGCCCGGACCATGTTTTCCGACTTCCGGCGGCTGCTGGCCAGCGGGCCGTTCCCCGAGGTGTTCAGCGGGATCGGGGCCGCCCATGTGCTGTCGGTGGGCCCGGCCGACCCCGCCGTGCTGAAGAGTGCCGGTTACCTGGACGCCAGTAATCGGGTGTTCAAGGTCCGGGGTACCGCCACGAGTTGCTCCCGGGTCATCGAGGGCTCCGGATTCGTCTACGCCCCCGACCACATCCTGACCAACGCGCACGTGGTGGCCGGGGTCAATCAGGGCCTGCAGGTCTACTCGGAGAACGGCATCGCCCACAAGGCGACGGTGGTGTTCTACGACCCGCAGGTCGACATCGCGGTGCTGTACGTGCCGGGCCTGAACGTGGCCCCGCTCAGCTTCGCCGGCCAGGCCGAGATGGGGGCGGACGCGGTGGTGGCCGGCTACCCGCTCGACCAGGGCTTCACCGCCCGGGCGGCCCGCGTCGGCGACATCCAGGACGCCACCGGCCCGGACATCTACCAGACCAGCCAGGTCACCCGGCAGATCTACGAGATCAAGGCCGACGTCCAGCCGGGTAACTCCGGTGGCCCGCTGATCACGCCGAACGGCACGGTCTACGGCGTGGTCTTCGCCGCCGCGGTGGGCGTGTCCGACACCGGCTTCGTCCTCACCGCGGCCGAGGTCGAAGCCGATGCCCACGCCGGTCGGACCGGCACCACGCGCGTCTCCACCGAGGGCTGCGACTAGTGACGGTCCCGGCGCCGGGCGGAGCGCCCGTCTCGGCCGCGGCGGCCGGGACCTGGCCGCTGGGGGAGCTGACCGTCAACCGGCTCGGCTTCGGTGCGATGCGCCTGACCGGCGACCGCCCGTTCGCGGCCGGCCGGCCCAGCGACCGGGAGCAGTCGATCGCCGTGCTGCGCCGGGCCGTCGAGCTCGGCGTCAACCACATCGACACGGCCGCGTTCTACTTCTCCGCCCTCCGCTCGGCCAACGAGCTGATCAACGCCGCCCTGGCCCCGTACCCCGACGACCTGGTCATCGTGACCAAGGTCGGCCCCGGCCGGGACACCTGGGGCCAGTGGCAGGCGCCCGCCACTCCTCAGCAGCTACGCGGCCAGGTCGAGGAGAACCTGCGCCAGCTCGGCCGCGACCACCTCGACGTGGTCAACCTGCGCCGCATGCGCCAGGACTCCATCGCCGACCACTTCGGCGCGCTGGCCGAGCTGCGGGACGCGGGCCTGATCCGCCACCTCGGCGTCTCCGACGTCGAGCTCCGCCACCTGGACGAGACCCAGGCCATCGCCCCGGTCGTCTGCGTCCAGAACCGCTTCAGCCTCGACGACCAGACTCACCTTGATGTCCTGGCCGCCTGCCGCGACCGGGCCATCGCCTTCGTCCCGTTCTTCGCCATCGCGGGCGACCGCAAGTCCGCGGGCGGCTCCGGGGGCGCGTCTTCGGCCCTGAATGAGGTGGCGGAGCGACATGGCGCCACCCCGGCTCAGGTCCGGCTGGCCTGGACCCTGCACCAGGGCCCGAACGTCCTGGCCATCCCCGGCACCGGCAACCCCGCCCACGTCGACGAGAACGTAGCCACGGCCGCCCTCCACCTCACCGCCGACGACCTGGCCCTGCTCAGCCCCTGACCCGCGTCCAGCTCGCCCGGCGGACCGGATCGATGCCGCCAACGTACCGGTGATAGCCCGGTGATAGCCGGACCGATGGCGCCAACGTACCGGTTG
>CAXUJF010000604.1:0-3705 GCA_964250865.1 uncultured Streptosporangiaceae bacterium
CGGCGTCCGGTGAGCCCGCGCCGTCGGGGGAGGGCTCGTGACCGGCGTAGGTGCCGTCCACACCGCCTACTCGGTGCCGGTCCCGCTGATGGACGCCCTGCAGATCACGGTGCTGGTGCTGGTGGCCGCGGGCGCCACCGCGGTGGTCCTGACCCGGCAGCCCGTCCGCCAGGTGATCGTGCTCAGCGGGTACGGGCTGCTGCTGGCCATCTTGTTCATGACCTTCCAGGCCCCCGACGTCACGTTGTCCGAGCTGACCGTGGGCGCGGTGGCGCTGCCGCTCCTGCTGCTGTTCGCGCTGGCCAAGGTACGGAAGAAGGAAGAATGACCCCGCCCGCCCGGCGCTGGGTCTTCCTGATCGCGGCCGCGGGCCTGGTCGCCTTCTACGTGTGGGGGCTGACCGGCCTGCCCGGCTTCGGCCAGTACCCCGGCCCGTACGGGTTCATCCTCAACGCCGTCACGGTCGGGCAGACCAAGGCCACCGGGGTGGTGTCCGCGATCAACTTCGAATACCGCGGGTTCGACACCGTGGGCGAGGAGTTCATCCTGTTCGTGGCGGCGGCCGGGGTCAGCGTCGTGCTGCGGCACCTGCGCGGGGAACGGGAGCGTTCCGCCCTGGACGAGGCGCTGGACCGCGCCGCGCCGCCGACCAGCGAAGCGGTGCGCATGGTCGCGCTGGCCTTCATCGGGCCGGTTGTGGTCGTCGGCTGGTACCTGGGCTCGCACGCGCAGACCAGCCCGTCCGGGGGGTTCCAGGGCGGCGTGGTGCTATCCACCGCGTTCATCCTCATCTACCTGTCCGGGCAGTTCCTGGTGTTCAAGCGGGTCAGCCCGGTGGCCGTCACCGAGGCGGTGGAGGCGGCCGGGGCGGCCGGCTTCGCCTGCGTCGGGCTCAGCGCGGTCCTGCTCGGGCTGCCGTATCTGACCAACGACCTGGGGCTCGGCCAGACCCCCGGCGCGATCGACTCGTCCGGGACAATCGCGCTGATCAGCTTCTTCGTCGGGCTGGAGGTAGCCGCCGCGTTCGTGCTGATCGTGGGCGAGCTGCTCGAGCAGACGCTGCTGGTCCGGCAGGAGGGCCGCTAGTGCACATCTTCCCGTTCCTCGTGGTGGCCTGGATCCTGGCCGTCGGCCTGTACGGCGTGGTCACCAGCCGGCACCTGGTCCACCAGATCGTCTGCCTGATCATCGTGCAGTCCTCCACCTACGTGCTGCTGCTGGCGGTGGGCTACGTGACCGGTGCGGTCGCGCCGTACTTCTACGACGTCCCCGTGCACACCCCCGCGGTGGACCCGGTGGTGCAGGCGCTGGCCCTCACCGACGTCGTGGTGGAGGGGGCCGTGACCGCGCTGCTGCTGGCGTTCGCCATCCAGGCCCACAAGCGGTTCGGCACCCTCGACCCGCAAAAGCTCGCCGACCTCAAGGGCTGAGGCGCGACCGCCGTGGATCAGCTACTGGCCCTGGTCGTCGTCATCCCGCTGCTGTGCGCGGCCGGGGTGTCCGCGCTCGCCCCGGTCTTCCGGTCCCGGCGGCGGGCGCTGGACACCGTGGCCATCGCGGCGGCCGGCTGCGTCACCGTCCTGCTCGTGGTGATCACCGCGCGGACCGCGCACGGCCCGCAGGTGTACTGGTTCGCCGGGTTCCGGCCCCGGCACGGCATCGCCATCGGCATCGACTTCGCGGTCGACCAGATCAGCGCCGGGCTGGCCAGCCTGGCCGCGCTGCTGGTGACCGCGGCGATGATCTTCTCCTGGCGCTACTTCGAGCGGGTCGCGACCTACTTCCACGCGATGATGCTGACGTTCCTGGCCGGCCTGATCGGCTTCTGCCTGACCGGGGACATCTTCGACCTGTTCGTGTGGTTCGAGCTGATGGGCGTGTCGGCCTACGCGCTGACCGCCTACCGGCCAGAAGAACGCGCCCCGATCCAGGGCGCGCTCAACTTCGCCATCACCAACAGCATCGGCGCCTACCTGTGGCTGTCCGGCATCGGCCTCATCTACGGGCGGACCGGGGCGCTGAACATGGCCCAGATCGGCCAGTACCTGATTCAGCACCGCAGCACGCCCAGCAGCCTGGTCGTGGTGGCGTTCGTGCTGATCCTGATCGCTCTGCTGATCAAGAGCGCAATTGTGCCGTTTCATTTCTGGCTGGCCGACGCGCACGCGGTCGCGCCCACTCCGGTGTGCGTGCTGTTCTCCGGCGTCATGGTGGAACTGGGGCTGTACGGGATCGCCCGGATCTACTGGTCCATGTTCGGCGCCGGGCTGGGCCACCGGAGCGTGATCGCGCACCTGTTCCTGGTTCTCGGCCTGCTGACCGCCGTGGTCGGGGCGCTGTTCTGCTTCCGGGAGCGGCACATCAAGCGGCTGCTGGCCTTCTCCACCATCAGCCACGCGGGCATGTTCCTGGTCGGCCTGTCCTGGCTGACCCCGCTCGGACTGGCCGGCGCGGCCGTCTACGTGCTCGGGCACGGGCTGGTCAAGGCGGCGCTGTTCCTGTGCGCGGGGATCGTCCTGCACCGCCTCCGCTCGGTCAACGAGACCTGGCTGCACGGCCGGGGACGGCGGCTGCCGGTCACCGGCGTGGTGTTCACGCTGGCCGCGCTGGGCCTGGCCGACCTGCCGCCGTTCGCCACCTACCTGGGCAAAGGCTGGATCGAGGACACCGGCACCGTCCAGGGCGGAGCCTGGGTCGCGGGCGTGCTCATCGCCTGCTCGATCCTGGTCGGCGGGGCGGTCCTGCGGGTCGCGGGCGGGGTGTTCTACGGACTGGGTGACCCGCCCGCCGAGGACCCGCTGATGGCCGCGCAGGCCTCGGAGGAGAAGAGCGAGACCGAGCAGAGCGGCGGGCGCACCCCGCTGACCATGATCGTGCCGCCCATCGTCCTGGTCGCCGCGGCCATCGCGGTCGGGCTGCTGCCGCACCTCGGCTCGGCGGTGCAGGACGCGGCCGTGCGCTTCCAGGACCAGACCGCCTACAACGCGGTCGTGCTGTCCGGCCGGACCGTGGCCCACCCGGTCGCCCTGCACCCGGCCGAGAGCACCGGGATCACCCGGTCCGACGTGCTCAGCGGGGTCGGCTCGGCCCTGGGCGCCGTGATCCTGGCCGGGCTGGCCCTGTACCGCAAGCGCCTCCCGCTGGTGCGCCGCTGGCCCGAGCCGGACCTGCTGCTGGGTGATCCGGTCCGCCGGTTCCAGAGCGGCGTGGTCAACGACTACGTGACCTGGATCGTCATCGGCCTGGCCTGCATCGGCGGGACCCTCGCGTTCGCGATCCGCTAGCCGATCGCGTTCGGCCGCCGTTCGCGCTCGGCCAGCCGTCCCGGTCAGGACGAGGGCGCCGAGGATTCCTCGATCTGCTCCAGGGCCTGCCCGTAGGCCAGGGTCAGCAGCCTGGCCACGCTGTCGTGCGCGCCCAGCGGAGCGGCGGAATCCGCGCCGATGGCGGCGCAGGCCGCCTCCAGGTCGCCGGGCCGGGCCTCCGGGCCGATGATGCAGGGCGCGATCGCGATCCGGCCCACCCCCATGTGCCGCAGCTGGGCCGCGGCTTCACCGATGCTCGGGCTGCCGTCCAGCGCGGCCGCGAACACCGGCAGCGCCAGCCGGGCCGCCAGCAGCACGGCGGTCGGAGTGGCGGCCCCGGCGGCGTGGCTGCCGCCCGCGGGGGGCCCGATGATGGCCGAGGGCGCGGGCGGGAGGCGGC
>CAXUJF010000605.1:0-1888 GCA_964250865.1 uncultured Streptosporangiaceae bacterium
GGGTGCGCGCGGCGGGCTCGTGGCCCAGCGCGGCCTCGGCGGTAGCAGTGCCGGCGCCGGTCAGCACGACGACGTCGGCTCCGGGCGCGATCAGCTCGCGGACCCGCGGCCCGGGCTCACGCCGGCTGATGACCAGGTCGGCCTGGCCGAGCAGCTGGGGGGCCCGCAAGGTCAGCAGTCGTTGGTAGGCGGGGGCCGCGCCGCCCCCCGCGGCCCGCACGGTCTGCTGTGGTTCGGCGCGGGGGCGGGCGCCTACCAGCGCGATCCGGCCGGCGGACGCCGGGCGGACCGACTCTCTGGGACGCGGTTCACCGGTGGGTGGTGTGGATGAGGCTGGGGTGGCGTTCACTATGCATCTGTCCCGTTCGTGCGTCCCGGTGTGGCGATCAGCATCGCCGCACCACTAGCCAGCAGCTGGCTCGCGATCCGGCGGCCGAGCTGCTCAGCGGCGGCGGGGTTGTCGCTACCGCGTTCGCGCAGCGACTGACTGCCGTCGGTGGCGATCACCGCCGCTTCCAGCTGAAGGTGTTCTGAACTACCGGCCGCGTAGGCGCCGATCGGCGCGCTGCAGCCCGCTTCCAGCACGGCCAGCACCGTCCGCTCGGCGGTGACCGCCGCGCGGCTCGGCGGGTCGTCGACGGTGCCGAGGAGCTCGGCCAGGTCGTGGTCCCCGGCCCGGCACTCCACCGCCAGCGCGCCCTGGCCCGGCGCGGGCAGCATGTCCTCGGGCTCGAAGATCTGGCTCACCACGTCGAGGCGGCCCAGGCGGGCCAGCCCGGCCGCGGCCAGCACCACCGCGTCCAGCTCGCCCACCCCGACCTTGGCCAGCCGGGTGCCGGCGTTACCGCGGATGGGCACGCAGCGGATGTCCTGGCGCAGCAGCAGCAACTGCGCCGCCCGGCGGGGTGACCCGGTGCCGATCGAGGCGCCCGGGGGCAGATCGGCCAGCTTGGCCCCGTCCCGGCCGATCAGGGCGTCGCGCGGGTCGTCCCGGGCCGGCACCGCGGCCAGCACGATGCCGTCGGGCCGGCCGGTGGGCAGGTCCTTCAGCGAGTGCACGGCCAGGTCGACCTGGCCCGCCAGGAGCGCGTCGCGCAGAGCGCTGACGAACACCCCGGTGCCGCCGATCTGGGCCAGCTGAGCCCGGCTGACGTCACCCTGCGTGGTCACACCGACCAGTTCGACCGGGCGCCCGGTGCGTTCGGTGATGGCCCGAGCGACCAGACCGGACTGGGCCATCGCCATGGGGCTCTTGCGGGTGCCGAGCCGCAGCACCTCGGGAACGCCGAGCCGCAGCACGCTGGGAACACTCATGCCTCGCTCCCCTCCTGTGCCGAGGGCGCAGGCAACCCGGCGATGTCCGTGACCTTGGCGTCCGGCTCCGCACGGGTGACCGCTTCGACCGTTCGCGGGTCAAGGTCGAACAAAACCCGCAACGCCTCGTCGTACCCGTCTCCCCGCGGCGAGCCGGCCAGCTCTTTGACACGCACAGTAGGCGCGTGCAACAGCTTGTCTACCACCCGGCGCACCGTACGGGCTATTTCGTCGAGCGCGTGGCCGTCGAATCCTTCAACATTCTGCAACCGGCCCTCGAGCCGGGCCAGTTCGGCGTCGACCACCTCGGCCGCTTTGGCTCGCAGCGCGACCACGGTCGGCGTGACCTGAGCGGCATGGGCCGCCGCTCGGTAGGCGTCGAACTCCTCGTCCACAATGGCGCGGACCGCGGCCACGTCAGCGGTGATGCCGGGCACCGCGATCGCGGTCCGGCCCGCGTCGGCCAGCTCGTCCATGCCGATGACGGTCACGCCAGCCAGCTCGGCCACGTCGGCGGCGCCCCCCCGGGGCCGGGGGGGTGCTCAGCCGGCGGTAGGTCACCCGCAGCACCCGG
>CAXUJF010000605.1:1898-3697 GCA_964250865.1 uncultured Streptosporangiaceae bacterium
CGCGGCCACGGCGGCGCCGACGTCCCGGGGCATGGCCAGGTCGAGGAAGACCAGCCGGGCTTGGTCGCGCTGGGTAGGAGGGTCGCGCCGGGTAAGGGCCTGGTGAACCAGGTCCGCCGTGATGACCAAGCCGGACGCGCCGGTGCAGGAGATGACCAGGTCGGCGTCGGCGATCGCGGCGGGCAGCTCGGCCAGGTCCACGGTGTCGCCCCCGACCGCGGCGGCCAGCCGGTCCGCGTGACCACGGGTCCGGTTCGCCACCGTAACCCGGCTGGCGCCGGCCCGGCTTGCGGTGGTGGCGGCCAGCGAGCTCATCGAGCCGGCGCCGACCACGAGGACCCGCTGGTCGTTGAGCGACGGCCGTCCCAGCGCCGTCACCGCGGTCTCGATCCCCACGCTGACCAGGCTGGCGCCGGCCCGGTCGATTCCGGTCTCGGCGTGCCCCCGCTTGCCGGCCCGCAGGGCGGCCGAGCCGACGTCGCCCAGGGCCCGGCCGAGCGTGCCGTGCTCGCGCGCCGCGTTGAGGGCAGCCCGGACCTGGCCGAGGATCTGGCCCTCACCGACCACCATGGAGTCGAGCCCGGACGCCACGTTGAGCAGGTGCTGAACCGCGCGCTCTTCGTAGTGGACGTACAGGTTCCCGGTCAGTTCCTGGGTGGGGATGCCGGAGTACTGCGACAGCAGTTCGCAGATGGCGGCCACGCTGCCGTGGAACCGGTCGACGTCCGCGTAGATCTCCACCCGGTTACAGCTGGAGATGACGAACGTCCCGGCCACGTCGCCGGTGTGGTGCAGGTCCTGGAGTAGCTTCGGCAGCGCTTCCGCGCTCAGCGCGGCTCGTTCGAGCACCGGGACCGGCGCGCTCTTGTGGCTCAGCCCCACCACGAGCACACTCACGTCAAATACCGCCTACGCCTCTGCCGCTGATGTGACCGCGGCCGCCGGGGAAAGCCGCGTGGCTCCCTCAGCTACGGTACGCAGCCCGCCATCGGGATCGTGCCCGTTTCGCTCGGCCGACCGCCGCTGCGCATGAAACGCCAGAATTTGCAGTTCTATGGACAGATCAACCTTACGCACGTCCACGCCCTCTGCCACATCGAGAACGACCGGGGCGAAGTTGAGGATGCTGGTCACCCCGGCCGCCACCAACCGGTCGCAGACCGCCTGGGCCGCGCCCGCCGGGGTGGCGATCACACCGATCGCCACCTTGTGCCGGACCACCACGTCTTCCAGGTCATCGGAGTGCCGGACGACCAGCCGCCCGATCCCGCTACCCACGATGCCGGGGTCTGAATCCAGCAGCGCCGCGATGCGGAAGCCGCGGGTGACGAAGCCGCCGTAATTGCTCAGGGCCCGGCCGAGGTTACCGGCGCCGACGATGACCACGGGCCAGTCCTGAGTCAGGCCGAGCGCGCGGGACACCTGGTAGATCAGGTAGTCGACGTCGTAGCCGACGCCGCGGATGCCGTAGGAGCCGAGGTGTGACAGGTCCTTGCGCAGCTTGGCCGAGTTCACGCCGGCCCCGGCCGCGAGCTGGTCGCTGGACACCGTGACCACACCGCGGTCGGCCATCCCGGCCAGCACCCGGAGATAGACCGGGAGCCGGGACACCGTCGCTTCCGGCAGGCGATCGCCGGGCGGGCGATCACCAAGGTCGCCAGGCGGGCGATCGTCGGGGTCGTACTGGGGCAAAGAACCGCGAGACATGCGCCGGCGCTCCTCGGGGGATCGACGCGAGACGAGGCGCGGCCGGCTGTTGCCGGACCGCAGCCCGTCAGGGTTGGGCCGAAGACCGGGGC
>CAXUJF010000606.1:0-3691 GCA_964250865.1 uncultured Streptosporangiaceae bacterium
GAGCTGCTCACCGCCGAACGTCACGAGGTCCTCGGTGGCCACGTACCGGTAGTAGGCCCGCAGGAAGCGGGGCAGATCGCCGACGGCGGCGCGCGCACCTCCCGACTCCGCTGCCGTGGTCCGCGCCGCCTTATCGAGGGCGCCGTCCCTTGCCTCGTCCACCGTGTGCGACATCGCTGTCTGTCCCCATGTGTCCACGCGCACGGCTCGCGCTGGGCCGCGCGTTGCTGGCCGCTTGCGGTCATAATCCCGCAAACACCCGCATATGTAACTTAAGTACCGCATCCTTGGCCTGGCCGCCAAGCGGAGGCGTCCCGGGCTGAACCACGCTCCGGCACCGTCGTGAACTTTAGCTACATCACTACGTTACGATCTGGTTTCTCTTAGTGACCAGATCGGGCCCGGCGCGCGGGCGGCAGGCAACAGGCTCATCCTGCTGCCCGCCACCAAGGCTATCCGGGTCTACGGGTGCGCGCGGCCGCCTGGGACAGCCGCCCGGGCGCCCAGGCCGCGGTCGCCGGGCACGCCGAAGCAGTCCCAGATCGGCGACCAGAATGCGGCCGGGTCCTCGATCGACCAGCGCCACAGCATCGGCCCTGGCTCACGCCCGCGTAAGGCGGCGTGCGTTACAGCTACCCAAGGGTCAGGCGGCCTTGGCCTTCTTCTTCTTGTCCTTCTTCGCCTGCTTCTCCCGCTCCTTCTTGGCCTCGGCGGCCGAGTCCTTGCCCGGCCAGATACCGGTGAGCCTGAGCGTGGCCTCGGCCGCGCCGCGGTCGACCGCCGCCTTGACCAGAGCGAAGATCGCGCCCTGCAACGTGGCTGCGATCAGTACTTCGCCCCAGCCCTTCTGCACGTCGGTCTTGTCCGGGGCTTCCTCCTCGTGCGCGGCCAGCTTCCAGACCTGCTTGAAGATGACCCCGGCGAGAATTCCGCCGAGCACGCCCGCGATGATGCTGAACGGCTTGTACATGAGCTTGATCATGAGCGGCGACGCCTCCTGATCAGGATGAAGCCGAGCAGGGCCACGCCCGCGGCGACCGCGGCGATGCTGGCCTGGCGGGGCGACGTGCGTGCTGCCGCGTGCCGGGCGGCCCGCTGCACGGGCTCGGGCGTGACGTCACGGACCTTGCCGCCCACGGCGGTGGCGCGGGCCTGGAGCTGCTCTTTGGCCGGGGCACCGTTCGTGGTCGCGGCCTGCTTGACCCCCGCGGTCTTGTCTGACAGCTGGCTCCGGGCCTGGGCGACCTTGGCCGTGGCCTGCTCCTTGGCCTGGGTGGTGCTGCCCTTGACCCGGTCGGTGAGCTGGCCGACCTTCTCCTTGGCCTGCGCCTTGACGTCGGTCTTGGCCACCAGTGCCTCGACGGTCTCGCCGAGCTGCTCGCGGGTCCGCTCGATGTCCTGTCTGAGCTGTTCGGGATCGTCGGGCACGCTGGGCTTGGTGCTGGTGCCCTCATCCGCTGGTTGATCAATGGTCATCGGTGGGCCCTCTCCTTAACTTCCTCAACATCAGCCTGCACGCTGCCAATGGCCTCCTTGGGCACCGGGGGCGTAGCCTTGCTCAGTCGGCTCTTGCCGACCAGGGCAGCAATGCCCGCCACGGCCAGCAGGGCCACGCCGATGATCAGCGCGGCCAGCCAGGCGGCGACCACACCGCTCAGGGCGATGATCGCACAGGCCAGCAGGCAGCCAACAGCGTAGAGCGCGATGAGCCCGCTGCCGGCGAACGCGCCGGCGCCAATGCCTATCTGCTTGCCCTTCTGGGTCATTTCCAGCTGGGCCAGCTTGATTTCGTCGCGGACGAGCCGGGGTACCAGCTCGGTCACTTCCTTGACCAGTTCCCCGGCGGACCGTTCTCCTGCCCCGCCCGGGGTCGTACTGCCTGTGCTCTGATTCATGAGTTCCACCCTTCGCTGACGCGTGGGGGGCTCTACCCGCTGACTATCAGCCGTAACGCGGCGATTGCCATCAACGCAGCGGGTTTCCGCGGCCTGAACGGGCTCAACGGGCTGGACTCAGCGGACTCGGGAGCTCAGGGGTTCGAGGTGAGGCGCTCGACCTCGGCCACCACCAGGGCCGGATCGGTCAGGTCGGGGAGCACGGCGGCGGCCCCGGCCTGGCGCAGTTCAGCCGCGGTGGAGCGCCCGCTGGCCACGGCCACGCAGGCCGCACCACCCATCCGGGCCGCTTCCACGTCGCGGGGCGAGTCCGCGATGTACACGGTGTCGCCGTCGGCCCCCGAGGCCTGGTACTTCTCGGCGGCCCGTTGCCGGGCCACCCGGACCAGCGCCCCCTTGGGATAGGACTCGGAGCCGTAGCCACCCACGCTGAAGTCGAAGTACTGCTCCAGTCCGAAGGTACGCAACTTGAGCAGGGCGTTTGGCTTGCTAGTGCCGGTCAGCACGGTCTGCACCACGCCGTCCAGCTCGGCCACCGCGGCCAGGGCCTCGTGCGCCCCCGGCATGGCCTGCCCCTTGGCCGTGAGGTCGTCGCGGCGCGCCGCCATCGCCGTGGCCAGCTCGCTGCCGAACGGCGCCAGCAGCTGTTCCGAGTCGCCCAGATCGCTGACGTCGACCCCGTTCAAGGCGAGGGCCTCGAAGAAGATCTCCGACTCAGATCGGCCGGCCATCTGCGGCAGCTTGGTCAGCCGCCGCCCCGTCACCGTCCGGAAAGCCTCCGCGTAAGCTTCCCGCGTCACCCGGGTCACATCGACCAGCGTCAGATCGATGTTCCAAAGGACCAGGCGATAAATGGAAGCCTCCGTCTCCGGGGACTGAGTGCTCCCGGTCTGTGCGCCGAATCCGCCGCACTCCGGATTCTACGGACTTACCCTCCACGACGGGTCACCTGGTTCGAGAGGGCTCTCGCGGCGCTTCGGTGACGGACAGCAGGGTCAATGGCGTCGTTGACTAGGTAGGGACGTCGCAGACGCAGAGACCCCACGGGACGAGCGTGACGTTTGGGTTGGGTGAGACGCGGCTGCGCACGCTGGCGGGCGCGTCGGAGTAGCTCCCGTGACTGGTGTGACTGGATGGACGGCGACGCGGGGAGCTGGGGACACTACTGTGCAGCATAGGGGGGCGAGAGAATCTGGCCCCGGGGTTGTTGCTGGTCAGGGCGGTGGCTGGCTCGGCCGGCATGGTGGTGGCGGGGTCGTCGCCGCCGCGGGCGAGCAGGGCGTCGATGACGCCCGGGATGGTGTCGGTGATGGTGGCGAAGAACGTGGCCTGGTGGATGGGGGCGTTCCAGAGGATCTGGATGTCCAGGGCGGTGAAGATTTCGGCCTGGATGGGTTCGGGTAGTTCGTGGAACCGGCCGGGCAGCATTGGGAGCAGGTCGATCAGGTCGATGTCGGCGCCGGCCGGTGCTTGCCGGGTGAGTGCCTTGAGCTGGGCCTCTTTCTCCTCGTGTTCGTGGTGGAGTTCGGTGAAGTGGGCGTGGATGCGGGCGCGCAGGGCCACCGCGGCGGTATTGGCCGGGTCGGTGGGCAAGGTGGCGAGGTCGTGGACGAGGCTGTCCTGGCCGGACTTGATCTGCTTGAGCCGCGCCTTAAGGGCGGCGGCCTGAGCGTCGGTGCGGGCCCGTAGCTCGCTAGCCCCGGCGGGGAGCAGTTTCCGGAGCCGGTCTTTGCGGCCGGGGGTAAAGGCGTAGGCCTCCAGCCCGAGGCACAGTTCGCTGAGGACGAGGTCGTGGC
>CAXUJF010000607.1:0-3685 GCA_964250865.1 uncultured Streptosporangiaceae bacterium
CCCGTCACCTTCACGATCCCAGAATTCCCACTAACCCCACCAACCCCATAAGGGAAGCGCCAGGGAAAGCGTCAGGCGAGCGGGCTCTCGGCCGCAACGTAGGCCGCCCGCTCGGTCGACCGCGCGGCCACCGCCGCCCGGACCCGCCGGGCCATGTACGACGGCAGGTAGGTATCGAACTCGGCGGGCGCCACGAACCGCCAGTCGTCCAGCTCCTCTTTCTGCAGCCGGATCGTGCCCGGGTCGGCCAGCACGCCGCCGTCGAAGATGAAGCTCACGATAGGCCGCGGCCGCACGCCCTCCGGCCCCGTCCACGCCACCGCCAGCAGCGGGCCGAGCTCGCGGGCCAGGCCCAGCTCTTCCTCGACCTCGCGGAAGCAGCCCACGTGTGGCGGCTCACCGTCCTCCAAGATGCCGCCCGGCAGCGACCACAGCTCCCGGTAGTTCGGCTTGACCAGCAGGAACCGGGCCGACGGGCCATCGGTGTCGGTGATCAGCGCGGCCGCCGAACCGTACATCGTGGGGAGCGAGGCGTACCATTCCTGTTCGTCCATCAGGGCCATGGACCCCACTGTAGAGATGGCCCAGGCCGCCGCCGCTCACCACAGGGTGGCGTCCAGGTTGGCCATGGCCGGCGCCCTCTCCAGCCGCAGCAGGGTCTCCTTGCGTTCCAGGCCCCCGCCGTAGCCGGTCAGGCTGCCGTCGGCGCCGATGACCCGGTGACAGGGCACGATGAGCGAGATCGGGTTCTGGCCGTTGGCCGCGCCGACCGCCCGGGACGCCGACAGCGGCTTGCCCAGCCGCCGGGCCAGCGTGCCATAGCTGATCGTGGTGCCGTACGGGATGCGGGTCAGCTCGGCCCACACGTCCAGCTGGAACGCCGATCCGGTGGGGGAGAGCGGCACGTCGAACTCGGTCTTCCCGCCGTCGAAGTAGGCCTGCAGCTGAGCCGCCACGGTCGCGAACACGGCCTGCTCCCGGCGGGCCCCGCTCGGCACCCGGGCTCCGGCGCCGTGCGGGCCGTCCAGCATGTACAGCCCGGTCAGGGCGTCCTCCCGGCCGGTCAGCAGCAGCGGTCCGATCGGCGAGCCGACCTGGTCGTAGTAGTGCTGGTTCCCGGGTTCCGGGGGCACGAACGGGCCCATCGTGCCGGTCATGACGCCTTCCTCTCCGCTATGGCCAGGTCCTCCAGGTGGGCCCACAGGTGCGCCACGGCGTAGGACCGCCACGGCCGCCAGCTCTCGGCCAGCCGCGCGGCCGCCTCAGCCTGCTGGGCCGCGGGCGCACCCGGGGCCAGCGCGCCGAGCGCGGCCAGGCCGTGCCGCACTCCTACGTCCGTGGGCAGAAACGCATCGGGGTCGGACAGCGCCCGCATCCGGATGTAACCGGCCGTCCACGGCCCGATCCCGGGCAGCGCCAGCAACTGGTGTTCCGCCTCGTCCCGGTCCGCGCCCGGGTCCAGGCGGAGCGCACCGGACGCAAGCGCCGCGGCCAGCCCGACCAGGGCCCGGGCCCGGCTGCGCGGCATCGGCAGCGTGTCCGGGTCGGCCGCCGCGATCGTGTCCGCGGCCGGGAAGCAGTGCGTCAGCAACTCCACTGTGCTGTCCGGCTTGGCTGTGCTACCCGGCAGGTGGCCCAGCGGCTTGCCGTAGACCTCGGTCAGCCGGGTGCCGAGCCGCCGCGCGGCCGCCACCGACACCTGCTGGCCCAGCACCGCCCGCAGCGCCAGCTCCGCCCCGTCCACGTGCCCGGGCACCCGGCGCCCGGGGCTGGCCTCGACCAGCCGCCGGAGCAGCTCACCCTGGCGCAGCGCGCCGGACACCGTGGCCGGGTCGGCGTCCAGGTCCAGTAGCCGTCGGCACCGCTGCACCGCCGGGGCCAGGTCCCTCAGGTCCTGCAGCTGCAGCTCGCAGTCGACGAAGCCGCCAGCGGCGGCGGCACCGGCCCGCAACGCCACCAGCCCGATCCCGTGGGGCAGGGTCATCGTCCGGCGGTAGCAGCCGTCAGTGACGTCCTCCACCCCCGGAATGGCCCGGACGGCCAGGAACCGGAGCAACCGGTCCAGGTCGATCGGCGGCCGGTAGGCCAGCCGCAGCCGGATCGTCCCCGGCGCCGGCGCGTCTCCGTCCGGGCGTCGGGCCGCCCGGTCCCGCAGCTCGGTCGGGGTGAGCGCGAACACCTCGCGGATCGTCGCGTTGAACTGCCGGATGCTGGCGAACCCGGCCGCGAACGCGATGTCGGAAAGCGGCAGCTGAGTCGTCTCGGTCAGCAACCGGGCCGTCTGCGCCCGCTGGGCCCGGGCCAGGGCCAGCGGACCCGCCCCCAGCTCCGCGGTCACCGCCCGGTTGATCTGCCGCTCGCTGTAGCCGAGCCGCTGGGCCAGCCCGGTGACCCCGGCCCGATCCACCGCCCCGTCCGCGATCAGCCGCATGGCCCGGGCGGCTACGTCGGCCCGGATGTTCCACTCCGGTGAGCCGGGGGAGGCGTCCGGCCGGCACCGCTTGCAGGCCCGGAACCCTTCCTCCTGGGCTGCGGCCGCACTCGGGTAGAACCGCATGTTGGCCCGCTTGGGCGTGATCGCCGGGCAGCTTGGCCGGCAGTAGATCCCGGTGGACGTCACCCCGATGAAGAACTGGCCGTCGAACCGCGCGTCCTTGCTGGCCGCCGCCCGGTACCGCCGCTCGTCGTCGTCCACGTTCCTCACCCTGCCAGCGTTGCCGCCGTCAGGCTAGCGGAAATCAGACACGGTCAAGCCTGGCTGCTTCGCCGCCGGCTCTTGCGCCCGCCCGCGCACAACTGAAGGTTGGCTGCAGTTTTGCTCCAGGCTCGGCGGGCTCCCTGGCCTGCCCCGGTTCGCGGTAGTAGTTTGCACACGCGAGGGCGGATTCGAGGGCGCCCGCACGAAGGAGTAGCCATGCAGGCGGATATCAAAGGCACCACGATGCCGGTGCTGGAAGTCACGGTTCAGCCCGGAGAACAGCTCATCTCCACCCACGGCGAGCTGTCCTGGATGACGGCCAACATGCAGATGTCCCAGAGCGTCGGGAACGGTGGCCTGATGCAAGGCTTCAAGCGCGTGATGGGCGGCGGCGGGATCTTCCTTACCCGCTACGAGGCCATGGGCGGCCCCGGCATGATCGCGTTCGCGGCCAAGGTCCCCGGCCACATCGTGCCCATCGACATCACGCCGGGCCACTCCTACCTGGTGCACCGCCACGGCTGGGTCTGCGGGACGGCCGGCATCACCCCGAGCATCGCCCTGCAGCAGTCCTTCCGCGGCGGCCTCTGGGGCGGCGACGGCTTCGTGCTCCAGCGCCTGGACGGCGAAGGCCGCGCCTGGGTCGAACTGTCCGGTGAGCTGGTGCACTACACGCTCAACCCGGGCCAGACCCTGATGGTCCACCCCGGCCACGTCGGCATGTTCGAGGCCAGCGTGCAGTTCCAGATCACCCGCGTCCCCGGCGTCACCAACCTGCTGTTCGGCCAGGACGGCTTCCACCTGGTCGCGCTGACCGGCCCGGGCCAGATCTGGCTCCAGTCCATGCCGCTGGCCAACCTGGCCCACGCCCTGGCCCCCTACGTGGCCCAGCAAACCGCGGGCGACTCCGCCGGCACCAGCGCCGCCGCAGGCACCGTCGGCGGCATCCTCGGCAACATAATGCGCAGCTAACCCCCGCACCGGACC
>CAXUJF010000608.1:0-3663 GCA_964250865.1 uncultured Streptosporangiaceae bacterium
GCTCCCGCCCGCGCCGTCTGCGGCCCAGGCCGCCCGCTTCGGTCTCGTCGCCCTCCGGGCGGGCCAGCACCGCGAAGCTGTCCGCGTCGAAAATCCCGGCCGTGACGTGCTGGTCCCGCAGGCGGGCCGGGGCGCGAGCCAGAGCCGCGGCGTGGGGCGCCCCGGATTCGCTGAGCACCCCCATGCGCGGTTCGTGCAGGGCCAGCCACAGCCCCAGCCCGTCGAACAGCTGGGCCGGGCCGGCCTGCACCTGAGTGGCGTATTCGGCGGCGGGCTCGTCCAGGGCACGGGCCAGCGCGGTGACGTCGACCGGCCGCCCGTCGGGCAGCGTGAGCGCCAGCTCGGGGTAGTCGCCGGTGACCCGGGTCCGCTCCGGCCCGGCCAGGCTGCCCCGCATGCGCATGAACCCGCACGGCACCACCGACCGGCTTCGCCACACCTCCGGGCGGCCGCTCTCAGCCGAACCATCCGGGTCCCGTTCGAAGGCCACCGAGCGCTGCGATCCGCGCAGGTCGAGCGGGACCACGATCCGGCCGCCCGGCCCGAGCTGGGCCAGCCAGGCCGGGGCCAGGTCGCTCACGCCGACCGTGGCGATGATCCGGTCGTACGGCGCCCCCGCCGGGTATCCCGCTGCGCCGTCGGCGGCCACCACGGTCACATCCGGGTAGCCCGCGGCGCCCAGGTGCGCGGCTGCCTCCGCCGCCACCTCTTCGTTCAGGTCGACCGTGACCACGGTCCCGCCCGGGCCGACCAGGTACTTCATCAGCGCGGCGTTGTAACCGGTGCCGGCGCCGATCTCCAGCACCCGGTGGCCGGGGGCCAGCCCGAGCTGATCCAGCATGATGGCCATGATCTTCGGCTGGGAGGACGAGCTGGTCGGCTGGCCGTCCGGGTCGCGCCGGGTCACGATGGCGTCGTCCCGGTAAGCCAGCTCGGCCGGGACCTCGGGCAGGAACAGGTGCCGCGGCACCACCCGCATGGCCTGCGCCACCGCGTCGCTGACCGGCTGGCCGCCGGTGCTCACCTCCGCCACCATGCGGTCCCGCATCCGGGCCAGCTCGGTGCCCATCACGACGCGCGGGCAGCGTCCCGCGACGAGTTCCGCAATGAGTTGCGCACCGAGGCGATGGCGGGCTGCCGCAGCCGGAACGCGGCCACGGCCAGTACGGCCAGCGCCAGCAGGCCGGCCAGGATGAACGAGTTGCCCGCGATGATCTGCAGCAGATTCCAGTGGTACTCGCGGTAGTGGGGGTTGTCGCCGTAGGCGAAGTACTGGGTCGGCCCGTACCAGACCCATCCGGCCGGGGTCAGGGCCGTGCCGGGCGCCCAGAACTGGGGCCAGGCTACGAAGATGGCCAGCAGCGCGGCGGTGGCCAGTCCCCAGGCCAGGCGGGCCAGGCCGCGAGAGCGCACCGCCAGGTGGCCCAGGTAACCCAGGCCCAGCGCCGCCCACACCCAGTGGTGATCCCAGCTCAGCGGCGAGACCAGCAACGCGGTCAGCGCGCAGCCCAGCATGCCGGCCACCGGGTGACCCGCGCGGTCCAGCGCGGCCGCGACGACCAGCCCGGCGATGGCCATCACCGCGGCCACGGCCAGGTAGACGTGCGCCGCCCCGTCCACGCTGCCCATGAACCGGATGATCAGGCCGTGCAGCGACTGGTTACCCCGCGTACCGAGGAACACGATGCGGTTCGCGTTCAGGAACGTGCCGTCCTGCCAGTAGTGGGCCGAATCGTGCGGCAGCACGGCGTAGCCGATGCCGATGGTGGCCACGAACGTGCCCGCGGCCACGCCGGCCTGGCGGAACCGGCCGGTGAGCAGCAGGTAGGGGATGAAGATCAGCGGAATGAGCTTGATCCCGGCGGCGAGCCCGATCCCGGCGCCGTTCCACCACCGGGTCCGGGGCGTCATCAGGTCGAGCACCACCAGCAGCATGAGCAGCAGGTTGATCTGGCCCAGGGCCAGGGTCTGCTGGACCGGCTCGAGGGCCAGTCCGGCCGCGGCCACCAGCAACGTGGCCCCGGCCCGCACCCGCCGGTCACTGTGGCCGAGCACGCCGAACATCAGCCAGGCCGACAGCAGCAGCGCGGCCACGCTGGCCACGGTCATGGCCCAGCGCAGCACCACCCAGGGCAGCAACGAGCCGACGGCGAAGATGATGGCGGCGATCGGCGCGTAGGTGAAGCTCACCCCGCTGCTGCCCTGCCAGGAGTACAGCGGGGCGTACTTGGACCCGTCGTAGGGGGGCGAGATCTGGCGGGTGATCAGGCCGCCGTCGCGGTAGACGACCAGATCCCGCATGGCCGTCATCGTGCTCAGGTGGGTGAGCAGGTCGGCCACGTAGACCGCGAGGACAACAAGGAACGCCGCCAGTCCCAGCGCCAGCACCCGGCTACCGCCCGGCCGGATCCCGCCGGGTGACCCGGCCGCGCCGCCCGCCTGGGACGGGGCAACAGCCTGGTGTGCCTCTGCCACGCGATTCCCTCCGTGCGACGGCGTGCCTGGGGCGATGATATCGGCTGCGGCCCGGGCCGGACGACGCGATCATGCATACCCGGCAACGCCGTCATCGCCGCCCGGGCGGCGTATCCGGGCATGAAAGTGGCCAGCGGCAGTGCCGCCCGCCACATGCCCTTGCCCGCGCCCCAACGGGCGCCCGGATCAGACGCTGGGGTCGCCGATCCTGGTCCCGGCGACGTGCGTCTCCTCGACCTCGGAGTTGGGCGGGGTTTCGGTCTCCGGCACCGTGTCGCCGTCAACCCGGGTGTCATCGGCCCGGGTGTCATCGGCTCGAATGTTGTCGGTCCGGGTGTCATCCAGCCGACTGGCCCCCGCCCGGCTGCGGGTGTCCACCGGCTGGGTCGCAGCGTCCTCTTCCGGTACCTGCTCGACGGCCGGGGCCTCGGCCGCCTGCCGCTCGCGGGCCCCAATGACCGTGAGCCGGCCTAGCGCCACCGCGGCCAGGAACACGATGACCACGCCCAGGCCGGTGAAGAAGCCGATCTGCTCGACCACGCGGTGCAGTTTGTCGCCGACCGGCTGGCCGGTGCCGCCAATGGACCACAGCGTGCTGAACAGGCCACCGAGCGCGAACCAGGCCCCGCTCAGCGCGGCCAGCCAGGCGCCGAAGATCGCGCTCGGGCGGCTGGCCGAAGTGCCGAGAATCAGGCCGCCCAGGACCGCGCCGGCCGCGGGCACGATTTCCAGCCAGAGACGGCCGGTGGTGTAGGTCCACGCCTTGTCGGGCGTGTAGGCGTAGTGAAAATACGGGCCGATGAAGGCGATCAGGCCGCCCCAGGCTCCGAGCAGGACCAGCAGCGTTCCGTTGAGGGCGCCACGGCTACGCGGAACGCGCAGCACTCCTGTCATGACGATCACTCCTCCCGTTCGGGGGGATGAGGGCTAGTGAACTTGTGCCAACGCGATACCCCCCGTAACGCTGCTTATGCGGCGGGAGTAGATCTCGGTCGCGTCACGGGCACAGCTGGTGAGCAAACTACGGCTGGCGGGTAGGGTCACCTGCGTGGATACCCGGCGACTGGTCCCGCGCACCGACGCCTTGCTCGCCGATCCGTGGGTGGCCTAAGCGGAGCGCAGGCTCGGCCGCGCACTGGTCAAGGCGGCCGTGACCCGGGCCCAGGACCAGGTGCGCCGGGGGATGAT
>CAXUJF010000609.1:0-3655 GCA_964250865.1 uncultured Streptosporangiaceae bacterium
GCCAGCGTCCAGCTGTTCTTCGCCGCCAGCGGCGCCAGCAGCCCCCGCACGTAAGAACGGGCCTCCAGCCGCGGCTCAACCCGCGGAAACCGGCTCGCCACCAGCGCGAACAGGTCATCCAGCCCGGCCGCCCACACAGCCAGGTCCTCATCGTCCAGCACACGCCGATACTACCAGAAACGCAATATAACGAACTACTGCTGTAGTATTAGGCCCGTTATGGCCTTTTTATCGGCTACGCCCTGGTCACACCGCCCGGTGGTCACGCTGATGGGGCTGTGGGCCTACGCCGCGGCTACCACCATCGGGCCCTACCTGGCCTCGCGCAACGGCCAGACGATAGCCGCCAGCTCGAGGGGCCCAGCCAGGCCCTGCTGCTGCAGCTGACCCAGGAACGCTCGGACAGCCTGGCTTGGTAGCGCGCGCACGGCGCGCTGCCGCGGACCACGCTCGATGCCCAGCGGGCCACGACCGACGCCGCGCTGTCGGCACTCCGGATCGGCCTCCTCGGTCCGATCGCTGGCCGAGGAGCGGCTGCCCAGCCTGGTCCGGCGGCTGTCCCTGGGTCAGGACGTCGATGTGGCGGCCGAGACCCCGCCGCTGACCCTGCGTACCTCGACGCTGGAGGTGGCCAGGATCGCGGCCGGCTTCGCCGCCGTGCAGCGCACCGCGGTGGGCGCCGCCGTCGGCCAGGCCGAGCAGGGTAAGGGCGTCAGCAACATCTTCCGCAGCCTCGCCCGCCGCAACCAGTCCCTGTTCCGGCTGGGACCACCTGACCACCCGCATGCGCCGCCAGTCCGAGGGCCTGATCATCTTGTCCGGTGCCGCGCCCGGCCGCCGCTGGAACAAGCCGGGGCCACCGGCGACATCGAGGACTACGTCCGTGTCGACCTGGTGGCCGAATCCGAGGACCTGGTGGCCGGGACGGCTGCGGCCGACTTGACCCACCTGCTGGCCGAGCTGATCGAGAACGCCGTGCTGTACTCGCCCCCCAACACCCGGGTCCAGGTCAAGACGGGCTGGGGAGCCAGCGGCTTCATCGTGGAGATCGAGGACAGCGGTCTGGGTATCCCGGTCGCCACCATGGACGAGCTGAACCGGCGACTGACCCGGCCCCCCGAATTCGACCTGGCCGACAGCGACCAGCTGGGCCTGCTGGTGGTCAGCCGCCTGGCCGAGCGGCACGGGATCAAGGTGACGCTGCGCCTCCCCGTACGGCGGGGTGGCGGCCATCGTGCTGATCCCGAAGGAGCTGGTCGTGCCGGCCGGGATGGGGATCGGGCGCGGTGAGCTGAGCGCGTACCCGGACACGGTGCGCTGGCCGGACCTTGACCCGGTGCGGGCCGTGACCAGCGCCCGGTCCACGGCCACCGCCACCGACACCGCCACGCCCGAGGACCTGCCCCGGCGCACCCGCCAGGCCAGCCTGGCTCCGCTGGCGCCGCTCAGCGACACCGGCCTGCTGCAGAAGGTGCTCGACGGACTGCACGCGCTCTAGCGGGCGAAGTCCAGGATGGACGGCGCGGACTTAGCGGGCCGCGGCCAGCGTCTTGCCGGCCTGACGGGCCGCGTCGAGCGCGTCGGTGTGCATCGCGGCCGCCTGGTCGGTGAAGGCATCCAGGGCGGGGTTGACCCCGACCAGCGTGAACTCGCGCTCGACCACGGTCAGGTCCGCCTCCCACACGGTGCCGAGGATGTGCGTGAGGTAGGCGGTGGAATGGTCCCAGCCCTCGCGCGGGGTGCCCGGGCCGTAGGCGCCACCGCGGACCGTGGCCAGTACGACCGGCTTGCCCGCCAGCAGCGGAGGGCCACCGGCGCCGGCCCGCGGGTCGGTGATCACCAGGTCGATCCAGGCCTTGAAGTGCTGGGAGACGCCGAAGTTGTACAGCGGCACCGCGAGCACGATCGCGTCCGCAGCGAGCAGCTCGTCGACCAGCGTGGCCGCGAGCGCCACCGCCTGGCGCTGCTCGGGGCTGCGGTCCTGCTCCGGGGTGTAGCCGGCGAACGCCGCCAGCGGCCACGCGTCGGCCGGGATCGGGTTGGTCCCCAGGTGCCGCCGGACGATGGTGTCGCCGGGGTGCGCGACGAGCCACTCCTGCTCGACGATGTCGGCGAGCTCGCCGCTGGCGGATCCGTCGACGCGGATGCTGGCGTCGAGTCGGTAGAGCGTCATGGCTGGGACTCCTTGTTGACAGCGATCAATTACTTCAAGCGTGAACTAACGTAGCACAGCTTAGTTCACGCTTGAAGTATTCCGGAGAAGAAGTATGCTCGGCGGCATGACGGCAAGCCCGGACGCGGTGGCCGGTACCGCCAGCACGGCCGCCAGTACCGTCGAACCGCACTGGCTGTCCGGTGCGGAGCAGGACGCATGGCGAGCCATCGTGTCCCTGATGCTGCTGCTGCCCGGGCCGCTCGACGCTCAGTTGCAGCAGGACTCGGGCCTCACCCTGTTCGAGTACCTGGTGCTTAGCTCGCTGTCGATGGAGCCCGAGCACACCGCCCGGATGAGCGACCTGGCCCGTTTGGCTAACGGCTCGCTGTCCCGCTTGTCCAACGTGGCCAAGCGGCTCGAACAGCGCGGCTGGCTGCGGCGCGAACCGGACCCGCACGATCGCCGGGCCTCGATTGCCCGGCTGACCGGCAGCGGCTGGAAGGTCGTCCAGGCCGCGGCCCCCGGCCATGTCGAGGCGGTCCGGCGGCTGGTGATCGACCGGCTGGCCGGTCCCGAGCTGGACGCTCTGACCGCCGCGGCACACGGCATCATCGACGGCCTGGAAGAGGCGGGCCGGGCCTGTACCGGGCACGAAGATCCCTGTGCCGGGGATACCTCCTGCTGAGCAGGTCTACTTTTGCCGCCTACTTGCGCGGCACGCTGTCACTTCGTAAATCTTGGCCGTCTCAACGCGAGCGGGCCAGCGGTCGTCTATGGGGGTGACACCGACCG
Organism: uncultured Streptosporangiaceae bacterium; assembly: GCA_964250865.1. Lineage (GTDB taxonomy): Bacteria > Actinomycetota > Actinomycetes > Streptosporangiales > Streptosporangiaceae > Bog-532. The sequence goes on from CAXUJF010000609.1 coordinate 2,948, forward strand.
TCAGGGGAACATGTGGACAGAAAGCAGACGCGTGCCTTCGAAGGCTTCGTCGCCGAGTCGGGGGACGCGTTGTTGCGGATGGCGACCCTGCTCACCTCGGACGTGCACCTGGCCGAGGACGTTTACCAGGAAACGCTGCACCGGCTGGCCGCGCGGTGGGCCCGGTCGAGAGCCCGATGGCCTTCTGCCGGCGGGTGATGCACAACATCGTCATCGACCAGGCCCGGGCCACGAAGCGACGGCCCCGGCCGCTCGGCCTGGTCAGCGGGCACGATCGCGGCGACCCGAGGTCCGGTGACCCGGTGGCCGCGGTCGAGCTCCGCCCGGCGCTGCTGGCCGCGCTGAGCACGCTGACTCCGCAGCAGCGCGCGATCGTCGTGCTGCGCGTTACTTCGACGACCGCAGCGAGAACGAAGTCGCCGAGCTGCTCGGCATCTCGGCCGGGACGGTCAAGAGCACCGCGTCCCGGGCCGTCGCGCAGCTCCGGGCCCAGCCCGGCCTCATCGCCCTGTTCACCCCCAGCCCGATCCGAGAGGAACACCATGCCCGGTACTGACGAAGATCTCCTGCGTGAGCTGATGGGCCGCGCCGTCGGCGACCTGCACGCCGCGCCCGCCGTCACCACGCGGGTGCTGGCCCGGCAGCGCCGCCGCCGCTGGCGCAACCGCGCCGTGACCACGGTCGTGACCGGGGCCGCAGCCGGGACCG
>CAXUJF010000610.1:0-3649 GCA_964250865.1 uncultured Streptosporangiaceae bacterium
GGGGCGCCGGGGGAGGCTGGGGCGAGGAATGCGGCCGGGTGAACTCCACGGCGTCGTCCCCCAGGTCCCCCGGATCCCCAGCGGAGACCGGGTCGTCAGGGGAGAAGGGATCCCTCGGGTATCGCATCCTGCCTCCGGCCCCAGTCGCGCGTCCCTCTGCTCATGAACACGGAAAGTGCCGGTCCCCGGTTCACCGGTTTCACCGTCGCCCGCAGAAATTTCCCGCTAAAATCCGCCGACCCTCAGGGGAAGCCAGCGGGAATCGGCAACGGTCACGCAGTGTTGTAGCGTCTGGCACACTAGAAGCCGCGAACACGCGGTTCCGGTTCACGCCGCTGAAGGCCGGCCCGTCCCATGACGGGTGACCTGGCGACCCGGCGACCGCACGAGGCAGGAGTAACCGTGAAGCCTGAAATTCACCCGACCTACGGTCCCACCACGGTGACCTGTAGCTGTGGGAACACCTTCACCACCCGGAGCACGGCCCCGGACGGCGAGATCCACACCGACGTCTGCTCGGCCTGCCACCCGTTCTACACGGGCAAGCAGAAGATCATGGACACCGGTGGTCGCGTCGCCCGCTTCGAGCGGCGTTTCGGCAAGAAGGCCATGGGCACGAGCGGCGCTAGCGAAAGCAAGAGTGCTAGCGACAGCAAGTAAGCCCGCGTCACCCCGCCTGGCGTGCCCGGCACGCCAGGCCCTGAGCTTTCGCCAGCCGGGTCGAGTTCTCCGCCACACGCGCAGAACTTGACCCGGCTGTGCGTTGATCTACCTGAATTAACGGAGGCACTACAGTGTTCGACCGGCTCGGCGAGCTGGCGTCCGAGCACGCGGAGCTGGAGCGCGCCCTGGCCGACCCCGGCGTGCACGCCGACGCTGACCAGGCCCGCGACTTCGGCCGCCGCTACGCGGAGCTGACTCCCATCGTCCACGCCTACACCGAGTACCGGCAGACCGAAGACGACGAGCAGGCGGCCCGCGAGCTGTCGGCCGAAGACCCCTCCTTCGCAGCCGAGGCCGACCAGCTCAAGGCGCGCAAGGCCGAGCTGGAGCAGCAGCTGCGGCGGATGCTGGTGCCGCGAGACCCCAACGACGGCCGCGACGTGATCCTGGAGATCAAGGCGGGCGAGGGTGGCGATGAGTCCGCTCTGTTCGCCGGGGACCTGCTGCGGATGTACCAGCGCTACGCCGAACGGCGCCACTGGGCCACCGAGGTGCTCGACTCCACCGTCACCGGCCTGGGCGGGGTCAAGGCGGCCACGCTGGCGGTCAAAGGGCGCAAGGGCGCCCCCGGCCAGGGGGCCTGGTCCCGGCTGAAGTTCGAGGGCGGCGTGCACCGCGTCCAGCGGGTCCCGGTCACCGAGTCCCAGGGCCGCATCCACACCTCGGCCGCGGGCGTGCTGGTCATGCCGGAGGCCGAACAGGTCGAGATCGACATCGACCCGAACGACGTGCGGACCGACGTGTTCCGTTCCTCCGGGCCCGGCGGCCAGAGCGTGAACACCACCGACTCCGCGGTGCGGTTGACGCACCTACCGACCGGCATCGTGGTGTCCTGCCAGAACGAGAAGAGCCAGCTCCAGAACAAGGAGCAGGCCATGCGCATCCTGCGGGCGCGGCTGCTGGCTCAGGCGCAGGCCGACGCCGACGCGAAGGCCTCGGCCGAGCGGCGCAGCCAGGTCAGGACCGTGGACCGGTCCGAGCGGGTGCGCACCTACAACTTCCCGGAGAACCGGATCTCCGATCACCGGGTCGGGTTCAAGGCCTACAACCTGGACCAGGTCATCGACGGTGACCTGGACGCCGTGATCCAGTCCCTGGCCGACGCCGAGATGGCCGAGAAGCTCGGCGACGACGCCGTCCCCGGCGCGTGAGGCGCACCGGGTGTGGAAACCGCGAGAGCCGTCCGGGTGAGCCTGTTGCTGGATGAGATCGCGCTGGCCGCGGCCCGGCTGGCCGAGGCCGGGGTCGAATCCCCCCGGGCCGAAGCCGAGCTGATCGCGGCGCACGTGCACGGGGTCAAGCGGACCGAACTGCACCGGGTCGCCGACACCGACTTCGACGCGCGGTTCTGGGAGAGCGTCGGCCGCCGGGCCGCCCGCGAGCCGCTGCAGCACATCACCGGCTGCGCCTACTTCCGCTACCTCGAGCTCGAGGTGGGACCGGGCGTATTCGTGCCCCGCCCGGAGACCGAGGTCATGACCGGCTGGGCCATCGACCGGCTGCGCGAGATGGACGTGGCCGAGCCCGTCGTCGTCGACCTGGGCACCGGATCGGGCGCGATCGCCCTGGCCATCGCCCAGGAGGTGCCGCGGGCCCGCGTGCACGCGGTCGAAGCCGACCCGATCGCCCGGACCTGGACCGAGCGCAACGTCAAGCGGGTCGCGGCTACCGCCTCGTACACCTCCGGCCGGGTCACCGTGCACGGCGGTGACTTCGCCGGCGCGCTGCCCGAACTGGACGGCCAGGTCGATCTGGTGGTCAGCAACCCGCCCTACATCCCCGTGGGCGCGAGCGTCCCGCCGGAGGTGGGAGAATACGACCCGCCGGCCGCGTTGTGGGGTGGTGCGGACGGGCTCGACGCGATCCGTGTGGTGGAGCGTGTCGCCCGCCGGCTGCTGCGCCCGGGCGGTCTGGTCGCCGTCGAGCACGGTGCGCCGCAGGGCGCCGCCGTGTACTGGGTCTTTCCCGAAGAGGCCGGCTGGCGAGACCCGCGGAACCACAAGGACCTGGCGCGACGAGACCGTTTTGTCACAGCGACGTGGCCCGGCGACCGGCCCGACGTGTGACGCCAACGGATGACGTACGACGGATGACGGGAAGAGCGGCACATGAGCGAGCGTTTTGACCTTTCTGACCCCGCGCAGTACGCGGCCGGGATCGAGGCCGCCAAGGAGGCGATCAGCAAGGGCGAGCTGATCGTGCTGCCCACCGACACGGTCTACGGCGTCGGGGCCGACGCCTTCACGCCGTGGGCGGTCAGCCGCCTGCTGGCGGCCAAGGGCCGCGGCCGGGACATGCCACCGCCCGTGCTGGTCGGCACGGTCCGGGCCGCCACCGCCCTGGTCGACGACTTCGGGCCGTTCGGCCAGGACCTGATCGACGAGTTCTGGCCCGGCGGCCTGACCCTGGTCGCCCGGTCCACCCCCACGCTGGCCTGGGACCTGGGTGAGACCCGCGGCACGGTCGCGGTCCGCATGCCCCTGCACGCGGCCGCCCTCGACCTGCTCAAGAAGACCGGGCCGATGGCCGTGAGCAGCGCCAACACGACCGGCAACCCGGCCGCGACGACCGCCGACGAAGCCGTCGAACAGCTCGGCGACGCCATCGCGGTCTACCTGGACGGCGGCCCCTGCGGCGGCGGCGTCGCGTCCACGATCGTCGACCTGACCGGCTCGGTACCCCGCCTGCTCCGCGCCGGTGCCATCGACATGGATCGCCTCCGCGAGGTCGCGACCCTGGTCACCGGCGAGGAAGTCACCCCGTCCGCGCCTGATGACACCGCCCCGGATGACACCGCCCTCGATGACGTCCCCGCCACCGCCGACGATGCCATCGACGCCCCCCCGGATATCCCGTCCGACTCCCCGGCCGACGCGCGGGCCGACGCCCTCTCGTCCGCGGCCGGCCCCGACGAGCCGGCCAACCC
>CAXUJF010000611.1:0-3648 GCA_964250865.1 uncultured Streptosporangiaceae bacterium
CGGCCGCCCGGTGCGCGGCCGCCCGGCAACTGGGGCTTCTCCGGGATTTCGATGGCCATCCGGTTACCTCTTCACAGAAGGGGCTGAGGGGTCAGCGGCCCGACGCCTGCTCACGGCTGGACCGGGTACTGCGAGCCGTAGTAGCCACCACCCGCACCCGACAGGCCGGCCTGGTGGAATGCCTTGCCGAGCTGCGAGACCGAGTTCGGGTCGTAGGTCAGTGAGTAGGGCGGGAGGTTCTTGGTCAGGGCCGCGAGCTGGGTCTTGGTCGACGCCGCCCAGGCGCTGAACGCGGACACGCTGACCACCTGGCCGGCGGTCGTCATGTCGGCGTGCCACAGGCCGCACAGCTCGGCACAGCGCACCTGAACGTTTCCGGTGTGCTCGGGCTTGGTGTAGGCCACGTTGTTACTGCCCGGGTTCGCGTCCGCCTTGACCCCGAGCTGGTAGGCCCAGAAGCTATGGATCACGTCCAGCGAGGTCACGTTGAACTGGACGTTCTGGCCGACCGGGAGCATCAGGCTGGTCGTCTCGAACCCGCCGAACTGCGGGTAGCGGTAGGTGAACCGCCACTGCTGGGCGATGACCTGCACCTGCAGCGGGCTACCGCCGCTGGGCCTCCAGATCGGCGTGTTCCCCTCGCCGGCGCCCGCCCCGGCCGGCCCCACCAGTTCCACCGTGCCGAACACGGCCAGGCCCAGCACGATGGCCGAGGTGACCGCGATCCAGGTCACGGAGATCCGGGTGTTGCCGTGGATCGGCGGCCCGTCCTCCTCGTCCCCCTCCCGGTACCGCCACACGATCAGGGCGTAGACGCCGTAGATGAGCACGAGCGCCATGACCGGGGCGGCCAGCACCGCCATCACGGTGATGTCGGACTGCTGGCTGGCCGCCGAGTTGGACATGGCGCCCGGCGGCATGTGCGGGCCCCAGACGAACCAGATGAGCAGGTCCGCCACCAGCGCGACCGGCAGCCAGATGAGCAAGATCCGCAGTCCGTGGTTCGGCTCCCGCCGGTGGTCCGGGGCTATGCCGTCCGGGGCCATGCCATCCGCGGCGGCCATCACGACACCACCTGCATGTTGCCCATCATGTAGCCGAACGTCTGCATGGGACCGCCGTTGCCGTCCAGGAAGGAGAGCCCGCAGGGCACGAAGCACTGCCATCGGTAGGCGCCGGTCTGGGCCGGCGCCTCGAAGCTGAACGTCGTCGTCGAATGGGCCTTGTTCGTGCAGGGCCCGGTGCTGCAGGTGCCGGGGCCGGCCTCGACCGGCACGTTGAGGTTCAGGCCGGGGATCGCGAACGTGTGCTGGATCAGGTAGGGGCCATTCCAGCCATTGACCGTCCGCACCGGCTTGCCGCTGTAGTAAGCGACACTGCCGACCGTCCCGCTGACCTGGCCCCAGACCTGGTTGCGGACCGGCGTCGAGCCGTCATAGCCGAGGATCGTCACGTGGACCCGGGTGTGCGCGGGGACCTGGAACAGCGTGGTGTGCACCCAGGCCCCGGTGACGGGGCTCTTGATGAAGTAGCTGACCCAGGTCGGATGGTCCGGTACCGACGTCGGGCTCGACGACGCGTCGGTCTGCATGACCACGTTGACCTGGCCGCCGGACGCCGCGAAGTCCACCGTGGGCGGGCCGCCCAGCAGGTAGCGGGCGACGACGAAGATGACGCCGCCGACCACGGCAAGGAACGCCACGATCAGGGTGGTCACCCGGGCCGGCAGAGACACCAGCCACCCCCTCACTCCGGGACGGGAACTTCGTGTCCAGAGCTTGGCGCCGGCGTCATCGGGACGGCAAGGATCATGTGTCTGTATGACGAAATTGTCATTGTTCGCCAGACCGAGCATCGATTTCGTCACTGCAAGCGGTTTAGCTCGTCACTTTTCGGCCAAAACCCGGCCGCCCGGAACCACGGCGAGCACAACGGATTGCATTCAGGTCACGAGGCTTGACTGAACGACCGAAATGAGTAGATCGTCTGCTCAAGAAAGTCACTTGAAACAAGCATGTAACCGAGTAGCGGTTTGAACGCCACACCCTGCGATGTGGCCAGGTGCGAAACGAAGTGCCTGCAATGAGCGCAAATCGATTGGCTCGTCCGGGGACCAGCTCGGGCATCCTCGTTGTCGATGACGAACCGCGCATCCAGAGCATGATCAGCCGTGCCCTGACCCAGGTCGGCTACACGACCGTCTGCGCGTCCGGTGGCGCGGACGCGGTCCGGCTGGCCAGTACGGGCGAGTATGGCCTGGTCATCCTGGATCTGGTCATGCCGGACATGGACGGTCGCGCGGTGCTGGCCGGGCTGCTCCGGGCCCATCCCGAGCAGCCCGTGCTCATGCTGTCCTGCGTGGACGACGCGACGACGAAGGCCGCCTGCCTGGACCTGGGTGCGGAGGACTATCTGACCAAGCCGTTCGCCCTGGAGGAGCTGCTCGCCCGGGTGCGGGTCCAGCTGCGCGGCGTTCCCCGCCACGAGGTCCTCAGATCCGGTGAGCTGCGCCTCGACGTGGGCCGGATGCAGGCCGATACCGGGCAGGGCCCGATCGCGCTGACCCGGCTGGAGTTCCTGTTCCTCAGAGAGCTCATGGAACACGCCGGTCATTCGGTGCCGAAGGAGCAGTTGCTCGCGTCGATCTGGGGTTACGACTTCGACCCGGGCTCCAACGTGGTCGATGTCTGCGTACGGCGGCTCCGGTCGAAGCTCGGATTCGAACTGATCAGGACGGTGCGCGGTGCGGGATACCAGCTTGCGCCGGGATAGGCCCGGAGCCGCACTCGGGACGGCCGAAGAGACCGGCCAGCTGCTGGCCCACCAGCGCACCTTTCTCCAGGACGCCGCGCACCAGCTGCGGACCCCGATCACCATCGCGCTGGGCCACGCCGAGCTGCTGGCCGCCGAGCTGGACGGCCGCCGCGAGCAGCAGGACATCCACGTGGTGGTGGGCGAGCTGACCCGGCTGAAAAGCCTGAGCGAGCGGTTGCTGCTGATCGCCGCGTCCGAGGATCCCGAATTCCTGTTCCTGTCCCCGATCGCGCTGGACCGCCTCCTGGCCGACGCGCTGCAGCGCTGGCAGCCCATCGCCCGCCGGGTCTGGGCGACCGGCCAGCTGGACCCGGTGACCGTGCCCGCCGACCGGGAGCGCCTCGAGCTGGCCCTGGATGCCCTACTGGAGAACGCCGTCCAGCACACCGGCGTGGGCGACACGATCAGGCTCTCGGTGACCCGCGACGACGAGGCCGCGATCGCCCGGCTCATCGTCGAGGACTCCGGTGAGGGCATCGAGCCGTCTGAGGTCGATCACGTCTTCGAGCGATTCCGGACCGGGCCGGCCCGGGGCGGTCCCCACGGCACCGGACTCGGGCTGACCCTGGTCCGCGCGGTCGCCCTCGGCCACGCCGGTGAGGTGAGTGTGCGCAGCGCACCCGGGGCGGGCAGCCGCTTCGAGCTGGCCCTCCCCGTCACCGCGCTGCCCCGCCGGTACGCCCGGTTCCAGACCGAGAAGCCGGCCCGGCTGGGGCGGGTACGGCTGGGGGGGAACGGAGGCGGCTGCGCCCGGCCGTCGTGGCCGTGGCCGGGGCGGGGGCGCGGGTGGGGGGCGCGGGCCTCGCCGGCGCCCGCGCCCCCCCCCCGGGCGCG
>CAXUJF010000612.1:0-3645 GCA_964250865.1 uncultured Streptosporangiaceae bacterium
CGCCAGCACCGGTCCGGGGTGGCCCTGGTCGGCGGCGGCCCGGGCGACCCCGGCCTGATCACCGTGCGCGGCCGCCAGCTGCTGGCCGAGGCCGACGTGGTGGTCACCGACCGGCTCGCCCCGCGCTCCGTGCTCGACGAGCTGCCCCCCGACGTCGAGATCGTCGACGTGGCCAAGATCCCCTACGGCCGCTCGGTGGCCCAGGAGCACATCAACGCGGCCCTGATCGAGCACGCCCAGGCCGGGAAGTTCGTGGTCCGGCTCAAGGGCGGCGACCCGTACGTGTTCGGCCGCGGCGCCGAAGAGGTCATCGCCTGCCTGCAGGCCGGCGTCCCGGTCACCGTGGTCCCCGGCATCACCAGCGCGGTCGCCGTCCCGGCCGCGGCCAACGTGCCCGTCACCCACCGTGGTGTCGCCCAGGAGTTCAGCGTGGTCTCGGTGCACGTGCCGCCGGGCGATCCGCGGTCCACGGTCGACTGGCTCGCGCTCGCCGCCATGCAGGGGACATTGATCCTGCTCATGGCGGTAGAACGGCTCGCCGCGGTGGCCGAGACCCTGATCCATAATGGCCGTTCCGCACAGACGCCCGTTTCGGTGATCGCGGACGGTACTCTGCCTACTCAGCGCACAATTGTGGCAACGCTGGACACCGTCGCGGACAGCGTGGCCGAAGATGGGATCCGGCCGCCGGCCGTAGTCGTGATAGGGGAGGTCGTGAACGTCGCAGCCGAGATAGCCGAGCTCGTGCAGCGCATGCCCGCCACGACCGGGACGAGCCTGGCGTGAACCCCCCCTCCGCGCCGCAGGAGTCACCTGCTCCCAGACACGCCGCCCCGGTCCAGCCCGCCGCGGTCCAGCCCGCCGCGGTCCAGGATCGCCCCGAGCCGCCTGAGGACTCACCGGCCGAGCCGCACATCCGGCTGAACGCCCACGCTCTCGAGGGCGCCCTGGTCAACCTGCGCAAGCGCATCGCCGCGGTGCCGCTGCTGTTCGACACCCCGGACCTGCCTGAGGTCAAGGCGGAACGGGTCAAGCTGCTCAGCCAGATCGAGGACTACCTGCTGCCGCGGCTACGCCGCTCCAACGCCCCGATCCTGGTCGCCGTGGTCGGCTCCACCGGCGCCGGCAAGTCGACGCTGGTCAACAGCATCGTCGGCCAGCCGGTCAGCGCGACCGGGGTGCGCCGCCCGACGACCAACAGCCCGGTGCTGGCCTGCCACCCGGAGGACGCCGACTGGTTCGCGGAGAACAACTTCCTCCCCAGCCTGCCCCGGGTCCGGCAGGAGGGCCTGGCCCGGCCGGGCCGCGACGGCCTGCTGGTGCTGGCGTCCAGCGAGGCCATGCCCAAGGGGTTCGCGCTGCTCGACACCCCGGACATCGACTCCGTGGTCCAGGCTCACCACGAGTTCGCCTACCAGTTCCTGGACGCCTCCGACCTGTGGCTGTTCGTCACCTCGGCCAGCCGCTACGCCGACGCGCCGGTCTGGCAGGTGCTGCAGCATGCCCGGGACCGGGGCGCCTCGCTCGGCATCGTGCTGTCCCGGGTCCCGTCCGGAGCCCGGGCCGAGCTGGTCGGGCACTTCACCGCGATGCTGGACGCCAACGCCATCGACGCGACCGACCGGTTCGTGATCCCGGAGACCCGGGTGTCCGGGGGCATGCTGCCGCCGGAGGCGTTCGAGCAGATCCGCGCCTTCCTGACCGACACCAGCCGCCGCGAGGAACGCCGGATCGCGGTGCTGACCCAGACCATGGCCGGGGTGATGGACACGTTCCGCACCCGGGTCCCGGCGCTGGCCGCGGCGGCCGAAGGCCAGCTGGCCGTCCGCACCCGGCTGCGCCACCAGGCCGAACGCCCGTACCAGGCCGCGCTGGGCACGGTGGAGAAGGCCTTCCGCGACGGCGAACTGCTGCGCGGGGAGGTCCAGGCCCGCTGGCAGGACCTGGTCGTCACCGGTGACCTGACCCGGACGCTGCGGACCCGCAAGCCGCCGCGGCAGGGCAAGCGGGCCCACAAGCGCCAGGCCCCGGAGCGTTCGACCGCGCTGCGGTCTGCGCTCCGCTCGGCCCTGGAAGCCGTGATCGTGGCCGCCGCCGACCGGGCTTCGGAGGACGCCGAGCGCCAGTGGCGGGACGACCCGGCCGGGTCGGTCATGCTGGCCAACGCGACCGAGCAGCAGTCCACCGGCCAGCGCGCCGACCGGCTGTTCGCGTCGGTGTTCGGCGACGGGACCAACGCCGGGCCGGAGGAGCTCAACCTGGCCAAGTCCTCGGCTGACCTGCCGGACCGGGTGTCGCGGGCCATCAGCTCCTGGCAGGACCACGTGCTGCGGCTGGTTCGCCAGGCGGTGGAGCGCAAACGTGGCCACGGCCGGTCCTCCGCGGCGGCCGGGCTGGACGACGATACGCTGACCCTCGTGACTGTGCTCGCGATCCTCGGCGAGGGCGCGATCGGCAGCCACGCGGCCAAGCCGTCCGACGACAGCGACATCCTGACGCTGCCGCGGCGGCTGGCCACCGGCGTGCTCGGCGAGGAGCCGATGCAGGAGATTTTCGGCACCGCGCGAGCGGAGCTGGACGAGAGGGCGCGCTTGCTTCTCGACGAGGAACTCCTCCGGTTCCCGGAGGTCATCGACAGTGTGGGCCGTTTCGATGAGGTGGCGGGAGTGCGGCTGTACCAGGCCGGGTTCATGCTCGAGGCACTGCAGTGACCACCAGCGCGCCACCTTTCGCTGGCCTGCCCAGCGCGCACCTGCCCGCCCGGCTGGCCGCGCTCACCGCGCTGACCGAGATCGCCCAGAGCCGCAGCGGGCCGGGCGGATTCAGTCCCGAGCTGGTCGCCGAGGCCGAGGGCCTGCTCGCGCGGGCCGGCGAGCGGCTGAAGCTGTCGGCCGCGCATACCGTGGTCACGCTGGCCGGCGGTACCGGCAGCGGGAAGTCGGCCCTGTTCAACGCGCTGGCCGGAGCGAACTTCTCGCCCTCGGCGGTGACCCGGCCCGCCACCAGGAACGCGCACGCCTGCGTGTGGGGCATGCAGGGCGCCGCCCCGCTGCTGGACTGGCTGGGGGTGGAACGCCGCTACCGCTACGCCCGGGCCAGCGCGCTGGACGCGGGCGAGGACACCCTCAGGGGGCTGCTGCTGCTCGACCTGCCCGACCACGACTCGGTCGCGGCCGGCGCCGCCACCGCCGTCGACCGGCTGGTCAGCCTGGCCGACCTGATGGTCTGGGTCCTCGACCCGCAGAAGTACGCCGACGCCGCCGTGCACAACCGGTTCCTGGCCAAGCTGGCCCGGCACGCCGCCGTGACCACGGTGGTGCTCAACCAGTCCGACCTGCTCACCCCGCAGCAGGCCGACGACTGCGAGGAAGACCTGCGGCGGCTGCTCGACTCCGAAGGCCACGGCGAGGCCCGGGTCCTGCTGGTCTCCGCGGCTACCGGCGCCGGCCTGGACGAACTGCGCCAGGTTCTGGCCGACGCGGTGTCCGCGCGCCAGACCGTCACCGACCGCATCGCGGCGGACATTGACAGCGTCATCGGCCGGTTCGACACGTACGCGATCGACCCGGCCGCGGTCGCCCGCCGCGCGGCCGAGATCGCCACCACCATCCCCGGCCCGGCCGAGCCCCTGAACCCGGCCGGCCC
>CAXUJF010000613.1:0-3638 GCA_964250865.1 uncultured Streptosporangiaceae bacterium
GGTCATACGGCCGCTTCCGCGCCGTCCCCCACCCCCGCGATGGCTGGGTCCGGGACGGCGCACACCAGTTCACCGGCGGTAGCCACTCCGGCGGCGGCGTCCAGCCCGTCGGGGCTGAGCCGGGCTGAGGTGGTGGCCCGGTACGGCGAGCTGAGGCCGGACTACTGGGGGTTCGGCGGGCCCGGGGTGGTGCGCGCCCTGCCCACGCCGCGGCGGGTGGTCGGGCGGCGCTTCGAGGCCGGGGGGGGAGTACGACGAGGCCCTGATCGAGTTCCTGCGGCAGCGGGAGGTACCGGCCACGCTGTTCCTGAACTCGCGCTGGATCGACGAAAACCCGGCCGTGTTCCGGCAGCTGCGGCGCGAGCCGCTGTTCGAGCTGGCCAACCACGGCACCCGGCACCTGCCCCTGTCGGTCACCGGGCGGTCCGCTTACGGCATCGGTGGCACGCGGGACGCGGGCGAGGTCTACGACGAGGTGGCCACGAACCAGGTCAAGCTGACCCGGCTGCTGGGCGCCCCGCCGCGCTACTTCCGGGCCGGCACCGCCTACTCCGATGACGTCGCGGCGCAGATCGTCACGGCCATGCACGTTTCGCTGGTCACCTTCTCGGTCAACGGCGACGGCGGAGCCACCTTCACCCCCGAGGAAGTCCGCAGCACGGTCGCGGCCGCCCCGGCCGGGTCCATCGTGCTGTGCCACATGAACCACCCGCGCGGCGGCACGGCCCAGGGCATCGCGGCTGCGGTGCCCCAGCTGACGGCGTCCGGATACCGCTTCGTCCGCCTCTCCGACGGCCTGTCCTAACGGCCTAACGGCCGGCGGCGAGCCAGTCGAGGGCGACGGCCGCCGTCCAGGACTGCTGGGCCGAGCCGAGCTGTTCGCCGGTGAACGGCTCGAAGTACTCACCGAACTCGCCCGCGGTGATCTGGGCCAGCGAGTCACGGCGGATCGCGTCGGCGCGGGCGGAGTAGCCGAGCTGCTGCAGCGACTGCCACAGCAGCCAGTTGATGACCGGCCAGACCGGGCCACGCCAGTAGTTGCGCGGCTCGAAGTCCGGCTCGGCCGGGGACGTGCTCGGCAGCAGCGGCCAGCGCAGCCGCGGGTGGCCGCAGAAGTCTTCCGAGTCGAGCCGACGCAGCTGGGCCGCCTGCTGAGTCGGGTCGGTGGCCCGGGCGAACAGCGGCGCGAACCCGGCGAACGTGCGCAGCCGGATGTCCTGCCCAGTGCGAACGTCGTACTCGAAGCACAGGCCGGCCTCGGGGTCGAACCGGCCGGCCAGGCCCGCGCGGCCGCGATCACGCCAGCCGGTCAGCAGCCCGCGGACCTCGTCGCTGGCCCCGGCCACGTCGGCCAGGTCGAGCAGCGCGTCATTCGCCGCGACCAGGACGGCGCTGAAGAACACGTCCTTGATCAGGAACGGGTACTCGCGGTAGATCAGCGCGTCGTCGTAGCGGTACTTCCGCAGCAGCCCGACCAGGCCCAGGTACCGGTCGTAGTCCCAGTTGGTCGGCCGCTGGGACGGATCGGGCAGGGCCCGGGTGTCCAGGCGGGTGTACGGGCCGAGCTTGGCCACGCTGATGCGGGCCAGCGCGCGGTCCCAGCGCGGGGAGTTGTCCGTGCCCTCCCACGGGTGATAGGTGGTGACCAGCCCGGATGCCTCCGGGTCGCGCTGGGTGGCCAGGTAGCGGTGCCAGCTGACCAGGCGCGGGAATAGCGCCCGGACCCGCGGGCGGATCTCCGCCTGCTGTTCCGGGAGCGCTCGCTGGGCTAGTTGCCAGATCCGCTGCAGCGCCAGCGCGTGCACCGGTGGCTGGCAGATGCCGGTCGTCTGCAGCGGCGGCGCGGCCGCGGAGATAGCGGTGTCCCACCAGTCCGGCCCGGGGAAGTAGGGCTGTTCCGGGCCGGCCCGGAACACGATATGCGGCACCATGCCCGTGGCCCACTGCGCGGCGAACAGTTCTTCGAGCTCGGTCAGCGCGCGACCGAGGTCCACGTGGGCCCAGCCGATGGCGATGAAGGCGCTGTCCCAGCTCCACTGGTGCGGGTACAGCCGGGGTGCCCCCTTGGTCCAGCGGCCCTGGTCGTTGCCGCGCAGCACCGTGGCCGCCTGGTCGCGCAGCAGCGCGGAAGCGCCGACGGTCGTACTCATGACAGGCCTTCCTCCGACGCCGTATGACCAGCAAAGATGAATGCTAGCGGGCGATGAGGGCGGCAGGTCGGGGCTCGGCCGGCGGGGGCGGTGGTCCGGGCACGAAGGTGGCCAGCGGCTGCCCGGTTTCGGCGGCGAGGTCGTCATCAGGACACGCTCTGCAGTGCCTTCATGATCACGTCGGTGACCGCCTGGGGCTGGGAAATCATGATCACGTGCGATCCATCGACCTCGGTGATCTCGGGCGTGATGGAACGACGCCGGGTCGATGGAGAACTCGGTCTCGGTCCCTGATCCGGTGGGATAGCTCGACGGGCGAATGGCGGAAGCGTTTCCCGGCTCGGGTCATGATGCTGAGGTGAGCTCCTTCCTGATCACGCCGGGCGCGGAAGGTGATCTGCCGGGGATCGCGGATGTGCTCAATTTCACGATCATGAACTCGAACGCGACCCTGGTGGCGCCGCTTCCCGCGCCCCTAGTGACCGACGCTGGGCTTGGCGACGGCCCGCACCTTGCGCACCGAGATCCCGGTGAGCACGACGGTGACCCCCAGCAGCATGATCATCAGGCCGATGATCTGCGCCTCGAACTCCGAATTGGTCAGCGAGATCGGGATGACCGAGGACGTGGCCACCGCGTCCTGGCCGGAGCTGGCCCCGGAGTTGGCCCCGGGCTTGACGCCGCTTCCGTGCCCGGGAGCCGAGGAGGACGGGGTGATTTCCGGGAACAGGCCGGCCGCGTTTCCCGCCGGGACGTTGGTCGTGACCGGCGTGCCGGAGCCGACGACCGGGATGGCCCCGATGGGCAGGGCCACGCCGATGCTGCCGGCCGGTTCCAGCGCAGCCGGGATCGGGGTGCCCGGGCCATCGGCCGTTGAGCCGGTCGCTGCGGAACCGGTCGCTGCGGAGCCGTTGGCCGCGAGGCCCTTGGGCGTGGAGCCGCTGGCTCCCGAGCCCGGTGTGGTGCCCGCGCCTGCCTTGGTGCTCGACGTGGGAGCGGGCGACGCGGCCGGCTGGGCCACGGTGACGGTGGGAGAGCTGCCCGTGGCGGTCAGCGGTGCACCGCTCCAGCCCGCGACCGAGACGATGGCGGAGAACGTGATCGTCTCCCCCACCGGAGCCGCCTTCGGCACGCTCAGTTGCGTCTCAATCTGAGGGGTAGCAGGCTGTCTGGCCGGCAGGGTCAGGTCGCAGTTCCCGCTGGCCGGGTTGCCTCGGCAACTGCCCGCCGTGAACACCGGCGGGCTGAACGCCGGAGCGTTCGCACCGAGCGTCAGCGTTGTGGCGATGTCGCCGTCTCCGGCGGAAGCCGACCAGGCGGTGATCCGGAACGCGACAGTGCCGCCCGGCGGCACGCTCGTCGCCGACGCCGAGACGGTCACCTGGGGCCTGGCCGAGGCCGGGGTGGAGGTAGTGGGCGTGCCGGTCGGCGTCGGCGTCGGGCTGGTCGTCGAGGGGGACGGGGCGGGCGAACCATGCGACCAGGAAG
>CAXUJF010000614.1:0-3634 GCA_964250865.1 uncultured Streptosporangiaceae bacterium
CTGCGGGTCCGGACGCTGATCGAAGCGGTCGCGGCCGAGGTGCTGGAGCGGGTGGGACGCGCGCTCGGCGCCGGGCCGCTGGGCCACGACGGCGACCACGCCCGGCAGGTGGCCGACCTGACCGTGTACCTGCGGCAGCACCACGCCGAACGGGATCTGGAACAACTGGGACGCCTGGTGGCGCAGGGGGGTGGTGGCTGGTGACGCTGATCGAACCGCATCCGATCGACGCGCCGGGCACGGCGGAGTCCGAATGGCGGTCGTGGCGGCGGCTGCACGAGCTTCCGCTGCTCGACGTGAGCGGCTGGCCGAGCGTGACCGTCGTAGCCGCGCACCCCGACGACGAAGTGCTCGGAGTCGGCGGGCTGCTGGCCATGACGGCCGTGGCCGGGGCGCGGATCCGGCTGGTGGCGGTGACCGACGGCGAGGCGTCGCACCCGGGCCTGGACCAGGCCGCGGCCGATGAGCTGGCCGAGTGCCGGGCCGCGGAAACCGTGACCGCGCTGGCCGAACTGGGCGCGCCAGTGGAGATCGTCCGGCTGCAGATGCCGGATACTGCGGTGGCCCGCAAGGAGGCTGAACTGCGGGACCGGCTGACCGAGCTGGTGGCCGGGTTCGGGGTCTGCCTGGCCCCCTGGGACGGGGACCTGCACGCCGACCACGAGGCGGCCGGCCGGGCCGCGGCCGGTGCCTGCGCGGCGGCCGGGGTGGACCTGCTGTCCTACCCCATCTGGACCTGGCACTGGGCCCACCCGCGGGACTCCCGGGTGCCGTGGGACCGTGCGGTGCGGGTGCCGCTGTCGGCCGAGGCGCGCCAGCGCAAGCAGGTCGCGATCGACTGCTTCGCCAGCCAGTTGCGGCCGCGGGGCAGGCAGCGGCCGCCGGTGCTGCCGCCGGAGGTGGTCGCGCACTTCATCCGTGACCAGGAAGTGCTGATCAGTTGAGCGGGGAAACCCTGGCCCCGGGGCACTTCGACGGGCTGTACGAGCAGTCGGCCGACCCGTACGGTTTCACCTCCCGCTGGTACGAGACCCGCAAGTACGCGCTGAGCCTGGCCATGCTGCCGTGGCCCCGTTACCGGCGCGCGTTCGAGCCGGGCTGCTCGATCGGCGTACTCACCGCGCAGCTGGCGGCACGCTGCGACAACTTGCTGAGCTGCGACGGGTCGGCGGCCGCCGTGGCTACGGCCCGGGAGCGGACGGCGCGGTTGCCGCAGGTCACGGTGGAGCAGCGGCTGGTGCCCGCCGACTGGCCGACGGCGGAGTTCGACTTGATCGTGCTGTCGGAGTTGCTCTACTACCTGAGTGACGAGGACCTGGCCCGGACCGCCGGGCTGGCCGTGGACTCCCTGGCGGAGGGGGGCACGCTGCTGGCCGTGCACTGGCGGCGGCCGGTGCCGTTCCATCCGCAGACCGGTGACGGGGCCCACGCGGCGCTTGCGGCCCGGCCCGAGCTGACCCTGCTGGCCGACCACCGCGAACCCGACTTCCTGGCCCAGGTGTACCTGCGGGCCCCAGCCGGCGCCGACCCGGCGGAGCTGTCGGTGGCGACGGCCGAGGGCCTGACGTGACCCTCCGTCCCCGGAACCGTGCTGAATGATCGAAGCGGTCGGCGTCGTGGTGCCCGCGCACGACGAGGAGGAACTGCTGCCCGCGTGCCTGGCCGCGCTGGCCCAGGCCGTGGCCACGGTCACGGCGGAACGACCCGGTCTGCGGGTGCGGATCGTGGTCGCCGCCGACGCCTGCACCGATGACACCGCCGCCGTAGCGCGGCGCGCGGGCGCGCTGGTGGTCCCCTTGGCTTTTAAGAACGTCGGCACGGCCCGGGCCGCAGGTCTGAACGAGCTGCTCCGTGCGGGAGCCACGGCGTGGGGCCTACGGCCGCCGGCCCCGGAGCGGCTGTGGCTGGCCACCACCGACGCGGATTCGGTCGTGCCCGCGGGCTGGCTGGCCGACCAGCTGCGGCTGGCCGAGGCGGGCTGGGAAGCGGTGGTGGGCACGGTGACCGTGGCCGACTGGACCGGGCACGCCGACGGCACCGTCAGTGAGTTCACCCGCCGGTACGGCACCTGGCACGGCTGGCACCCGCACGTGCACGGGGCCAACCTGGGGTTCACCGCGCGGGCGTATGCGGCCGTGGGCGGGTTCCCGGCCCTGCGCACCGGGGAGGACCGGGCTCTGGTCGCCGCCCTGCAGGCGCGCGGGTTCCAGGTGCTGCGCAGCGCGGCCGCGCCCGTGGCCACCTCGTCCCGGCTCAGGTACCGGGCGCCTGCGGGCTTCGGCCACGACCTGGCTACCCTCAACGACGGCCCGGGACCGCTGCTGGGTCTTCGGGGAGGTGCCGGTGGTGTTTGAAAAGTTCGTCCTGGAGTACATCGACGTCGGCGCGGCGACGCTGCGGGTCCGGCACGGCGGCGCGGGTTACCCGGTGCTGCTGCTGCACGGGCACCCGCGCACCCACACCACCTGGCACCGGGTGGCGCCGCTGCTGGCCGGGAACTACAGCGTGGTCTGCCCGGACCTGCGCGGCTACGGACAATCCTCCAAGCCCACGCCGACCGAGGACCACGCCACCTACAGCAAGCGGGCCATGGCCGCGGACTGCCTGCGGCTGATGCGCGAACTGGGCTACGACCGGTTCGCGGTGGTCGGGCACGACCGGGGCGCCTACGTGGCGTTGCGGTTGGCCATGGACCACCCGGAGGCGGTCAGCCAGCTGCTCATCATGGACGCGGTGCCGATCGGCGAGGCGCTGGCCCGCTGTGACGCGGGCTTCGCGGCGGCCTGGTACCACTGGTTCTTCCTGGGCAACCCGGCGGCGCAGGCGCACCGGATGATCAGCGCCGACCCGGACGCCTGGTACCACAGCGCCGACCAACGGGCCCAGATGGGTGAGGAGAACTGGGCCGACTACCAGGCCGCCATCCACGACCCGGCCACCGTGCTGGCCATGTGCGAGGACTACCGGGCCGGGCTGGGCCCGGACCGCGCGGCCGACGACGCCGACCGCGCCGCCGGCCGGCAGATCAGCTGCCCGGTCCGGATGGTGTGGGCGACCCGGGACGACATGGAGGAGCTCTACGGCGATGTGCTCGCGGTCTGGCGACCCTGGACCGACGACCTGACCGGGGCACCGATCGAATCCGGGCACCACCTGGCGGAGGAAGCACCCGGGCCGTTGGCCGAGCAGATCGCCACGCTTGTACCGTCTAAGGGATAGCCCCGGGTCAACGCCGGCCGGAGCGGATCCGCAGTGCGCGCGACACGTCATTAAAAGCGGTAAAAATGCCCGAGGTGGTTATGCGTCCGTTGATCGGTATCTCGACCTACAACGATCTGGCGCAGTGGCGGGACTGGAACTCCCCCGCTGCGCTGATCCCGCAGACCTACGTGGACGCGGTGCGGCGCAGCGGCGGGCGGCCGGTGCTGCTGCCGGTCGGTGGGGACCCGGCTGAAGCGGCCGCCACCGTGGCCGACCTGGACGGGCTGATCGTGTCCGGCGGCGGCGACGTGGACCCGGCCCGGTACGGCGCCCGCGCACACCCGGAGACCGGCGCGCCGAACTCCGAACGGGACGGCTGGGAGCTGGCTCTGCTCGACGCGGCGCTGACCGCCGGGCGGCCGCTGCTGGCCAT
>CAXUJF010000615.1:0-3630 GCA_964250865.1 uncultured Streptosporangiaceae bacterium
GCACGCCGATGGCGCCGTCCCAGGCCCGGGCGGCCGACCACACGTTGGGGTGGGTCGGGGACAGGTGCCGGGCCACGTCGCCCAGGCCGCCCGCGGCCGCCCCGATCAGTCCGAACGGCACCGACCACGCGGCCACGTCCAGGACCAGGTCAGCCCGGCCGCCGGCCTTGGCGTAACGCTGGGCGGTGAGCCACACCGCGCCGATGATGCCGATCACGATGCACAGCGCGTAGGCCCGCACCGGGACCGGCCCCAGGTGCCACTCGCCCCGGGCCGGACTCGGCAGGAACGCGACCGGTGAGTTCGTCTGCGTCAGCTCCCCGCAACAGGCGCCCCGCGTACGCCGGCGGCCAGTTCGGCGGCCAGTTCGCGGACCGCGGTCACGCCCGAGTCGAGGTTGGACGCCGTCAGCAGCCGCTGCACGAACGCCGAGCCGACGATCACGCCGTCGGCGAAGCGGGCCACCTCCGCGGCTTGCGCGCCGTCCCGCACACCCAGGCCCACCGCGACCGGCAGGTCAGTGCACTCACGGACCTTGGCCACCAGCCCGGCGGCCTGGTCGCTGACCATCGCCCGGGTGCCGGTGATGCCCATCAGCGACGCCGCGTACACGAAACCGCGGCAGCGCGCGGTCACGATCTGGATCCGCTCCAGCGTCGAGCTGGGCGCGACCAGGAACACCCGGTCCAGGCCGTAGGTGTCGGAGGCGTCCAGCCAGGGTCCCGCCTCTTCGGGTGGCAGGTCGGGAGTGATCAGGCCCGCGCCGCCCGCCGCGGCCAGGTCCCGGGCGAACGCGTAGACGCCGTAGTGGTCAACCGGGTTCCAGTAGGTCATGACCAGCGTGGGCACGCCGGCCGCGGCCACCGCCTCGACCGTGCGCAGCACGTCGGTGACCCGGGTGCCACTGGTCAGCGCGGCCTGCACGGCCTCCTGGATGACCGGGCCGTCCATCAGCGGGTCCGAGTAGGGCAGGCCGATCTCCATGACGTCGACGCCGGACTCGGCCATGGCCACGGCGGCCTTGATCGCGCCGTCCACGCTGGGAAAGCCGGCCGGGAGGTAACCGACGACCGCGCCGCGCCCACTGGCGGCGGCCTTCTCGAAGGCCTGTCCGACCAGGCTGACCGGGACGGCGGGCGCGGTCACAGGAAACCCAGCCGTTCGGACACGGTAGCCACGTCCTTGTCGCCGCGGCCGGACAGGTTAACCAGGAGCAGCCCGTCCGGGCCGAGCTCGCGGCCGATCTGCAGGGCGCCGGCCAGGGCGTGCGAAGACTCCAGGGCGGGGATGATCCCCTCGGTCCGGCAGAGCAGGCTGAACGCGTCCAGGGCCTGCTGGTCGGTAACGGCCCGGTAGCTGGCCCGGCCGGTCTCCCGCAGCCAGACGTGCTCAGGGCCGACGCCCGGGTAGTCCAGGCCGGCCGAGATCGAGTGCGTCGGCAGGGTCTGCCCCTCGTCGTCCTGCAGCAGGTAGGTGCGCATGCCGTGCAGGACGCCGGCGGACCCGGAGGTCAAGGTGGCGGCGTTGCGGCCTGGCTCGGGACCCTCGCCGCCCGCTTCGCAGCCGATCAGCTGCACGCCGGAGTCGGGCACGAAGGCGTGGAAGATGCCGATGGCGTTGGAGCCACCGCCGACGCAGGCCACCACCGCGTCCGGCAGCCGGCCGGCCTGGGCCAGCAGCTGCTCGCGGGCCTCCACGCCGATGATGCGCTGGAAATCGCGCACCATCATCGGGAACGGGTGCGGGCCGCCCACCGAGCCGATGCAGTAGTGCGTGTTCTCCACGCTGGCCACCCAGTCACGGAAGGCCTCGTTCATGGCGTCCTTGAGCGTGCGGCTGCCGGACCGGACCGAGATGACCTCGGCCCCGAGCATGCGCATCCGGGACACGTTCAGCGCCTGCCGCCGGGTGTCCTCCTCGCCCATGTAGACCACGCAGTCCAGGCCGAACAGGGCGCAGGCGGTGGCGGTGGCCACCCCGTGCTGACCGGCGCCAGTCTCCGCGATGACCCGGGTCTTGCCCATCCGCCGGGTCAGCAACGCCTGGCCGAGCACGTTGTTGATCTTGTGTGAGCCGGTGTGGGTCAGGTCCTCGCGCTTGAGGAAGACCCGGCCGCCGCCCGCCTCGGCCGCGAACCGCGGGACCTCGGTGATCAGGGTCGGGCGGCCGGCGTAGTCGCGCAGCAGGCGGGCCAGCTCGGCCTGGAAGGCCGGGTCGGCCTGGGCGGCCAGGTACTGCTCGGTCAGCTCGTCCAGGGCGGCGGTCAGCGCCTCCGGGGCGAAGCTGCCGCCGTAGATGCCGAAGTGGCCGGTGCCGTCGGGCACAGCCGGCCCGGTCGGGCCGGGCGGGGTGAGGTGGCTGGCCGTGGTCATCAGCGGTCCGTCCGGAGCGCGGGGTGGTTCGCCGCCGTCACCAGGTCGGCGACGGCCGCACGCGGGTCCTTACCGGTGACGACGCTCTCCCCCACCAGCACCGCGTCCGCCCCGGCCGCGGCGTAAGCCAGCAGGTCGTGCGGTCCGCGGACACCGGACTCAGCGATCTTGATGATGGGATCGGGTATCCGCGGCAGCATGGCCGTCACGGTACGCCGGTCCAGCCGCAGCGTGGTCAGATCGCGGGCGTTGACCCCGATGACCTTGGCGCCGGCGTCCACCGCCCGCTCCAGCTCGGCCTCGGCGTGCACCTCGACCAGCGGCACCAGGCCGATCGACTCGGCCCGTTCCACCAGCGAGACCAGCGCGCTCTGCTCCAACGCGGCCACGATCAGCAGGACCAGGTCGGCCCCGTAGGCGCGGGCCTCCCACAGCTGGTAGGAGCTGACCACGAAGTCCTTGCGCAGCAACGGCACCTGCACGGCCTTGCGGACGGCGGCCAGATCCTCCAGCGACCCGTTGAACCGGCGCTTTTCGGTCAGCACGCTGATGACCCGGGCGCCGCCGGACTGGTAGGCGGCAGCCAGCGCCGCGGGATCGGCGATCTCGGCCATCGCGCCCTTGGACGGGCTGGCTCGTTTCACTTCGGCGATGACGCTGACGCCGTCTGTCTTGAGCGCGGCGGTCCCATCGCGAGGCGAGGGTGCGGCGGCGGCCATTTCCTTGAGCTGGTCAAGGGAAACGCGCTGCTGCCGTTCGGCGAGATCAGCGCGTACGCCGTCCAGGATCTCGTCGAGCACTGTCACGCGGTTCGCAGTCCCCTCAAGGATCGACTGGGATTTCCTCGATGCTAGCTGGGCTACCTGAACGGCCCGGCAGGCACCCCACGGTTAACGGTGCCGTGGGTAAGCGATGTGCGCGTTCAGCGCTCGTTCGCCGTGGTGTTCAGGGAATGTTACCCGCCTTGCCTGCCCGGTGCGTCTGAGCCGGTCTGCCCGGGGTCGTCCGGAGTCGGGCTGGGCTCGTCCAGGATCGGGGTGGGCTCGTCCAGGATGTAGCCGATGCCGCGGACCGTGCGGACCAGGCTCGGGTCGGGCAGCTTGGCCCGGAGCGAGCTGACGTGGACATCGATGGCCCGGCCGGACGCGGGGTGGCCGGGGGTGGACCGGCCCACGATGGCCTGCAGGCGGCTGCGGCTGAGCACGTGGCCGGGGTGGTCGGCCAGAGTCAGGGCGGACAGGAGGACCTCGACCGCCGG
>CAXUJF010000616.1:0-3627 GCA_964250865.1 uncultured Streptosporangiaceae bacterium
ATTCCGGCCCGGTGCCGTACGCGACGCCGCGCCCGGGCGGGGCCCGGCTGAACCCGAAGTACACCTTTGAGACGTTCGTCATCGGCTCCAGCAACCGGTTCGCGCACGCCGCCGCGGTGGCCGTGGCCGAGGCGCCGGCCAAGGCCTACAACCCGCTGTTCATCTATGGCGACTCCGGGCTGGGCAAGACCCACCTGCTGCACGCCATCGGCCACTACGCGCAGACCCTTTATCCCGGGGTCAAGGTGCGGTACGTGAGCTCGGAAGAGTTCACCAACGACTTCATCAACATGATCCGCGACGGCAAGCAGGACGGCTTCCGGCGCCGCTACCGCGACGTCGACGTGCTCCTGGTCGACGACATCCAGTTCCTGGAGAACAAGGAAGGTACGCAGGAAGAGTTCTTCCACACCTTCAACACCCTCCACAACGCCACCAAGCATATCTTCATCTCCCGCGACCGGGCGCCCACGCGGCTGGTCACCCTGGAGGACCGGCTGCGCAGCCGGTTCGAGTGGGGCCTGCTGACCGACGTGCAGCCACCGGAACTGGAAACCCGGATCGCGATCCTGCGGCGCAAGGCCATCCAGGAAGGCCTGAACGCGCCGCCCGAGGTGCTCGAGTACATCGCCTCCCGCATCTCCACCAACATCCGGGAGCTGGAGGGGGCCCTGATCCGGGTCACCGCGTTCGCCAGCCTGAACCGGCAGTCGGTCGACCTCCAGCTAGCTGAGATCGTGCTCAAGGACCTGATCCCCGAGGCCCAGGGCCCGCAGATCACGATCGCCACGATCATGGGCCAGACGGCCTCCTACTTCGGTCTGTCGATGGAGGACCTGAGCGGGACGTCGCGGTCGCGGGTGCTGGTCACCGCCCGGCACATCGCCATGTACCTGTGCCGTGAGCTCACCGACCTGTCGCTGCCGAAGATCGGGCAGCAGTTCGGCGGCCGCGACCACACCACCGTGATGAACGCGGACCGCAAGATCCGGTCCCTGATGGCCGAGCGCCGGTCGATCTACAACCAGGTCACCGAGCTCACCAACCGGATCAAGCAGCAGGCCAGGACGGGCTGAGCGGAGCCGGGCGGCCCAAAGGCCCGGTGGCCGGGCGGCCCGGTGGCCAGCCTGGCGTCGGTTTCGGGTATTTGAACGGCAGATGTCGCCTGTATTTCCGTAAACCGTCTGCCGGCATCAGCCGACACTGTGCACACAGCTTGTGGAAAACATTGTGGACGACAGCCGAAGAGTGGGGGACAACCGGTGGGAACAAAGCGGCCAGGCTTTCGCGGGGCACAATTGGAACGACCGCGTCCCCCACGCAGGCACAGTTCCTGTGGATGCTCATCCAGCCGCTGACCTGCAGGGACGGCGCTTCTCCCCAGCATCCACCGCACCTATGACTATGACGATTCTCTAACAGGTGAGAAAACAAAACCAAGTAAGAGCTGGGGACACCAACCATCGGCTCGCACCACCGTCCCCGGCACTTATACCCAGCTGCGAGCCGGCCCTAACACAACCGGCCACGAGCCGCTATCGTCGACATCTACATCTGATTGGGCCAGGAGGCCGTTCCCGTGAAGTTCCAGGTTGAGCGAGACGTACTCGCCGACGCCGTCGCCTGGACGGCTCGTGCACTGCCGGCCCGGCCGGCCGTCCCGGTGCTGGCCGGTATGCACCTGGCGGCCGCGCAGCAGCTCACGCTGTCAACGTTCGACTACGAAGTATCGGCCCAGGCCAGCCTCCCGGTGATCACCGACGAGGAAGGCACCGTGCTGGTGTCCGGCCGGCTGCTGGCCGAGATCGTCCGCAGCCTGCCCGCGCGCCCGGTCGAGATGAGTACCGAGGGGACCAGGACCACGCTCAAGTGCGGCAGCGCGGTCTTCACGCTGATGACCCTGCCTGATGACGAGTATCCGACGCTGCCGGGCATGCCGCCGGAGGCGGGTTCGGTCGGCGCCGACGTGCTGGCCTCGGCGATCACTCAGGTTGCCATCGCGGCCGGCCGGGACGACACGCTGCCCGCGCTGACCGGGATCCGGATGGAGCTCGAGGGCGACACGGTGACCCTGGTCGCCACCGACCGGTACCGCCTGGCCGTGCGCGAGCTGCACTGGCAGCCGGTCAAGGCCGACACCTCCGGCGCCGTGCTGGTGCCGGCCCGGGTGCTGGTCGACGCGGCCCGCTCGCTGACCACCGCGGCCGAGGTCCAGATCGCTTTGACCCCGCCCTCCGACGACGGGGGCGCCCACGGTGAGGGCATCATCGGTTTCGAGGGCGGCGGCCGCCAGACCACCACCCGGCTGCTCGGCGGGGAGTACCCGCGCTACCAGAGCCTGCTGCCGAACGAGTTCAACGCGGTGGCCGAGCTGCCGACCGCCCCGTTCTCCGAGGCGGTCAAGCGCGTCGCCCTGGTGGCCGAGCGCAACACCCCGGTCCGGCTGGCGTTCTCCGCCGGTGAGCTGGTGCTGGAGGCCGGCGCCGGGGACGAGGCCCAGGCGGTGGAGACGCTGGAGGCCAGCTTCGACGGCGACGACCTGCAGATCGCCTTCAACCCCCAGTACCTGCTGGACGGGCTGAGCGCGATCGACTCCGACGTGGCCCGGATCTCGTTCACCACGCCGACCCGGCCCGCCGTGATCACCGGCAAGCCCGCCGCGGACGGTCCGCCGGACTACCGCTACGTGCTGATGCCGATCCGGTCCGCGGGCTGAGCAGTGCTGGTCTCGGGGGCCCAAGCCCCCCAGACCCCCCAGCAAAATCTTCGTCAGGCCATGGCCGCCAGTACCCTCTACAGGCGTGCACCTAACCCGGCTCGCGCTCATCGACTTCAGGTCCTACACCTCGGCCGACCTGACGCTGACCCCGGGCGTGACCACGCTGAGCGGGCCGAACGGTGAGGGCAAGACCAACCTGGCCGAGGCCATCGGCTACGTGGCCACGCTGGGCAGCCACCGGGTCGCGACCGACACGCCGCTGGTCCGGCAGGGGGCCGAGCGGGCCATCATCCGGGCCGCGATCACCTCGGTCCGGGGCAGCGCGCTGATCGAGATCGAAGTCAACCCGGGCCGGGCCAACCGGGTGCGGCTGAACCGGGCCCCGATGAACCGGCCGCGCGAGATTCTCGGGGTCCTGCGGACCGTGCTGTTCGCCCCCGAGGACCTGGCCCTGGTCAAGGGCGATCCGGGCGAGCGGCGGCGGTTCCTGGACGACCTGCTGGTGGCGACCGCACCACGGTTCGCCGGAGTCCGGTCCGACTACGAACGGGTCGTGCGCCAGCGGACCGCGCTGCTGAAATCGGCTGGACCACGGGCCGGGCAGCGGGAAGGACGGCTTGTAGGTGATCCGGGCCGGGCCCCGATCACCGGAAACCGCCGCGTAGGCGGCGGCCACGTGCGGGCGCAGCGACCGGACCAGGGTCAGGCGGGCCGCCAGCAACTCCGCGCCCGCGCGGGCCAGCTGGTCGTCCCAGGCGTCCAGGGTGGCGGCCATCGACGCAGCGGCACCGGCCGGGGCGGCGCTCCCGTCCTCGTCCGGCGGCGGCGGTGCGGGCCGGGCGCCGCGGCCGCCGGCCGCCCCGGGGGCCCCCGCGTGGAACCCCCCGGGGCGCCCGGGGCCCCCCCCC
>CAXUJF010000617.1:0-3620 GCA_964250865.1 uncultured Streptosporangiaceae bacterium
AGCCAGGCCAGCACGCGGGCCCGGGCCCGGCCCGGCCGCGACCGCGGCTCGGGGACCGGCCGGAACGCGTCCGACGCCTGCCGCAGGGCCTCGTACTCACCCGCGGTGAGCTCGAGGTCGGCCGCGGCCGCGTTGTGCTCCAGCTGCCGGACGCTGGCCGCGCCCGGGATCGCCGCCACCGCCGGGTGGTGGATGACCCAGGCCAGCGCGATCTGGGCCGGGGTCGCGGCGTGGGCTGCGGCTACTTCGCGCAGCACGCCGAACAACGGCGCGGCCCGGTCCAGGTTCTCCGGCCGGAACAGCCGCCCGCCGGCCCGGGCCGGGTTGGCCGGCCGGTGCGCGGCGTCGTACCGCCCGGACAGGAATCCCTGGGCCAGCGGGCTGTAGGCGATCAGGGCCCGGCTCGGCCTGCTCCGACCGGCCGCCGCGAACGGCAGCAAGGTGCGCTCGGCGTCCCGCGTGACCAGGTTGTACTCGGCCTGGTTGGTCAGCACCCGGCCGCCCAGGGCCCGTTCGGCCGCCTGCCAGCGGCGGACCGAGGCGTTGCTGACCCCGACCGGCCCGACCGTGCCGTCGCGCTGCAGCGCGCGGACACTGCGCATGATCGCGGCCGGCCGGGCCAGCCGGCCGGGCTGGTGGATCTGGTACAGGCCGATCCGGCCGACACCGAGCCGGGCCGCGCTGGCCCGCGCCCGGCCGGCCACGGCCGACCCCGCCGGGACGCTGGGGTAGAACTTGGTCGCCACCATCGCGGCCACCCGATCTCCGCCCGCGGCCGAACCCGCAGCCGGCTCTTCCGCCGGGCCCGCCGCCGTACCCGAGGCTGCCCTCAGCGCCTCACCCAGGATCCGCTCACCAACGCCGAAGCCCGGTGCCGCGGCCGGGTCGGTGACCGCCAGCCCGCGTACCAGCGCCCGCACCACGGCCGGGCGGGCCCGGAAGCCGTAGATCTCGGCCGTGTCAAACAGCGTGATCCCCAGCTCGACCGCCCGCCGGACGATGGCGCGGGCCTCCCGGCCGGCGTACCGGTCGCCGTAACTCCACTCGGGCGAGCCGAACTGCCAGGTGCCCAGGCCGATCTTGGAGATCTTCGGGACCGGGTCTGAGCCCGCGCCGAGGTCGAGGTCGAGGTATCTCATCCACCACATGACCCGCGAACGGGGCCGCCAGATACCAGGGCGGGCGGGTTGGTTGTATCAGGAGCACCCGGCCGTGGCTCCTGTGGTGACGGGCGACTGTCGCCCGTTCCTGATTCTTCTTCAACCCTGGGGGTGGCGGTGAGGGTCCTCGTCGCGGGTGATCGCGGTTATATCGGAGCCGTTCTCGTTCCTTTCCTGCGTGCGGCCGGCCATGAGGTCGACGGCTACGACGTCGGCCTGTACGAGGGATGTGATCTCGGGCCGGTCGACAGCATCGGTGACCGGGTGCCGCGTGACATCCGGGACGCCGAGGCGCACGAGCTGTCCGGTTACGACGCGGTGGTCTGCCTGGCCGCGCTGTCCAACGACCCGCTGGGTCACCTCAACCCGGACATCACCTACGCCATCAACCTGCGCGGGACGCTGCGGCTGGCCGCGGCGGCCAAGGAGGCCGGGGTCAGCCGGTTCCTGTTCGCCTCGTCCTGCAGCCTGTACGGCGCGGCGGGCTCGGCCGCGGTGGCCGAAGACGCCGAGCTGCTGCCGGTCACCCCGTACGGGGAGACCAAGATCCTGGCCGAGCGCGGCCTGTCCGAGCTGGCCGACGACAACTTCAGCCCGACCTACCTGCGCAACGCCACCGCCTACGGCGCCTCGCCGCGGCTCCGGCTGGATATCGTGGTCAACAACCTCACCGCGGTCGCGCTGACCACGGGCGAGGTGCGGCTGGAGAGCGACGGCACGCCCTGGCGCCCGCTGGTGCACATCGAGGACATCAGCCGGGCCTTCCTGGCCGCCCTGGAGGCGCCGCGCGAGGTCGTCCACGACCAGGCCTTCAACGTGGGCCGCGACGTGGACAACGTGCAGATCCGGGACGTGGCCGACCTGGTCCGGGACACGGTGACCGGGTCGAGGGTCACGCTGGCCGGCCACGCCGGGCCCGACCTGCGCAACTACCGGGTCGACTTCGCCAAGCTCAACGACACGTTCCCGCGGCTGGACCTGCGGTGGAGCGTGCCGGACGGGGTGCGGGAGCTGGCCGGGGCGTACCGCCGGTTCGGCCTGACCTACGACGGCTTCCTGTCCTCCCGGTACGTCCGGCTGCGGCGCATCCAGGAACTGCTGGCCGCCAGGTTGCTCGACGAGAACCTGTGCCGCCAGACCAGTGTCCAGTTCCCGCCCCCCGGCGCCGCTGTCGCACACAGAGCATAACCATTCACTCGCGGATCGGTGACGAGTTAAAATCACAAAGAGTAACCACTTGGTGCCCGGCTGATATCTATCAGCCCGGCACTCTAGGTAGCTGGTGACCAGGCAATATAGTGGCGCACTTGTATAAGGTGAGTAATTAAAGTCGTGACCGGAAATTTCTTTTAATGAACTCAGCGTAACGGTTCCCGATTCTTCCCTGCTCACAGGCAATGCGACTCTGAGTAATTAAGTAACTACATATTTCCGGACAAATAGCTGTCCGTAGTCGGCAACCAAGCTAGCTGTCCGTGCGTCTCCCTTATGAGGACGACAGGACCGACATGAACGATTCCGTGCGGTAGTCGTACGGACAAGGGGGGCCCATGCTGAAGGGCGACAGGAGTGACGCGGCCGAGGTCGCTGAGCTGGTGCGGCGGGCCGCCGCCGGTGATCACGACTCGTGGGAGCGTCTGGTCGACCAGTTCGCGCGGCTCATCTGGGCCATCACGCGCGACTTCAAGCTGGGTGAGAGCGACGCGGCCGACGTGGCCCAGGCGACCTGGTTGCGGCTGCTCGAGCACATCGACCGGATCCAGTACCCCGATCGGGTGGGTTCCTGGCTGGCCGCCACGGCGCGCAACGAGTGCCTGCGCAGCCTCGCGTCCCGCAAGCGCGTGGTGCTGGCCCACGACGAGATCCAGCTCGAAGGGGTGGCCGCGCGCCAGCCGGACGTGGACGAGGGACTGCTCGCGGCCGAGCGGGCCCAGGTGGTGCGCGAGGCGATGACCCAGCTGCCCCGCCGCTGGCAGCAGCTGCTCGAGCTGCTGATGTCCGACCCGCCCGTGCCCTACGCCGAGATCTCCGACCGGCTGGACCTGCCGATCGGCAGCATCGGCCCGACCCGGCGCCGCTGCCTGGCCCGGCTGCAGGTCCTGGTCCATCCCGCCCTCGGCGACGTCCAGTGGCAGGAGCTGGGCCTGCCGCCCGTCGCCGGCCTGGCCAGCTAGCGAGTACCGGGCTGGCCGTGCAGCGCTAGCCGAGCCCGGAGCTAGCCGAGTACCGGGCTGGCCGGGGCCAGGGCCTCGGCGTCCACCCAGCGGCCGCCAGCCTCCTCCACCTCGGGGTAGGCCGCCCGCACCTCGGGCAGCAGGTCGGGCACGAACAGCAGCACCGACGCGCCGGGGTGAGCGGCCAGCACCTCCGGCCCCGCCACGCCGATGTCGGTACCCGGCATCCGCCGCCCCCACTTGGCCGGCGAGGCGTCGGCCACCACCCGGATCATCGTCTGGTCCG
>CAXUJF010000618.1:0-3610 GCA_964250865.1 uncultured Streptosporangiaceae bacterium
CGCCCCCGGCCGCTACCTCCGGCGGCAACGGCCCCCGGCGGGGCCGGACGGCCGCTGGGCCGCAGGCGGCCGAGCAGCCGGCGGCGGGGACGAGCGGGCGTCGGCCATCCCGGGGGCTGGTGCGGCGGACGGTGATGGTGACGGCGCGCCCCGCTGGGGCGCGGCCGCCGTGCCCAGCTGGGCCGGGGTGGGCAGGGTCGGCCACCAGGACTCGGCGAAGTCACCCAGGTTGCCTTGGGCCAGCGTGCGGCAGGTCTCGATGATCTGGGTCGGGTCGGGGCGCGCGGCCGGGTCCTTGGCCAGGCAGCTCGCGATGAGGTCACGGATCGGCCCCGTGCAGCCGGTGAGGTTGGGTTCGGCGTTGAGGACGCGGTGCATCAGGGCCGCGGGGTTGCCTTCGCCGAACGGAACGCGGCCGAGCAGGGTGAACGCCGCCACCGAACCCAGGGCGAACACGTCCACGGCGGGGGTGGCCGTGGTGCCGCGAATCTGTTCGGGCGCCATGAACTGGGGTGAGCCGACCCGGATGCCGCTGCCGGTCACGCTGGTGGCCTCGGCGGCACGGGCGATGCCGAAGTCGATGACGCGCGGGCCGTCCGGGGCCAGCAGCACGTTGGACGGCTTGAGGTCGCGGTGCACCACACCGGCCGCATGGATGGCCTGCAGGGCCTCGGCCACCCCCGCCACCAGCCGGATCACGGTCTCGGCCGGCATCGGGCCGTGGTCGGCGACGGCGCGCTGCAGCGAGGGACCGGGGACGTAGGCGGTGATCAGAAACGGCGGGGTGGCGTCAGGGTCGGCGCTGAGCAGTTCCGCGGTGTACAGGCCACGAACCCGCTGGGCCGCCGCGATCTCCTGCCGGAACCGGGTGCGGAAATCCGGGTCGTCGCCGAGCTCAGGGCGGACAACCTTGATCGCGACGCGGCGCCCGCCCGGCGTAAATGCCAGGTAGACGCGCCCCATCCCCCCTGCCCCGAGCCGAGCCCGCAGCCGGTAGCCGCCGATCTCAGCCGGGTCGTCACCGCTCAGAGGCTCCATAGCCGCCGCCAGCTCCCTCGCGCCAACCTCTTACCTTCCACTCTGACACAAACGATTCGGTCGCTAACACCATCAGGGGCGCATCAGGCCTCATTAAGGCCACAAAAGCACCGATTCGCGCTGGTCACGGGGTGGGCACCGAGAACGGCCGCATCGATAATGGCGGAGACGGACGTGCTGAGGGAGGAGATCGATGGACCAGACCGCCTGGGACGAGCGTTACGCAGGGCCCGAGCTGGTCTGGGGGGCCGGGCCGAATTGCTTCGTGGCCCAAGAACTGGCCGCGCTGCCGCCCGGGCGGGCCATCGATCTTGGTACCGGCGAGGGCCGCAACGCGATCTGGCTGGCCGAGCGCGGTTTCGCGGTCACCGCGGTCGACTTCTCCCAGGTGGGGCTGGCCCGGGCGGCCGGGCTGGCGGCCGACCGCGGCGTCAGCGTGGACTGGGTGCACGCCGACCTGTTGGACTACCAGCCCACGGCGGGCGGGTACGACCTGGCGCTGGTGGCGTATATCCAGTTGCCCGCCGATCGGCTGACGGCACTGGCCCGGACCGCGGCCTCGGCGCTGGCGCCGGGCGGGACGCTGCTGGCGGTGGGGCACGACCGGGACAACCTCACCCGCGGCCACGGCGGCCCGAAGGACGCCAGCGTGCTGTGGACCGCGGCCACGGTGACAGCCGGGCTGGGCGGGTTGACCGTACAGCAAGCGGGGCCGGTGGCCCGCACGGTGGCCAGTCCGGACGGGGAGCGGACGGCTATCGACACCTTGGTTCGGGCGACGCGGCCGGGCTCGCCTGGCTGACCGGGCTTACGAGCCCGCCGGGGTGTGCAGGCCGTCCAGGACGTACTCCAGGTAACGGCGGGCGGCGGCGGGTGCGGTGTCCCCGGCTCGTTCGGCCAGGCCGGCGTTGGCCATCAGGATCAGCATCACGTCGGCGGGGCGGAAGTCCCGCCGCAGGGCGCCGCTGGCCTGGGCCCGGTCGATCAGGGCGGTCAGTCCGTCCAGGGCCTCGGCCCGGAGCTGGTCCAGCTCGTCGCCGCCCCCGGTCGCGGAGACGATGAGGTCGGCCACGGCGCGGTTGCCGGCCTGCAGCTCACACAGGTAGAACAGGTGGTCGCGGAAGGCCAGCCACGGATCCTCGTAGGCCAGGTGCTGGTGCGCGGCCGCGATGACCTCGCGCAGCGGGCCGGCGAACACCGCGGCCACCAACTCGCAGCGGGTCGGGAACCGGCGGTACAAGGTGGCGTTGCCCACCCCGGCCCGGCGGGCGATCTCGTCCAGCGGCGCGTCCAGGCCGCGCTCGGCGAACACGGCCAGGGCCGCGGCCATCAGCTGGCAGCGGTTGCGTTCCGCGTCCGCGCGCAGCACCGGGGGGCCCATGGTCCTAGGATAGAGGCTCAACCGGGGACTACTCCCCAGATAGCCGCGAGGGGATCGGGCATGCTCATTCAGGTCATCTCCAGCACCACCCGGGAGGGCCGGTTCAGCGAGCGGGTCGCGACCTGGGTCACCGAACAGCTCGCCTCCCGCGACGACTTCGACGTGGAGCAGATCGACCTGCGGGAGTACCCGCTGCCGTTCTTCGACGGGGTGGCGCCGGCCCGGGCCCCGCGTGAGTACGCCCATCCGGAACTGGAGCAGCTGGGCCGACGGCTGGACCGGGCCGACGGGTTCATCGTGCTCACGGCCGAGTACAACCACGGCTACCCCGCGGTGCTCAAGAACGCGATGGACTGGACGTTCGTGGAGTGGCGGCGCAAGCCGATGTCGTTCGTGGGCTGAGGCCAGGTCGGCGGGGCCCGGGCGATCGAGCAGCTGCGGCAGGTCGCGGTGGAGTTCGAGATGGCGCCGTTGCGGCACGCCGTGCACATCCTGCCGGACGCCATGATCGCGGCCCGGCAGGCGGCCGACCCGGGCGACGTCACGATGTTCGCCCCCCTCGAACCGCGGCTGAAGCTGCTGGCCGACGACCTTTCGTGGTGGGCGGGTGTGCTGACCGCGGCGCGCTGACCCGGCGGCCATTGACACCGCGACCGGCGATCGGGAACAGTGGCGTCCACCAGGATGGCCGGATGACGGACGATTGTCCGCATCTGCGGAATCGGCCTGGTTACGGCCGGGACAGCTGAGCGGCGGGATCGCGCACGGGCACTAGCCGGCGGACTCCGGCGGGACGTAGCGGGCGTTGCGGTCCACGGTCTGGTAGATCTCCTGGGCGACCGGGTGGCGGATCTCCTCGGCCAGCTGGCCCAGCAGGCCGGCGCAGCGGGCCAGCAGCACCACGCCACGCAGCAGTTCCAGGGGCAGGCCGAGGTCAGCCAGGGCCGCGCCGCTGACGCCGGCCCCGTTGAGCGGCAGTTGCTTGCCGAGGATCTTG
Organism: uncultured Streptosporangiaceae bacterium; assembly: GCA_964250865.1. Lineage (GTDB taxonomy): Bacteria > Actinomycetota > Actinomycetes > Streptosporangiales > Streptosporangiaceae > Bog-532. The sequence continues at coordinate 3,417 of CAXUJF010000618.1, forward strand.
GGATGCACCCGGCCGATCGCCTCGAACAGGGCCAGGTGCGGCCCGTGCAGGCCTTCCTCGCGAGCCACGCCGATGATCCGCGGGGTGCGCGGGTCACCCTGCTTGTGCACCGGGTGGCCCAGGCCGGGCACGAACCGGCCGGTCGCGGCCCGGTCGGCGACGGCCTGCTCCGCCAGAGCGTCCCAGCCCGCCGC
>CAXUJF010000619.1:0-3606 GCA_964250865.1 uncultured Streptosporangiaceae bacterium
CGGGGCGACGAGGGGGAGGCACTGGCCCGGCAGGGCCTGATCGCAGCGGACATGGAATCGGCCCCGCTGGCGGCCGCGGCCCAGGGCCGCCCGCTGGCTGTGATCCGGGCTGTCTCCGACACCCTGGGACGCCCGCTACTGCACCCCGGCCTGGTCAGCGGGGGCCTGGCCCCCCGGCGCGGCCGGGGCGCCGCCCGCCCCGGGCTGGGCCGGGGGGGCGCCCCCGGGGTGGAGCGGGCCATCGAGATCGTCGAGCGGGTGCTGGCCCAGGAGGGCTCGCCGGTCTACGTGCGCAAGCAGATCGTGCACAACACCCACGTGGTGCACGACCTGGAGCAGCGCGGTGCGATCTTCGTGGACGAGCTGGACGAAGTGCCGGACGGGGCGCCGGTCGTGTTCTCCGCCCACGGCGTCTCCCCGGCGGTACGGGACGACGCGACCCAGCGCGGCCTGTCCGTGGTCGACGCCACCTGCCCGCTGGTGGCCAAGGTGCACAAGGAAGCCCGGCGGTTCGCCGACGACGGCTACCTGGTCGCGCTGATCGGGCACCACGGCCACGAAGAGGTGGAGGGCACGCTGGGGGAGGCCCCCGGCTCGACCGTCCTGGTCGAGACCCCGGAGGACGTGCTGTCCCTGCAGCCCCACGACGAAGGCAAAGTCGCCTACCTGATGCAGACCACGCTGGCCGCGGACGAGGCCGAGGGAGTGGCCAGCGCGCTGCTGGACCGGTTCCCCGCGGCCCGCGGGCCGGGCAGCGACGACATCTGCTACGCCACGACCAACCGGCAGCAGGCCGTCCGGGTCGTCGCCGCCCAATCCGACCTGGTCCTGGTGGCCGGGTCGGCCAACTCATCGAACTCCCGGCGGCTGGTTGAGACCGCCGAGAGGGCGGGTACTCCCGCCCATCTGATCGACGGTCCGGAGGACATCCAGCTCGGCTGGCTCGACGGGGTGTCCACGATCGGTCTGACCGCAGGCGCGTCGGCGCCGCCCGCCGTGGTCAGCGACATCATCGACGCACTCGGCGGGCTCGGCCCCGTGGAGGTGGCTGAGCGTGTCACCACGACAGAGTCCATCCGATTCAGTCTGCCCAAGGAAGTAAGGCATTAGATGAGCGTTTCCATGCGCCAGAGCATGCGCATTGGTTCATATCTGGCCAAGCAGAAGATCACCAGGAACAAGAAGTTCCCGCTGATCGTCGAGCTGGAGCCGTTGTTCGCGTGCAACCTCAAGTGCGCGGGCTGTGGCAAGATCCAGCAGCCGCACACCGTGCTGAAGCAGCGGATGCCGGTGGAGCAGGCCGTCGGGGCGGTTGAAGAATGCGGCGCGCCGATGGTGTCGATCGCCGGTGGCGAGCCGCTGATGCACCCGCAGATCGATGAGATCGTCCGGAAGCTGCTGGCCAAGAAGAAGTTCGTGTTCCTGTGCACGAACGCGGTGCTGCTGCCCAAGCACATCGACAAGTTCAAGCCGTCGCCCTACTTCGCGTTCGTCGTGCACATCGACGGCCTGCAGGAGCGGCACGACGAGTCGGTGTCCAAGGAAGGCGTGTTCGACCAGGCGGTCGAGGCCATCAAGCTGGCCCAGTCCAAGGGCTTCAAGGTCAACACCAACACGACCTTCTTCAACACCGACACGCCGCAGACCATCATCGACGTGCTGAACTTCCTCAACGACGACCTCAAGATCGACGAGATGCAGATCTCGCCGGCCTACGCTTACGAGAAGGCGCCGGACCAGGACCACTTCCTCGGCGTGACCGAGACCCGGGAGCTGTTCCGCAAGGCGTTCGCGGACGGCCGGCGCAAGAAGTGGCGGCTGAACCACACCCCGCTGTTCCTCGACTTCCTCGAGGGCAAGCAGGAGTTCGAGTGCACCGCCTGGGGCATCCCGTCCTACTCGCTGCTCGGCTGGCAGAAGCCCTGCTACCTGATGGCCGACGGGTACGTGAAGACCTACAAGGAACTGATCGAGACCACCGAGTGGGAGAAGTTCGGCCGGGGCAAGGACCCGCGCTGCGCCAACTGCATGGCGCACTGCGGCTACGAGCCGTCGGCCGTCCTGGCCACCATGGGCTCGCTCAAGGAGACGATCCGGGCCGCGCGCGGCATCTGACCCTCCGTATAACAGCTCTCTACGCTGTCGCTGAACGCCCGGGCGCGCGGTTTGCACCCGGGCGTTTCGCGTCATTATCAATTCGTGTCCTAGATCTCGGACTCCGCAGAGTTCACCCTTAAGTTCCGTTCAGGAACGGCCGCCACTATCTGAGTCGATCTGCGCGCCTTCGTCGCGCAGCTTCCCGTAGGAGTGGCCCTCGATGTTCCTGACCTATCTCCGGCGTGAGCTTCGCCGGCGGATGCGCCAGGCCATAATTATCGCCGTGGGCCTGGCCCTCGGCATTGGCCTGGTGATCGTCGTGACGTCTGTGTCGTCCGGCGTTAAGAACGCGCAAGCCAGCGTGCTCCACTCGCTGTACGGCGAGGGTACCGACATCACCGTCACCAAGACGCCCACCGCCGGTACCGGCGGCACCGGAGCGTTCGGCTTCCGCGGCCAGACCGGTACCCGCACCCGGCCCGCGGCCGGCACCACCATCGACGTCGACACGCTGCGCGGCGCGGGCCTCGGCTCGATCGCCTCGACCTCGGTGACCACGGTGTCGAAGCTGAAGGGCGTCGCGGCGGCGGCCGGCGGCCTCACGCTGACCGACACCAAGATCACCGGCAAGATCCCGGCCATCAACAGCTCAGGTTCTGGGACGGGCGGCTCCGGCACGGGCGGCTTCGGCGGCTCCGGCGCTGGCGGCGGCTTCGCCGGCTCGTTCACGCCCAGCTCGTTCACCGTGGATGGCGTGGACATCGGCACCGGCGAGCTCGGCCCGCTCAGCTCGGGCAAGCTGACCTCGGGCCGGACGCTCACCTCGGCCGACGCCAGCTCCAACGTGGCCGTGCTCGACTCCAACTACGCGACCCAGAACAAGCTCACGGTCGGCTCCACGATCACCGTGGCCAAGACCAGCTTCAAGGTCATCGGGATCGTGACCACGCCGTCCGCCCAGAGCGGCACGGACAGCTACATCCCGCTGGCCCGGGCCCAGGCCCTGGCTAGCATGAATAACGACGTCAACACGATCTACGTCTCCTCCACCAGCGCGTCCAACGTGACCGCGGTGTCCCAGGAGATCTCCAACGCGGTGCCCAAGGCCACCGTCACCAACTCCTCCGATCTGGCCAACGAGGTGACCGGCTCCCTGGCCAGCACCTCCAGCCTGGCCAACAACCTGGGCAAGTGGCTGGCCATCGCGGTGCTGATCGCGGCGTTCCTGCTGGCCAGCCTGCTCACCATGGCCGCGGTGTCCCGCCGGGTGCGGGAGTTCGGCACGCTCAAGGCCCTCGGCTGGCGTAGCCGCCGCATCGTCGGCCAGGTGATGGGGGAGTCGATCGCGGTCGGCGTGATCGGCGCCGTCATCGGTGTCGTCCTCGGCCTGGCCGGCACCCAGCTGGTCGACAAGCTCGCGCCATCGCTGAAGGCGTCGGTGGCCTCCACCGCCACCGGGTCGGCCACTCCGGGCGGGGCCCGCCAGTTCACCGCCGGCGGGACCGGGAC
>CAXUJF010000620.1:0-3582 GCA_964250865.1 uncultured Streptosporangiaceae bacterium
GCCCCGGCGGTGGCGGGTCGGTGCCGCACCGCCGGCCCCCCCCCCCCCCCGCCCCCCCGACGCTATCCTGCCCGGCGTGGTCCGACTGCTGTGCCGGCGCGTCCAGGAGGGGCCATGACCGCGGGGAACGAATTGTCCGGACATCCTGTGCTGGGGCTCATCGCCGAGCGGATCGCCGCGGGCAGCCGGCCAGGCGCTCGGGCGGACAGCTCCCGGCTGGCCCTGGTGATCGAGGGCGGCGGCATGCGGGGGACGCTGACCGCCGGCATGGCGCTGATGCTGCACGAACTGGGGCTTACCCCGGCCTTTGACGACGTTTACGGGTCCTCGGCCGGGGCCATCACCGGCGCCTGGCTGTGCAGCGCGGATCCCGCCGGGATGCGCATCTGGATCGACGGCGAACTGACCCGAGCCCTGATCAGGCCAGGCAACCTGCTGCGCCCGGGTCGGCCGGTGCTGGACGTGGAGACCCTCATCGAGCAGGTCTATCCCCGGGTCATGGATTTCGGCTCGGTACTCGCCAGCCCGGTCAGGCTGCATGTGCTGGCGACCGACGTGGAAACCGGTACGAGCACTGACCTGCGGCCTTACCAGACGTCGGCGCTGCACCTGCGGCTGGCGATCCGCGCCAGCTGCGCCATGCCGGTGCTGGCTGGACCGGCCGTCGAACTGGCCGGGCGCCGCTATCTCGATTCCGGTCTGTCTGAGTCGGTCCCGTACCGGACAGCCCAGGCCCAGGGAGCCACGCACGTCCTGGTGCTGAGCGCACGGCCAGCGGCGGACAACCCGCGCCCGTCGTGGGCGGTGAGTTCTCGCCTGCTGGCCGCGACTGTGCTGCGGCGCTACCCGCAGCAGCTGCGGCGCACGTTCCTCACCCGCGGGGATCGGCTGGCGGCAAGCGAAACCCCGCTGCGCGACGGTCATCCGGCCATCTACCCGATCCGGCCCGCACCGGGCGGGCCCCAGGTGCGGAGCCGTACGCGTGACCCCGTCCTGCTGTGTGAGGGGTTCGAGGCGGGCCGGGCGGCGGCGGCCGTGGCCCTGGCCGCCTGCTTTTCGCACATCTCGCGCGGCTAGAGCGGCCGTTTCCCTCACTCTTGGTGTTGCGACACATCCGAAGAGAGGGAAACGGCCGTGGGTCTCACCTTGTCATGCCCTGGCGAGGAGATGCAGGCGGTTGCGGGGGCTGCGAGACCGCTGTAGGAGTTCCGGGAGCGGCTGCGAGGGTGCATGGCGGCGCGCGGTGATGCCCTGTTCGAGCTGGCGGACGCCGTCTTGTGCTCCGACCGGCCGGTGAGGTCGCTGGTGCAGCTGTTGCTGGAGCCGGAGTTCCGCCGGGGACACGGTGCCCTCTACGATGCCCTGGCGGCCGGGCGGATCGATGACGAGCGGCTGTTCAGCCTGCTCTCGGAGGTGCTGCCGCCGCTGGTAGACGGACCGGAGGGCCGGACCCGGACCTTCGGGCGTGACGTCGCCGGGCGCCGGATGCTGGACCGGGCGCTGTCCAGGGTGCCGGCGGCGGACGCCGCCCGGGTCCGGGACGCATGCGCCCGCTGGTCCCGGCTGCGGATCGCGGTCGACGTGGCGTCCTATCCCCGGCCAGACCCCTGGTGCTCCCCGGGCCGCGAGCACGTCCACCACGGGGCCTGCCACTGCAAGGGCTCCAGCAAGACCACGCCCGGCTGGGAGTAGCAGCTTGCCGCCGTCACCGGGCACCTGCGCACCGCCTGGGCCGCCCCGCCGCGGCCGGGCCTGCTGCTCGAACTCAGCGCGCTCCCCACCTCCGCCCTACCGACTGCGCTGCGGGAACTGGAGGAGGTACTGGCCGCTCAGAGCAGCCCGCTGAACTCCGCCGAGTAGCACAGCCCCGAACATCTCCGCGCGGCGGAGTTCGACCAGTAATCATGCTCGATGCCGACGTCATCTTAGAGTTCTAGCTGACCGGCCGGCGGCGTCCTCCGATCGGCCGTCAGGCATCCGGTCCGGTGGCCCGGTCTGGTACCCGAGCAGGCCGATCGGCTTGCGCCGGCGCCGGTAGAAGGCGCTGCCCCCATGGCGTCAGGCCGCGCGGTTTGAATACCGCCAGCACCGTGGCGGTCGTCACCACGATCAGGCCACCGATGGCATACGCGAGAATCTGCACCCGCATCCACGAGTCGGCGCTAAGAGTGCCCTTCAGTGCCGCGTTCGACAGGAAGATGACCGGCGTGGTGTGCACGATGAGGAGGAAGGTGGCAACGACGGACAGGATCAGCTTCAGCAGGACCCAGTAGTGCCGGCTCAGCCCCCAGGGCATGACATTTGCCAGCGTTATCCCGGTGGCTAGTGAGATCAAGCTGAACGGCACGATCACAAAGAGCACCGCGAGCTTCATCGCGAGATAGCAGGCGCGCACCAGTTCGGCGTCGCCGCTCACGCGCCCGGTAAGCGCGAGAGCGATGAACACCGCGAGCGAACCGAACCAGCCGACCGACGATGCCACGTGCACCGCCAGGACGAGTTTCCGCGAGCGAATGGTCATGCTCATGAGTCAGACTCCGAAGGCAGCGACGAAGGCGATCGCGAACACCAGCGCGATGACCACGAACAACTTGACCCAGCGGGGCATGCTGGCGAGCAACTCGCCCACGGCTGCCCTCCTGCCGTTGGCTAGGTCGCTTCCGGGGTTCGGCGGAACGGTCATGACGTGGCTCCTGAGTGACGTTCCGGTTCCTGCTGAGTCAGTATGTCGCACCAGCCGACAGTTTGTATATATAAACGGCCCGTCCCTCAACGGGCCAGCCGCTCAGATGACGGAGGACCGTCTGCCTGTGGCCGGCAGGGATTCTTTCAGGTGTTGGCGGCCCAGGGCCGCCTTCAGTAGTCAACCCACAAATGCCGCGATAGCAGCGGGCAGCTCCTTGTATCGACGGCCGACCATCACTCATTCTTCATTTAGGAAGTCGTTCTCCTGAAAGGACTCTCAAAATGGCTTACGACGCGATCTCCGCCCTGCGTGACGCCGGCACCCGGTGGACCAGCTGACCGACGCCCAGCGCGGCGCGCTGAGCCCCCTTACCCCCGCTGAAGTGGGCGTTATCACCGATGTGCAGTCCCGCATGGCCTCGGTTACCGAGGATGTCGAGGGCCAGGTGGTCGTCGGCACCAGTATCTTCTAACCGGCTCTCACCCATTACGGCCGGGCCGATCACGGTCATTCGCGCACTCATGTTGATCGTCATCGGCCCACCTTTTAATTTCCCGTTAATTCCCTCGGGCTAGCTGAGGAAATTATCTTCAAACGAAAGGGATCGCGTGACGCACATCGCTGACGTCCTCGGCCGCCGCCATGTGCCGGCCGCTGGGCTGTTTCTCTCGCCGACCCGCCGGTGCCGGCTGAGCCGCCCGCACTGCTTGACCAACTCCAGGAAAGAACTTACGGGATCTTTTTCGGGCAGGACGGATCGCCTGGAGCTTGGACCGGGCGAGGATGCGGGCCATCGTCGTCGTGCTGGCCAGGACGCTGACCTGCAGCGCCATCAGCCCCAGGAGCGTTCGGCCCGCTCTCGGGTCCGGATCGACGCGGCCCGGCCGGCCAGGTGG
>CAXUJF010000621.1:0-3565 GCA_964250865.1 uncultured Streptosporangiaceae bacterium
GTCTCGGCCCCGGGGTCGGGGGACGACGAGATCGTCCGGCAGGCGCAGGAGCGGGCCGGGCACTGCATCGTGGTGACCGCCGACCGCGAGTTGCGGCGGCGGTGCGTGGCCGCGGGAGCCCGGGTGGCGGGCCCATCCTGGCTGTACGGATTGCTCTGATCACCGGGTCCGGAATCGCCCAGTGCCGGGATCGAGCCCGGCGGCCCTCCGCATAGCATTGAAGCGTCCCCTGGCCCGCTCCACCTCTCCCCGAAGAAGACGATGGTTGCGCTGATTGTTCTCGTGGTTGTCCTGTTCGCTGCGGCCGTGTTCACGGTTGACCACACCGTGAAGGCCCGGAGGAAGGCCCGCCTGCGCCGGGATGCCACGGACCGGCTGGCCGCAGCGGCGGCCGGGGCCGAGGCCAGGGAACGGGACCGGCGGGACCGCCAGGAGGCCAGCGCCGCGCTGACCTCGGTCATGCCGACCATCCACGACCGCGGCCCGCGGCGCGTCTGACCCGGACCGCAACCCCCTGACCCGGGCCACCCCACGGCCGGCATGAAGATCGTCGCGATCTCGGACACCCACGCGCCCCGGCGGTGGAAGTCCTGCCCGCCCCGGGTGGCCGAGTACCTGCGCCAGGCCGACCTGATCCTGCACGCCGGTGACGTGTGCACGGCGTCCGTGCTCGACGAACTGGCCCAGTACGCGCCGGTGCACGCGGTGCTGGGCAACAACGACGGCCCCGACGTCGCGGCCTGGGGTGCGCCCGAGACGCTGGACCTGGACCTGGCCGGGCTGAAGGTGTCGATGATCCACGACAGCGGGCCGTCGGCGGGCCGCCTGCGCCGGATGCGCCGCCGCTTCCCCGCGGCCGGCCTGGTGGTGTTCGGGCACTCGCACATCCCGCTGGACGAGTCGGCCGACGGCCTGCGCATCCTCAACCCCGGGTCGCCCACCGACCGGCGCCGTCAGCCGCACGGCACCATTGGCCTGCTCACCGTGGCCGACGGCCGCCTGCACCGGGCCCGCATCCTCCCCGTCACCTGAGGGATTCAGAGCGCCTGTTAAGAAAGAGAGCACTGCTCTTGACGAACCGGCCAGGCATAGTGTTAACTGCTCTTAAGTCAGAGCAGTGCTCTCGGAACAAGCCGGGAGCCGAATCCTGAGGAGATGGCCATGACCACACCGGCGGCAGACCCATACCACTACCAGCAGGCGGGCTGGTTCACTCGCAACGTGTTCAACAAGGCCGTCGCCGGGCTGACCGGCCTGGGCATCAGCATCCTGGGGTCGCGGATTCTGGCCGTCCGCGGCCGGAAGAGCGGCGAGTGGCGCACCACCCCGGTCAACCTGCTGGTCATCGACGGCCAGCGCTACCTGGTCGCCCCGCGCGGCCACACTCAGTGGGTCCGCAACATGCGCGTCGCGGGCGGCGGCGAGCTGCGCCTGGGCCGCCGGACCGAGCCGTTCACGGCCACCGAGCTCACCGACGACGCGAAGCCGGCCATCCTGCGGGCCTACCTCAAGCGGTGGAAGGCCGAGGTCGGCGTGTTCTTCGGTGGCGTCGGCCCGGACTCCTCCGAGGACGAACTGCGCCGGATCGCTCCCGACCACCCGGTGTTCAAGGTCAACCCGGCCTGAGCATCCCGAGCAACGGGATGGCCGCGATCTTCTCCTCGGTCAGCTCGTCCCAGCGGACCGAGGCCGGGGCCCGGGGCGGCCGGCCCGGGCGGCAGTCGATGATCCGTTCCGGGGTGATGACCAGATCGACCGGCACGTCGTGGTCCGTGACCGGGATCAGGCCCGCCGGCCGCACCTGCAGCTCGTGCACCGTGGTGACCACCACCGTATCCGGGCCGATCAGGCCGGCCGCGCTGGCCAGTGCGTACTCCAGGTCGGCGAAGCCGCCGCCCTTGCCCAGCCGGGCCCCGTCCTCGCCCACCGCCACACAGCCGCTGACCACCAGCCCGACCTCGGCCAGGTCGGTCACCGGGATCCGGCGGGCCGACCGGGTCGCGCCGCTGATCGAGGCTGCCTTGCGCGGTGGATCGCTCAGCTGCGCGGGGTCGAGCAGGAAGAACGGGTCCGCCGCGGCCAGCCGGGGCACGGCCATGTACACGGTCTTGCCGTCCTGCAGGGCCCGCTGCCGGACCGGCAGCTGAGCCGAGTCCGGGTTGGACTTGATCGCGCGGGCCTGCGCCCATTCGGGCCGGTCGCGCAGCCGCTCGGCCGCGGCTTCGGCCCCGGTGAAGTTGGGGATCCGCCCGGCCGCGCCGGGAAACCGGGCCACCCGGGCCGCGGTCATCGCCGACCACACCTGGTCGCGCAGCGCCGCCTTGGCCGCCAGGTCTTCCGCGTGCCCGCCCGCGTCGTGATCATGGCGGGGAACGGAGCGAGGCACCTGCCTATCCTCCCCCACCGCTAACCGGCTTTCCCGCCCAGGTGACAGAACCGCGGGATGCGGGCATCAAGCACTCCGAGCATCCTTTTTTATTGAACAGGAACTGACGTGGCTGATGTCGTCCCGATGATCGATCTGTCGCCCTGGTTCGGCGATTCCGAACCTGACCAGCGGGCCGTGGCCCGGCAGGTGGATGAGGCGCTGCGCACCTCGGGTTTCCTGCTCGTCACCGGGCACGGGATCCCGGACGAGGCGCGGGCCCGGACCCGGGCCGTGGCCCGGGAGTTCTTCGCGCTGCCCGCCGCGGTCAAGGCCCGGTACACGGCCGTGGTCGGTGGCCGGGGCTGGCTGCCGCCGGGGGCCGAAGCCAACGGCTACGCCGAGGGCACGCCCACCCCGCCGGACCTGAAGGAGTCGTTTTCGCTGGCCGCGGACCAGCCCACCGGGGACGCCGCCATCGACGCGCGATGGTTCCGGCCCAACGTCTGGCCGGCCGAGGTGCCGGAGCTGCAGCCGGTAGTCAGCGACTACATCAGCCGCGTGCACGCCCTGTCGGACGAGCTGATGGCGCTGTGCGCGGTGGCGCTGGGCCTGCCCGCGGACCACTTCGTGCCGTTCCTTTCGCACCCGACCTACGGCGTGAACCTGAACTGGTACCCGCCCGCCGACCCGTCGCACGGGCCCGAACCGGGCCAGTACCGCATCGGGCCGCACACCGATTTCGGCACCGTCACCGTGCTGGACCGCGAGCCGGGCCGGGGCGGCCTGCAGGTCTGCTCGGCCGACGGCACCTGGTCCGACGCGCCGTACGACCCGGCCGCGCTGACCGTCAACATCGGTGACCTGCTGGCCCGCTGGACCGGCGACCGCTGGCGGTCCACCCGGCACCGGGTGCTGCCGCCGCAGCCGGAGGCGCCCGGTGAGGACCTGCTGTCGCTGATCTTCTTCTACGAGACCAACCACGACGCGGTGATCGAGTCACTGCCCGCGCCGATCGGCCACACCCAGTTCCCGCCGGTGGTCGCCCGCGACTACCTGGCGGCCAAGCTCGACGCGATCACCGTCACCTGACCGCGCGGCCAGCCGGGCGTTCTATCGTGGCAGGGTGACCGGCCGGCCGGATGGTGAGCTTCCGTGGGGGAGTGATGCCGCCGACGACCTCATCGAGCAGGGTGGGGG
>CAXUJF010000622.1:0-2014 GCA_964250865.1 uncultured Streptosporangiaceae bacterium
CCCCTGGTGGACACCACAAGCCCTGCGCAACTGGCACGCCGGCCGCAAGATGGCGGGAAGCCGGCACCGGCCCTACGAGCGCAGCTAACTATCAGGTCAACGAGTAACAGCGTTTTCTGGGCAGGAGGCCCTGCGCCACCCGCCCACAGATGGCGCAGGGCCGTGGTGCCGCTGGACGGATATCCGGGGGAACCGTCCGGCACCCTCAACCCAGACCCCCCGTAGGGCCTGGGGAGTCGTCAGAGCCCCGCTACGGGGCTGGGTGGCGCTGGGGCAATTCTGCCCTGGGGCGGTATATGCGGGGCGCTCGAAGACGCGCACGGCGCGGCAAGCGGCTACGCGAATCGACGCCGGTCGTCTGGTGGAACACCAGCACCGATGCCAGCGGGCCGATGCTGGGCTCACCCGGCATATACACGTCATCCCACAGCGTGCCCGCTGCTGCCTGGGCCAGCAGCACGTGGTCTTCGCACTCGTCCATCAATCCGCCGAGAGTCGCTGCGCACAGGTCAACGTCACCATGCCGGGCGTGCCACTTCCCGTCCCGGCTGTAATAGCCGGGCGTGATATGCCACCGGGGGTCTTTGAGCTGCAAGACGATACGCCGGGCCTCATCCCGGTCCGGCACCGTCCACGGGCCAACCCGGCTCATTACGCGTATTCCTCTTCGAGCCGGTCCATCAGCTCGCCCAGACTCTCCATAGCGATCACATGCGCCGAATCATCTTCATTGCACGTCGCTATGAATACCGCTCCATGGCCGGCCGACCTTATCGACACGTTTTCATGCCGCGCCTGAAACCGAAACGCTCTCGTAAGGTCACTGGTTGATCCATATCGCCCGTTAAGGATTCCCACTGTCCTGGCCAATCGCCTGAGTCTTTCGTGATCACTGTCAACCCTGGCAAGTCTTGGCTACGGTGGGTAGGAGGTGTGGCAGCACCCCGAACCAGTGCAGCTACGGCCGGGCTGGTGGAGACCTGAGGCTGAACGGTGGAGACAACGTGTCCGAAGTGAAGGCAACGTCACTGGCGGCGTTCGCGTCGCAGTTGAAGGCGTGGCGTCAGCACCAGGGATGGACGCAGGTTGAGGCGGCCGGCAAGCTCGGTTACTCAGCATCCCTCGTCAGCGGCATAGAGACCATGGACAAGACGCCAACGGCCGACTTCGCCGCCCGGTGTGACGCGATGTTCGGCACCCCCGGGACCTTTACGACGCTCCAAGAGCTGGTGTCACGAGAGGCTTACCCGGCATTCTTTGCGCCTGTTGTGCCCTTCGAGCGTGAAGCTGTCCGCATCCATGCATGGGAACTTGGGGCGGTCCCGGGCTTGCTGCAAACATCGGCCTACGCTGAAGCATTAATACGCTCGGGGCGGCCAACCGATACCGACAGCGCCATTGACCGGCTCGTGTCGGCGCGGATCGAACGGCAGGCCATCCTGACCAGCGAACACCCTCCGATGCTGTGGTACGTCATTGACGAGGGTGTTCTGCACCACGTCGTAGGCGACGCTGCTGTCATGGCTGACCAGCTTGACCGCTTGGCCGACGCCGCGACGCGGCCAGGCATAGTCGTCCAAGTGCTACCGTTCAGCGCTGACAGCCACGCAGGGTCGGACGGACCAATCACGGTCTACGAATTTAGCGAAGCGCCAACAGTTTGTTACACAGAGTGCTACAGCGGCGGGCGAATCGTAGAAGGAAACTCCGAAGTAGCTGACCTAATGACGGTAATTAACCTCATCAGGGTATCGGCTTTGTCGCCGCAGAAATCAGCAGCGCTCATCAGACGGATACGGAGTGATCTAAATGGATAGCAATAACTGGCGCAAAGCCAGCTACTCAGGTTCTCAGGGTGGCAACTGCGTAGAAGTCTCAGCGCGCCGAGACATCCTCGTGCGTGACTCGCAGCGGCCAGAAGGTGACCGGCTCATGGTGCCCGCGTCAGCCTGGAAGGCGTTCACGAAGCGCGTACAGCGCGGCCAGTAGCAGCACGACCCAGCAGCCCCGGCAC
>CAXUJF010000622.1:2024-3561 GCA_964250865.1 uncultured Streptosporangiaceae bacterium
CGGGGGGTACCGGGGGCCCCTCCGCTCCCCGCCCCCCCCGGCCGCGCTTGGGGGGGGGGGGGCTGTCCGCTGTCTGGGGCCGGCCCTGGGGTGGCCAGCGCTGGCGTTAGGCTGCGGGGCCGGGCGGGGTGGCCCACCGGGTGTTCATCATCGCGCCGATGCGTTGTTCGGCGTTGGCGCTGGGGTGGATGTAGAACCGCAGCGTGGTCTCGATGCTGTCGTGGCCGAGGACCTGGGAGATGTTGGCCAGTTCGCGGGGGTTGGCGTCCAGGGCCTCGCTGGCGAACTGGTGGCGCAGGCTGTGAGTGTGGACACCGCTGATCCCGAGGTGATCCAGCAGGCGGCCGAACCGGTTACTGGCCGTGCTGTAGGGCATGAACGGGGTGCCGTTCGGGCCGGGGCACAGCGGCCCGTCCGGCAGGTTCATCACCATGTCCCAGATCATGTCCGGGACGGGCACGTCGCGGAACTCACCGGCCTTGCGATGCTTGAGCGGTTCCAGCTCCCGGCCGTTCTCGCTGGCCTGCCAGCACAAGTGCAGATACCGGGTCCCGTCGGCGCGCTGCTTAAAATCGGCCTTGCGCACGCCCAGCGCTTCCCTGATCCGCAGGCCCATGGTCCGCTGCAACCAGGGGGCGATGCCTACCCCGGGCATGACCCGGGTCCGGGGCCGCCCCAGCTTGTCCGTGCCGTGCGCGGTGATTCCCTCGGCCAGCATCCGCACCGTCTCGTCGGTGACGGCGACCATGCCCTTGTTCTGCTGCTCGTACTGCACGGCGGTCACGATCCGGGGGGCCAGCTCGATCCCGGTCAGGGTGTGCCGGGGGATGACGCCGCGCCGGACGGCCTCGTCCAGGGTGCCGGTGATGATGCGGCGGATGTTGCCCCGGTAGTCGTCGCTGTAGCTGCCCAGGGTCACGTTCAGCAGCGTCTTGACCTCGCCGTCCATCTTGGCCACGTCCAGCACGCTCCGGTCGCGCAGCAGCTTGGTTACGGCCGGGTTGGCGAAGTTGCTGCGGTAGGTGGCCTTGCTCTTGGCGTTGGCCCGGGCCATCCCCTCGATGTAGGCGTGGCACAGCGGCAGGAAGGCCACCAGGCCAGCGCGGGGGTCGGTGAACATCGCGCCTTGGGTCTGCTTGCCAGTCGAGAGGGTGAGCTGGAACGTCTGCGCGTCGGTCAGCGTGGCGAAGGACTGTTCGCGTTGCCGGGAGGCCACCGAGTAGCGGACGGTCCACTTGTGGGCGCAATCGCGCACCTGGCCGGGCTCGCAGGTGTGCTGGCAGGTCCCGGCCGCGCATCCTTTGTTGCTGCTAGGTTTGTGGTAGGTCCGGTCGCATTTTTTGATGATCGTTGCCTGGACGAGCGTGTTGTGTCCCCGTGCTGTGCGGGCGGTGTGCGGCATGTCCCGGCTCCTGACTTTCACCTGACTCCAGACTAGCTGGCAGATCCATGACCTGCACTGATATCTATTATTCCCGCAATGACAACTTCGCCCCCGACCGGGAAGCCGGCGACGAGGCCATCGCGGCCTACCCGC
>CAXUJF010000623.1:0-3561 GCA_964250865.1 uncultured Streptosporangiaceae bacterium
GACCAGCGCAGCTGGGCGGCGTGGTGCCGCGCGGCCGCGCCCAGCTGCTCGCGCCGGGCCGGGTCCAGGGCCAGCGCGGCCCAGGCCGAGGCGTAGGCCGCCTCGGTCCGGGCCAGCACGCCGGTGTGACCATCGTCGACCGAGTCCCGCAGGCCGGGCACGTCGAAGCCCACCGTGGGCGTGCCCCGCAGGGCCGCCTCGGTGACCACGATGCCCCAGCCCTCGATCAGGGCCGGGTGCAGCAGCAGCCAGGCCGACCCGAGCAGCTGGTGCTTGCGCCGCTCGCTGATCCGCCCGGTGAACAGCACGTCCGGGCCGGCCAGCGCCTCCAGGCGAGCGCGTTCCGGGCCGTCACCCGCGATCACCAGCCGGCCGCCCACCACCGGGCGGACCCGCTCCCACAGGCGCAGCAGCAGGTCGATCCGCTTGTACTCGGCCAGCCGGCCCAGGGCCAGGAACAGCGGGCGGCGGGATCGGGGGACCGGCGGCCCGGCCGGGGCCACCCCGTTGTTGAGCATCCGGATCCGCTCCCGGTCCACCCCGAGGGCCTGCAGGTCGGCCGCCGTGGAGTTGGACACCGTCACGATCAGGTTGCGCCGGTGCACCCGGGGCATGACCCGCTGCTCCAGGAACTGGCCCACGGTGGACACCGGTGGCCGGAACCGCAGCGGCCACAGGTCGGTGTGCACGTGGTTGACCATGCAGACCGTGGGCTTGCCCGCCCACAGCGGGGTCAGGAACGGCATGCCGTTGCACACCTCGACCACGACGTCGCAGTCCCGCAGCCGCCGGTAGGCCAGCGGAGCCCGCAGGAACTGGGTGTACGGGCCGCCGCTGCGCACCACGTCGTAGGCATGCGGACTGGCCGGGCCGCCGCACAGCAGGGTGACCGAATCGCCCCGGGCCACCAGGCCCGCGGCCAGCTGGTCGACCAGCAGTTCCGAGCCGCCCGCCTGCGGGCTGGCCACGTCCCGCCAGGCCACGATCAGCACCCGGCGGCCCGGCCTCAGCGCGGGCCGTGGCGGGCTCGATAGGCTCGATGGGCTCAGTGGATTGCGGTCAGGTCGGTGCTGAGCTGGGGAAACGAGGGACCGTCTGGTCTCCATGCACTTTCTCCTCGGGCCCGGATTGTCCCCCCCGGGTCATGAGCGGCGATTATGTTCGCCGCTCCGCAAAGGTGTCAACAGTTCCCACCGTCAAGGCTGCTGGGTGCCCATCAACTGGCGAGTAGCCGGACACCAGCGGACATGCATGTTGTTATCCGGTTTTTATTGACGAACCTCTTGAAGGTGCCTTACCGTCCAGTAACGAAGTGACTTACCGCACAGTAACAAACGAACCGGCCGTCGTGCGGTGGGGCGCAGGCAGCGCCGGTTCGGAGGCGCCAGACCCCTTCGCGGGCCAGTCACCGCTGGCCGTTCCGCAGCCTGTCAAGGAGGACCGGCAGATGCCCCCCGACGCGCCCCCGTCCACCATTTCCGGCGGGTCACCATCCGGTCCTGGCCCGTTGCGCCCGGTCGGGGCGGTCCGGCTGCTGTCCGCCTTCACCGGCGAGCAGTCCGATCCGGTCCGGTTCTACACGCTGCTGGCCCAGGATTCGGTCGCGCTGGTCGAACGGCACGCACCCCTGGCCGGGGCCCGGGTGGCGGACATCGGCGGCGGCGCCGGTTACTTCACCGCCATGTTCCGGCAGCGCGGCGCGCAGTGCCTGCTGGTCGAGCCGGACGCGGACGAGCTGTTCAGCCGGGGCGAGCCCAGCCAGGCCAGCGTGATCGGCGACGGCTACTGGCTGCCGCTGGCCGACGCCAGCATGGACGTCTGCTTCTCCTCCAACGTGCTGGAGCATGTGCGGGACCCGGGCGGTTTCATCGACGAGATGATCCGGGTCACCCGGCCCGGCGGCCTGGTCTACCTGTCCTACACGGTCTGGCTGTCACCGTGGGGCGGCCACGAATCCGCCCCGTTCCACTACCTGGGCGGCCACTACGCCGCGCGCCGGTACGCGCGTAAGCACGGCCACGCGCCCAAGAACCTGTTCGGCCAGACCATGTTCCCCCTCGGGGTGGGCCCGGTGCTGGCCCTGCTGCGGCAGCGCAAGGACATCGCGGTGGTCGAGGCCCGGCCCCGCTACTACCCGCGCTGGTGCAAGCCCCTGATCTTCCTGCCCGGGCTACGCGAGCTGGCGACCTGGAATCTCCTGGTGATACTGCGGCGGACGGTATGACGACACTCCAGCTACCGGACCAAGAGCTCACCGGGTACGAGCCCGGTTCCGACGCGGGTGGCGGCCGCCGGCCACGCTGGCTGTGGGGCGGCTGGGGCGACGCGGCCGAACGGGCCGGCCGCCGCTGGCTGCTGCTGGTGTGGGGCCTGGCCCTGATCGCCCTGCTGCTGACCCACCCGGGCCGGATGACGTTCGACACCAAGCTCGGGGTCGACATCGACCCGGCCGGGTTCTACCAGCGGCTGTGGCACCTGTGGAACCCGCTGGAGTGGCAGGGCAGCCTGCAGGACCAGTACATCGGCTACGCCTTCCCGATGGGCCTGTACTACCTGGTCGCGCACGCGGTGCACCTCCCGGTGTGGGTCGCCGAGCGGCTGTGGATGTCGATCCTCATCGCGGTGGGGTTCTGGGGCCTGGTCCGGCTGGCCGAGGCCCTCGGCATCGGGTCCCGGCCGACCCGGCTGCTGGCCGGCGCGGCCTTTGCCGTCTGGCCCACGTACACGATCCTGGTCGGCTCCACCTCGGCCGCGCTGCTGCCCGGGATCTTCGCCACCTGGGCCACGCTGCCGCTGGTCCGCTACTGGAACGCGTCGGCTGGAAGCGGCTCCGCCAGCTCCGCTGGCTCCGGCCTCAGGGCTCCGGCGGCGTGGTCTGCGGCCGCGCGCTCGGGGCTGTTCGTGGCCTGCATGGGCGGGGTCAACGCGGCCTCGACGCTGGCCGCCCTGGTGCTGCCGGGGATGTACATCCTGACCCGGCCGTCCGTCCGCCGCTGGGCCCTGCTGGGCTGGGAGGTGCTGGCCGTGCTGCTGGCCACCGCCTGGTGGCTGGTCCCGCTGTTCTACCAGGGCAAATACGGCTTCAACTTCCTGCCGTTCATCGAGCAGGCGGCCACCACCACCTCGACCATGTCGGCCGACGCGATGCTGCGCGGGACCGGCAACTGGGTCGCGTACCTGAACTTCGGCGTGCCCTGGCTGACCGCGGGCTCGGTGCTGGTGGCCTACGTGTGGCCGGTGGCGGCGGCCTCGGTCGCGTCCGGGGCGGGCCTGGCCGGCCTGGCCCGGCGTGACCTGCCCGAGGCGATCTGGCTGCGCTGGACCGTGCTAGTCGCGGCGCTGTGGGGGCTGACCGGGTACGCCGGGTCGCTCGGCGGGCCGCTGCACCAGCAGGTCCAGGACCTGCTGAACGGCCCGCTGTCCGCGCTGCGCAACGTGTACAAGATCGAGCCCGTGCTGGCGGCCGTACTGGCCCTCGGCCTCGCCCACGTGCTGGCCCGTGGTGTGTGGCGGCGGCCCGCACACGGGGCCCGGCGCCGGCAGGCGGCCCGGGTCCTGGCC
>CAXUJF010000624.1:0-3557 GCA_964250865.1 uncultured Streptosporangiaceae bacterium
GCCCTGCTCGCCGACGAGAACAGCGCCGCCGCCAGACCCGGCCGCGAGTTGCTGGGGACTGTAATCTCAACGGTGTAACTCCCGAGATGGAGGAGACATCAGGTGACTGACGTGACACGGGAGCGGGACCAGGCCGGGGCGGAGCTGTCGGCGGCCGATGAGCAAGTGCTGCGCGAGCTCACTGAGCGGGCCCGCACCGGCGGGCTGAAGCTGACCGGCGAGGGCGGGCTGCTGGGCAGGCTGACCAAGATGGTGATCGAGGGCGCCCTGGAAGGCGAACTGGACGACCACCTGGGCTATGTCAAGCACGGTCCTGAAGGCCGCGATGGCGGGAATTCCCGTAATGGCCGCCGGGCCAAGACGGTGATCACCGACACCGGGCCGGTGGAACTCTCGGTGCCCCGGGACCGGGATTCCAGCTTCGAGCCGAAAATCGTCGCCAAAAGGCAGCGGCGGCTGACCGGGGTCGACGACATGGGTGGTTTCCCTGTCGGCGAAAGGGCTGACCCACGGGGAGATCGCCGCGCACCTGGCCGAGGTGTACGGCGCGGAGGTCTCCAAGCAGACGATCAGCACGATTACTGACCGGGTCATGGACGGAATGGCGGAATGGCAGAGCCGGCCGCTGGACCCGGTGTACGCGGTGGTCTTCATCGATGCCATTGTGCGCCACGAGGCGCTGTGTGACCGAGTGGAGGTGGAAGACCTGCACCGCCTGGCCGTCGCAGCGGCCGGGTGAAGCTGGAGGCAGCCTGATCCGGGGGACGCCGGGGAAGGCGGGAAGCAGCCTCGACAACGACGGGACGTGCCAGTACTGCCAGATGGTGCGGGTCCGGCTAGCGAGATGAGAAGGCGTACGGACAGGAACCAGCGCTGACATTCCGTAAGCGATGAACCGGCTCGAATCTGGCGGATGGGGGCCGGGATGCAGTGCACAGCCGCCCGGAGTGCGGGCGGCTGACTTTGGGTCTGGTAGATAGCGCCGGGCCCGGAGGCCACGGTGAAGGCCTGCGGCGTAGCCGTGGCGATGCTGCCGGGATAACAGCTGGGCGCCTCCCTCGTCGATCGGTGCGCAGTGAACGTGGGAACCGCCGGTGATCGCCCTTCCCTCCGGCTGGCCAGGCCGGTGGCGGGCAGGTGCGTCGTCCGCTGATGATCACTGGCGGGGCGGAGGCCTCGTAGTAGTCGGGGACCGGGAAAGCCGGTCACAGGGCGAAGGAGGCCAGCGGGTTAGCAGTAAGGAGACTGGAATGCCAGAAGAGGCGGCGGTGAATACGGCCGCACCGGGACCGGGGTGGCCTGATCTGGGGCTGGCGCAGGACCGGGTACTGAAGATCCAGGCCAAGCTGCACCAGTGGGCGAAGAATGATCCTCATCGCCAGTTCGGGGATCTGTTTAACCTCGTGGCCGATCCCGCGTTCCTTATGGTGGCGTGGGCCCGGGTGCGGGGCAATAGGGGAAGCCGCTCGGCGGGCGTGGACGGCCAGACTGCGTACTACGTCGAGACCGAGCGCGGCACGCAGGCGTTCCTTGCCGGCGTGCGTGAGGCTCTGCGCTCGCGGACGTTCGCGCCGCTGCCGGTCAAAGAACGGATGATCCCGAAACCGGGGACGCGTAAGCGCCGCCGGCTGGGCATCCCGACCGTGACCGACCGTGTCGTGCAGGCCTCCCTGAAGCTGGTGCTGGAGCCGATCTTCGAGGCGGGTTTCTTCCCGTGCTCGTATGGCTTCCGGCCTCACCGGCGCACGCACGACGCTGTTGCCGAGGTCCGTCACTTCACCTCGAACCCGCGTAACTATGAGTGGGTGGTGGAGGGCGACATCACGGCCTGCTTCGACGAGATCTCGCACCCGGCGCTGATGGGCCGGGTCCGGGAACGGATCGGGGATAAGCGGGTGCTGGCGCTGGTGAAGGCGTTTCTCAAAGCAGGCATTCTCAGCCGGGAAACCGGGCTGCGCGAGACACGCACCGGCACCCCGCAGGGCGGGATCTTGTCACCGCTGCTGTCCAACATTGCCCTGTCGGTGCTCGATGAGCATTTCGACCGGCAGTGGAATGGCTGGAGCAAATGGCAGCGCGAACAGCGCCGCAAGAAGGGACTGGGACTGTGGAGATTCGTCCGCTATGCCGACGACTTCGTGATCCTGATCCGCGGCGAACGGCGCCACGCCGTGGCCCTGCGCGAGCAGGCCGCAGCAATACTGGCCCCGATGGGACTGCGCCTATCGCAGGCCAAGACACTGATCACGCACATCGACGAGGGACTGGACTTCCTGGGCTGGCGCATCCAGCGTCACCGCCGCAAGGGAGACACCCGGCAGTTCGTCTATACCTACCCGTCGAAGAAGGCACTGGCCTCCATCACGGCGAAGGTGAAGGCGATCTGCCGGCAGGACCAGAACCTGGACCTGGCCACCGTGCTGCACCACCTCAACCGGGTGCTGCGCGGCTGGACCGCCTACTTCCGGCCCGGAGTGTCGTTCGCGACGTTCGATTACCTGCGTGCCTTTACCTGGCGGCAGGTCATGCTCCGGCTGCGCCGCAAGCACCGCCACGGCAACTGGAAGGAACTCCGCCGACGCTACGGCGCAGGCGGATGGTGGCCCAGGCACGGCGACGTGACCTTGTTCAACCCGGCTGACGCGGGCACCACCCGCTACCGCTACCGGGGAACACGTATCCCGTCGCCCTGGCCGACCGCAGCATGAGGCATCGTCCTGGGCTCACCGGGACCCGCGGAGAGCCGGATGCGGTGAAAGCCGCACGTCCGGTTCGGGAGGCGGGCCGCAGAAACGGGCCAGTCGAAAGACCGGCACCGCGCTGCGGTCCGACCTCACAACGTCAAGATCCGCGAGGGCCAGGTCGCCAACCGGCCCATCTACGTGGTGCTGGGCGTGACCGCCGACGGCGAGCGGGACGTGCTGGGCCTGTGGGCCGGCGAGCACGGCGACGGCGAGGGCGCCCGGTTCTGGCTGCGGGTCTGCTCAGAGATCAAAAACCGCGGCACCAGGGACGTGCTGATGGTGGTCTGCGACGGGCTGAAAGGACTGCCGGACGCGGTCAATGCCGTCTGGGAGAAGACCATCGTGCAAACCTGCATTGTCCATCTGCTGCGGAACTCGTTCAAGTACGCATCGAAAAGAGACTGGGCGCAGATCGCCAAAGACCTCAAGCCGGTGTACACCGCCGCCTCCGAATCTGAGGCGCTGGACCGGTTCGCCGAATTCAGCGGAAAATGGGAGAAACGCTACCCGGCTATTATACGGCTGTGGGAGAACGCGTGGGCAGAGTTCGTCCCGTTCCTGCGGTTCGACCGGGAAATAAGGGCCGTCATCTGCACAACAAACGCGATCGAATCCATTAATGCCCGGCTGCGGCGCGCGGTGAACGCCCGCGGCCACTTCCCGACCGAGCAGGCCGCCCTCAAGTGCCTGTACCTGGCCATCAGGAGCCTGGACCCGACCGGGAAGGGCCGCAAGCGGTGGACCAACCGGTGGAAGGCCGCCCTGAACGCCTTCGACATCACCTTCGACGGCCGCCTCAGCGCGGGACGCAAG
>CAXUJF010000625.1:0-3531 GCA_964250865.1 uncultured Streptosporangiaceae bacterium
GTCACGCGGGGACACCGGGTCACGCGGGGACACCGGGTCACGCGGGGACACCGGGTCACGCAAGGCCAGGCCGTCCTCGGGGGTCGGCTCGCCCTGCTGCGCCACCGGATCTTGCCGGGGCAGCCCGTCATGAGGGGTCAGCTCGCCCTGGGGGGCCGGCTGGCCGCTTGGGAGCGCCTCGCCGGGAGCGGGCTGGTCCGGCTGGCCCAGCTGGTCGTCGCGGGTCAGCTGGTCGTCGCGGGTCAGACCGGGGTCCGAGGCCAGGGGGTCATCCAGTTCAGCCTGCCGGACGGGGAGGGTCCCGGTCGCCGGGCCGGGTGCCTCGCCGCCCAGCTGGTCGCGCAGGTCGGACACCTGCTGCTGCAGGGCGGCGATCTGCACGTCCCGCTCGGTCACCGCCCGGGCGATGACCTCCAGGGCCTCGTCCGTGACGCGCATGTTGTAGCCCCACGCGGCCGAGGGCGGCCGGAGCAGGGCCACGTCGGCCGCGGAGACCGGGCCGAGGTCGATGGGCGGGTAGTCGGGGTCAATGACGGCCAGCTCACCGCCGCGGCCGGACGCGACCGCGACGACGCCGGCCAAAATGACCACCGCCACCACCAGCATGAGGACAGGCACATTATGAATCGTGCCATGTCCGGTGACCCGAGTGGCAATCCAAGGACGCTCAGGCGTCGATGTCGCGGGCCAGACCCTGGTGGCTGTGGGCCTCGGTGATGATGCGGACCACCTCGGCCGGGTCGTCGACCACGTGGATCAGCTCCAGGTCCACCGGCGACACGTTGCCCGCGGCGCTCATGGTGTCCTTCAGCCAGGCCAGCAGCCCGGACCAGTAGGAACTGCCGACGAGCACGATGGGGAACTTCGTGATCTTGCCCGTCTGGACCAGGGTGACCGCCTCGAACAGCTCGTCCATGGTGCCGAACCCGCCGGGCAGGACCACGAACGCCTGGGAGTACTTCACGAACATGGTCTTGCGCACGAAGAAGTAGCGGAACTCCACCCCGATGTCGACGTACTTGTTTAGGCCCATCTCGAGCGGCAGCTCGATGCCGAGGCCGACGGACACGCCACCCGCCTCGGCCGCGCCCTTGTTCGCGGCCTCCATGATGCCGGGGCCGCCGCCGGTGATGATGGCGTAGCCGGCCCGGGCCAGGCCCCCGGCGATGTCCTCGGCCCGCTGGTACTCGGGACTGGTGCGCAGCGTCCGGGCCGACCCGAAGATCGACACGGCCAGGCCCAGCTCGGCCAGCAGGCCGAAGCCCTCGACGAACTCGGCCTGGATCCGCATGACCCGCCACGGGTCGGTGTGGACCCAGTCGGCCGGGCCGCGGCGGTCCAGCAGCCGCTGATCCGTGGTCGTCCCGGGGATCTGGCTACCGCGCAGCGTGACCGGGCCCTGGCGGCGCTCGCGCCGGTGTGAATTGGAATTGACACTCATCGTCCCCCCACGGTAATAGCGCCACCCCAGTGTTTCGTGCCACCGCCCCGTACGCCGGCACGCTAGTTGTCAGGCGTTAACACCGTGGTCGCGGAGTATTTCGTTCAAAGTGGATTTGTCATGACGGTCACCCTCGGTCAGCCGCCGCAGCACCAGCACGCAGGGCAGGCCGAACTCCCCGCCGGGGAACTTGCGGGTCCGGGTGCCGCTGACACAGACCGACCAGGCCGGGGCCTGGCCGCGGGGCAGCTCGGCCCCGGTCTCGGCGTCGATCACGTGGGTGCTGGCGGTCAGGGTGGTGCCCGCGCCCAGCATCGCGCCCTCGCCGACCCTGGCCCCCTCAACCACCATGCTGCGGGAGCCGATGAAGGCCTCGTCGCCCACGACGACCGGCACCGCGTTCGGCGGCTCGAGCACGCCGCCGATGCCGACACCCCCGGACAGGTGCACGTTCTTGCCGATCTGGGCGCAGGAGCCGACGGTGGCCCAGGTGTCGACCATCGTGCCCTCGTCCACGTAGGCCCCGATGTTGACGAACGAGGGCATCAGGACCACGCCGGGCGCGATGTAGGCGCCCCAGCGGGCGATCGCGCCGGGCACCACCCGCACCCCGTCCAGCCGGGTCTTCAGCGGCACCCGGTCCTGGTAGTGGAACTCGCCCGCCTGGGACCGGGCCATCGGCAGCAGCCGGAAGGCCAGCAGGATGGCCCGTTTGGCCCGCTCGTCCACGACGACCTCACCACTACCCGGCACGACCTGCGCGACCCGGGCCTCACCGGCGTCGATCTGGTCGATGGCCGTGGTGACCTCGGCCCGGGCGGACGTGTCGTCCGGCGTGAGCCGGGAGCGGTACTCCCACAGTTCGTCGATGCGGGAGGACAGCGGCGAGGCGAGCGCGGCCGGGGCGGATGCGTCGTTCATGGCCCCGGAGCTTAGTCCGCCTGCCACGGTGATCGCCCGGCAGCCAGGCTCGCGAGATGGGCAAAACACGCAGAACGGTCCGGCATCGCCCACGGGACGGCTCGTCCGCCGGTACGGTCGGTGGTGTGCCGGGGAGACGTGGGCGGCGGCGCGGCTTCGCCATCTTCATGACGTGCGTCGTCGTGCTGCTCGGCGTGGGCGCTTATCTGGCCTATTCCGCGTACCACCACTCGTCCACCTTCCTGATCAGTGCCGGGTGCCAGGCCGGCACTGGGACCAACGCGGTCTCGCTCGACACCCAGCAGGCCAGCATCGCGGCCACCATCGCCGGGGTCGCGGCCGATCAGGGGCTGCCCGCGCACGCGGTGACGATCGCCTACGCGACGGCCATGCAGGAATCGAAGCTGCACAACCTGGACTACGGCGACCGCGACTCGGTCGGCATCTTCCAGCAGCGCCCGTCGGAGGGCTGGGGCACGGCCAGCGAGCTCAAGGATCCGGTGTACGCCACGAGCAAGTTCTTCGGCGCGCTGACCAAGGTCCCCGGGTGGCAGCAGCTGCCGGTGGACCAGGCCGCGCAGGACGTGCAGCACAGCGCGGACGGATCGGCCTACTCCCAGTACGACCTGACGGCCCGGGCCATGGCCATCGCGTTCACCGGCCAGGCCGCGCACGCGGTGTGGTGCTGGCCCGGCCCGGGACCGCAGCCGGCCCGGAACCTGGCCGCCGCGCGGTCGGGGCTGGCCCAGGCGTTCGGCGCCACCGGGACGGGCCGTCCGGTGACCGGGATCGTGACCTCCGGCACGGCCAAAGCGCCCGCCGTGGCCGTGCGGGTGGAGCCGGAACAGGCCTGGGCGGTAGCCTCATGGCTCGTAACCCACGCGCAGGCGTACGGCATCAGCGACGTGCGGTACGACGGCTACCAATGGGCCGTGTCGGACGGCAGCCGAGGATGGCAACCGGCCACCGGCTCGGCCAGCACCACCAGCGGAAGTATCCTGCTCCACTGAGGCCTTTACCGGTCTTGAGGGGCGGAGCAGTTACAGGCCCGGGCGCGGCGCGCCGAACCCGGACAACAGAGGAGTTCCACGTGACCTACATCATCGCGCAGCCGTGCGTCGATGTGCTGGACAAAGCCTGCATCGAAGAGTGCCCGGTGGACTGCATCT
>CAXUJF010000626.1:0-3527 GCA_964250865.1 uncultured Streptosporangiaceae bacterium
TGTCCGGGGGCCGGGGGGCGGAGGGGCGGGGGCGCGGCCGGTTCGAGGCGCGTCGAAGCGTCGGCGGGTTAGCGTGCCCGAGGTGGCGGTGAGCGCGGTGAAGCCCGGGCGGGACGCGAAGCCTGGCGGAAGGTGGGCACGGTGTTTGATCTGGAGATTGAGTTCGGCGGGCGGGCCGAAGGGCTGGCCGTGATGGGCGAGGTGCTGGGCCGGGCGGCCATCAGCGTCGAGGGCGGGGCCCTGTTCACCGTGGACGGGCGGGCGGTCGCGCACTTTCTGGTCGCAGACGGCCGCGGCGCCGAGCGCGTGCTGGCCGTGGCCGGGGTACGGGTCACCGCGGTCCGGGAGGTGCTGGCCCGTCGCCTGGACCAGGAAGTCCCGGGCCAACTGGGGGCGATCACCCGGGCCATCGTGGCGGCCGGCCCCCGCATCGAAACCCTCTATTCCGATCATGATCACCGGCTCATCCTGGTCACCACCGACCAGGCGGCCGCGGCGGCGGCGACCAGCGCGTGGGCTCGGTGAGCGGGCGGGACGCCGGCGCCATCAGAGGCTAGATGGCCCAGGAAAGGGTGACGGCGCCACCGCGCGCACCCGGGGTGCGGCGGTGACGCCGTTAAAGATAAAGAAGACTCGGGGTGGTATTACTCGGCCGGCTGGAGAACGCCCTCGATCTCGAGGTCCAGGTTGACCTTGTCGCTGACCACGGCGCCGTTGGTGCCGGGGATGACGCCGTTGAAGCTCACACCGAAGTCCTTGCGGCTGATCTCGCCCTTGGCCGAGAAGCCGGCCCGCGTGCCGCCGTAAGCGTCCGGGCCGAAGCCGTTGATCTCCAGGGACAGGGTGACCGGACGGGTGACTTCCTTGATGGTCAGGTTGCCATCGATGAAGTACTCGCCGCCCTCCTGGCGCACGCCAGTGGACTGGAACGTGATGTGCGGGTGCTTCTCGACGTGCAGGAAGTCCTCGCTGCGAACGTGGTTGTCGCGGTCGTTCTGGCTGGTGTTGATCGAGGCGGCGTCGATGGTGGCGTTGACGCTCGACTCAATCTCGGTCGGGCCGGTGACGAAGGTGCCCTCGACCTTCTCGAACTTGCCGCGTACCTTGCTGACCATCATGTGCCGGACGCTGAAGCCGACCTCGGAGTGGATCGGGTCGATCGCCCACGTGCCGGCGATGTAACCGGGAACCTCAGTAGCAGCGGTGCTCATGGCCTCTCCTTAATTCGCTTTCGCGTATATGCCATAGTTCTCGTGCGTGCTTAGGTTCTCAATAGTAACCGGTATATTTGAAACGTCAAGTTCTTCCTTGAATATTCAACTTTCCGGCTAAAGCCTGTATCCTGGTTACATGGCAGTTACCAGGACGAGTGGCACATCAGGGGCAGGCGACCCCGTCGCGCGCCCGCCGCTCACCGACTGCCGCGCCCGTGACGTTCTCAACCGGGTCGGGGACAAGTGGTCGGTGTTCGTCATCGACCGGCTCGGCCAGGGCAGCCAGCGGTTCAACGAGCTGCGCCGCAACATCGACGGGATCACCGGGCGGATGCTGACCGTAACCCTGCGCGGGCTGGAGCGCGACGGGCTGGTGGCCCGGACCGTGCACCCGGTCATCCCGCCCCGGGTCGACTACGCGCTGACCCCGATGGGCAGCACGCTGCTGGAGACGATCGAGCAGCTGGTGGACTGGGCCGACAGCCACACCGAAGACATCTACGCCGCCCGCAGCAACTACGACGCCCGGCGCACCCCGGACGAGCCCTGCACCGCGGACGAGACCGCCTGCCCAGGCGACGAAGCGGCCTGCGACGGCTAGACCAAGCCGCCCTCGACCGCTACCCGGAGCGGCCGGTAACGGCTAGAGGCCGTGGAAATCGGGGTGGTCGCCGCGCCACCAGAGCAGATCGGCCTTGCCGATGATGGTGGAGCCCTTGACCGGGCCCCAGTAGCGGCTGTCGCAGGAGATCTGCCGGTTGTCGCCCAGCACGTAGAAATCGCCGGCCGGAACCCGGTAGGGCGATGTGGCGCTGGCCCCGGGAATGGCCAGACCGAGCGGGTCGGGGGTGGGCAGGTAGCTTTCGGCCAGCTTGCGACCGTCGACGTAGACGGAGTTGCCGGACGAGTAGATGGTCTGGCCCGGCAGCGCGATCACCCGCTTGACCAGGTCGGTGTTTTCCGGGCCGCTGCAGTCGGTATCGGCGGCCGGGTGCTTGAACACCACGATGTCGCCCGCCCGGACGTCGTGCCAGTTGAAGAAGGCCTTCTGGACCAGGATGCGGTCGCCCACGTCCAGCGTCGGCACCATCGAGGTGCTGGGAATGCTGAACGGCTGAAACACCAGCGTCCGCAGGCCGGCCGCCAGCAGCACGGCGACGACCAGCACCGTGATCCATTCCGCCGCGGCGCGGCCGCGATGCGCCCTGGGTTTGGCCGGGCCGGTCGGGGCCGCTGAGGTCGGCGGAGCGTCCCGGGTGGTGTCGGCGGGGCCGCTTTCGCGGTCGGCGTCGCTGGTCATCACTCTCCGCAGGGGTTGCGGCCGGTGCTCGCGGCACGGCTCTCCGCGGAACATACCAGCGGACACGGGGTGAGTGAAGCCGGTTACACCGCGTGTGGCCCGATCGCGATCGGGCCACTGGGACGCTATCGGCATAACGGGATGGCGAGCAGGATGGTGCTCATGAGCGCACAACTGGATGTACTGACCGCGGGCTACGCCGCGATCCCCCGCGTGGCCAGCACGGTGGTGCTGATCCGCGACGGTGACGCGGTGATCATCGTCGACCCGGGCATGGTGGAGGACCGGTCCCGGATCCTGGGCCCACTGGCCGACCTGGGCGTGGACCCGGCCGACGTCACTGACGTGGTGTTCAGCCATCACCATCCAGACCACACGGTCAACGCGGCGCTGTTCCCGCAGGTCCGGATCCACGACTTCTGGGCCATCTATGAGCGCGACTCGTGGACCAGCCGGCCCGCGGACGGCTTCAAGCTGGCGCCGTCGGTGACGCTGATGACCACCCCCGGGCACACCGCGCAGGACATCACCACGCTGGCCGCGACCGATCGCGGCCTGATTGCCTGCACCCACGTGTGGTGGACCGCGGACGGCCCGGACGTCGACCCGCTGGGCGAAAACCAGACCGAGCTGGAACGGTCCCGGGCCCAGCTGCTGGAACGCGGGGCCGCCCTGATCGTCCCCGGGCACGGCGAGCCGTTCTCGCCCCCGCTGCGCCGGGGTTAGCTCGTGGGCCGGACCCCGGGAACAACCTCGGTCAGGACTCCAGGCAGGACTTCGGGCAGGACCTCGGGAAGGCCGAACGCCCGGAACAGCTCGGGGCCGAACGTGGTCGTCTCAGCGACCTGGTCACCGTCGGTCCGCAGCACGTCCAGCTTGAACGCCCGGAACACGTCGTCGCCGGGGCGGCGCAGGTAGCAGGCGGCGGCCGGCCGCCGGTTGGCCGCGGTCGGGCGGACCCGCCACTCCCCCATGCCGCCCTCGGCCGGCGGCCCGAAGGCCAGGTGCAGCAG
>CAXUJF010000627.1:0-3510 GCA_964250865.1 uncultured Streptosporangiaceae bacterium
GGGGGGGGGGGGCTGGGGGGGGGGGGGGGGGGGGGGGGGGCCCCCCCCCCCGGGGGGGGGGGGGGGCCCGGTGCCGCCCACCGCGTACAGGCTGCCGGCCGGAGCCAGGGCCCCGCCCGCCGTGAGGAACTGGCCGCCGCCGGTCTGGATGCGCACCGTCGAGGCGTTCCCGCGGGTACCGGCGGCCGATATTGCCTTCGACCCCGGCGCCGCCGCGGCCGACGTGACCGGGCCGCCTTGGCCACCGGCCCCGGCCGGGCCGACCGGTGAGCTGAGGTTGGCCGGCCGGGCCGCCGGCTGGTGGGGCTTCTGCGGTACGACCAGGATCGTCACCGCGGCCACGGCGGCCACGGCGGCGGTGGCCGCCGCCCCCGCGATCGCGGTCAGTGGCTTGGGCGCGAACCGCCACCACGGACCGGACTCGGCC
This sequence comes from uncultured Streptosporangiaceae bacterium, assembly GCA_964250865.1. Classification (GTDB taxonomy): domain Bacteria; phylum Actinomycetota; class Actinomycetes; order Streptosporangiales; family Streptosporangiaceae; genus Bog-532. The sequence continues at coordinate 428 of CAXUJF010000627.1, forward strand.
TCGATGGCTTGCGCCTCCGGGAACCCGTAGGCCCCGAACGCTCCCGCGCGCGCGCAGATCGCATCCCGCTCGGCCGTGGCAGCCGGGGCTGGGTCGGTGGCCAGCTCCAGTACCTGGTCCCTGAGCTCGGACGGGATCCGCCCGAGCGGTGCGAAGCCGAGCTTCAGCACCGGCCCCAGCACCTGGCGCTTGCGCCGGCCGCACACCGGGCAGCCCGCGATGTGCGCGGTGACCTGCTGGCGCAGCCGCGCGCTGGTCGTACCGTCCGCGCCGGTGACCAGGCTCTCCAGGTCCGGGCAGGCCTTCCGCCCGACCCGGGCCACCACCAGCGCGCCGAGCGCGGTGTCCAGGTGGGCGCGGGCCCGGGACACCAGCCCGTCCGCGTAGTCGCGGGGCATCCCGAGCACGTCGGCCAGGTCGGGGCCGGTCAGCTGGTGCCGCAGGCTGAGCTCGACGATCTCCTGGTCATCGGCGGACAGGCCGATGATCGCGGCCCGCACCAGGTCCAGCGGCTGGACCCTGGCGTCGTCGTAGACGTCGACGGCCACCCCGTCCGCTTCCGGTACAGCGGCCGGCCGTGCTCCGGTCTGCAGCCGCCGGTGGCACTCGTTCCGGGCCACCGCGTACAGCCAGGGCCGGAGCCGACTTGGATCGTAGAGTTCGGACACCGCCGACGCGGCGATGACGAACGTGTCTTGAACCGCGCCAGCCGCATCGGCTGGCTCCCCCAGTTGCGACCGGCAGAAGCTGAATATTCTGGCCGCGTACCTGTCGTAGGCCTCGGCCAGCCCCCGCGGGTCGCGCGCCACGATGGACGCGACAACCTCACTGTCCCGCATGGCACAACGGTAAACGAATCGGCACACGGCGGACACTACCCGGCCCGAACTGTAACCGCAGTACACCAGATTTTTTCTGGATAAGCTCTGTAAGTTCGGACTTCGGCCTCTCGATGGTAGGAAGAGACTGTGGATTCCGGACTCGCCGATCGGCTCGCCATCCGCGAGGTGGTGGAGACCTGGGCGGTCGCCCGTGACTCGGGAGACTGGGACACGTTCGGTGGCACCTGGCATGACGACGGTTACATGATGGCCACCTGGTTCCAGGGGCCGGCGGCCAAGTTCACCCAGGCCAGCCGGGACGGCTGGGACGCGGGCGTGAACATCTTGCACTTCCTGGGCGGCAGCCACGTCGTGGTCGCGGGCACTAGGGCCGTCGCGCAGACCAAGATGACGATCATGCAGCGGGCGCCGGTGCACGGCGTGCTGTGCGACGTGGCCTGCATCGGCCGTTTCTACGACTTCTTCGAGGCCCGTGACGGCCGCTGGGGCATCGTGCTCCGCCAGCCCACCTACGAAAAGGACCGGCTGGACCCAGTGGACCCGGCCGCGTCGCTGACCCTGGACCCGGACCTGCTGGGCCGGTTCCCGGCTGGCTACCAGCATCTGGCCTACCTGCAGACCCAGCTCGGCTTCGAGGTCAAGCCGGACATGCCCGGCCTGCGCGGTCCCGAAGTCGACCGGCTCTACGCCGACCGCGCGGCCGGGCTGGCCGGCGGGCCGGCGCCCCGGGGCCCGGCCGGGTGGCCGGCGCCGCCCGGCCCCCGGTCGATATCCCGGTCCTCATCGCGGGCGGCGGGCCGGTGGGGCTGGCCACCGCGATGGAGCTGAGCCAGCACGGGATCCGCAGCGCGGTGATCGAGCCGCGCCCGGAGGTGGCCTGGCTGCGGCCCCGGGCCAAGACCGTGTCCGCCCGGACCATGGAGCACTTCCGCCGCTGGGGTCTGGCCGATGGGCTGCGGGACCGGTCGCCGCTCAAGGTCGGCTGGTCGTCCGACATCGTGTTCTGCACCACGCTCACCGGGCGCGAGGTGTACCGCTTCCACGACGCCTTCGGGCTGGGGCTGGCGGGCAGCGACCGGGTCGCCGAGCCCGGCCAGCAGGCGCCGCAGCCGGTGGTGGAGCAGCTGCTACGCGAAGTGGCCGCGGCCGACCCGAACATCAAGCTGAGCACCGGATGGCGGGTGACCGGGGCGGTCCCGAACGGGGCCGGCGAACCAGGCTCGGTCCTGGTGACGGCCGAGCCGGCCGGGCTGGCCGGCGGCCCGGCCCAGGCACCGGTCACGGTGACGGCGGACTTCGTGGTCGGCTGCGACGGGCCGCGCAGCGTGATCCGGGACGCGATCGGCGGCCGGTACGACGGCAGCGAAGACGGCCGCCGCAACGTCAACGTCACGTTCCGCGCCCCGGCGCTGGCGGCGCTGGTGCCGCATGGGCCCGCGGTGCAGTACTGGGTGCTGAACCCGGCCCAGGCCGGGCTGATGGGCCGCCTGGATCTGGACGGCACCTGGTGGTGCATCGCCAACGGGGTCAGCCAGGCCAGCGGTGAAGCCCACGCGGCCGGCATCGTCCGGGCCATGACCGGCTCGGACGTCCCGTTCGAGGTGCTGGCCACGGACGCCTGGACCGCGCGCATGCAGCTGGCCGACCGGTACGGGTCCGGCCGCCGGTTCATCGCGGGCGACGCGGCCCACCAGAACCCGCCCTACGGCGGCCACGGGTTCAACACCGGCATCGGGGACGCGGTCAACCTGGGCTGGAAGCTGGCCGCCGTGCTGCACGGCTGGGCCCCCCGATCCCTGCTGGACACCTACCAGGCCGAACGGCGGCCGGTGGCGCAGGACACGATCGCCGAGGCCCACCGCAACATGGCCACCCTCGGGCCCGAGCTGGCCGACCCCCGGCTGGCCGCCACCGACGAGGAGTTCGCTGCCGCCCGGCCCGGGGCCCGGGCCGCCATCGAGCGAGCCAAGGACCGCGAGTTCCACGGGCTGGACCTGGTCCTGAACTACACCTACGCCGGCTCACCGATCATCGCCGCCGGCGCGGGGGAGCGGCTGCCGCACGCCTGGCTCGGACCCGGCGACTCGCTCTACGACCACCTGGGCCCGGAGTTCACCCTGATCCGCTGCGGCACCCGCGACGACACCCTGGTCAAAGCGGCCGTCACCCTCGGCCTCCCGCTGACCGTCCTCGACCTCGACGGCCCCAGACCAGCCCACCAAGCCCCCGCCCCCTACGAAG
>CAXUJF010000628.1:0-1876 GCA_964250865.1 uncultured Streptosporangiaceae bacterium
CCGCTGACCGGGCCGGGCGCGGCGCTGACCGAGGGCCTGCTGCACGACTGGCAGAGCCGCAACCGGGAGGCGAGCCTGCCGCTGGCCCTGCGCCAGCTGGAGGTGGCGGGCAACCTGGACAACCTGCGCGCGGCGGCCGCCGCCGGGGACTCCGCCGGGCCGGGCGCGGCCAGCTACCACGGGCCGGTGTTCATGGACTCCGACGTCTACAAGACGCTGGAGGCCATCGGCTGGGAGCTGGCCCGGGATCCGGACAGCGGCACCGGGCAGACCCTAGCCGGCTTCGCCGATGCCGCGATCACCCTGCTGGAACAGGCTCAGCGCCCGGACGGCTACCTGGACTCCTACTTCCAGGTCAGCGGCGAGCCCCGGTACCGGCGGCTGGCGTCCAGCCACGAGCTGTACTGCGCGGGCCACCTCATCCAGGCCGCGGTGGCGCTGAGCCGGACCGCAGGCCAGGTCCCGGGCGGCCACGAGGAGCTGGCGAAGCGGCTGCTGGCCGTGGCCCAGCGCGTGGCCGATCACCTGGTGACCACGTTCGGCGGCCAGGAACGGGGCCTGGACGGACACCCCGAGGTCGAGACCGCGCTGGCCGAGCTGTACCGGGAGACGGGCCAGCGGGCCTACCTGGACCTGGCCCGCCAGTTCGTGGAGCAGCGCGGGCACGGGCTGGCCGGCGACTCCGGCCGCGGGCACCGGTACCTGCAGGACCACCTGCCGATCCGGGACACCGTGACCCTGGAGGGGCACGCGGTCCGGGCCCTGTACCTGGAGGCCGGGGTGACCGACGTGGCCAGCGAGACCGGCGACGCCGACCTGCTGGCCGGCTCGATCCGCCGCTGGGAGGACATGGTCGCGGCCAAGACCTACCTGACCGGCGGCAACGGGTCCCGCCACTCAACCGAGGCGTTCGGTGACCGGTTCGAGCTGCCCCCGGACCGGGCCTACACCGAGACCTGCGCCGCCATCGCCAGCTTCCACTGGTCCTGGCGGCTGCTGCTGGCCACCGGCGACGCCCGTTACGCCGACCTGATGGAACGGCTGTTGTACAACGCGTTCGGCGCCTCGATCTCCACCGATGGGCAGCGGTTCTTCTACGTCAACCCGCTGCAGCGCCGCTATGACCACTTGGAGGTTGACGATCCCGGACGCCGGCACGAGTGGTTCTCCTGCGCCTGCTGCCCGCCGAACATCATGCGGCTGCTGGCTTCGGTGCAGCACTACCTGGCCAGCACGGCCGGCGACACGCTGTACCTGCACCAGTTCACCGGGGCGACGGTGACGGCGCCGCTGGCCGGCGGCACCCTGGACGTCACGATGTCGGCCGACCTGCCGTGGTCGGGCGAGGTCGCGGTGCGGGTCACGCAGGCGCCCGCCGGCCCGTGCGGGCTGGCCCTGCGCGTCCCGTCCTGGAGCGGATCACCGCAACTGCTGGTCAACGGCGAGCCGGTCCAGGCCACCGCGGCCCAGGGCTACCTGACCGTGACCCGGACCTGGCAGCCGGGCGACGTGCTGGCCGCGACGTTCGACCTGACCCCGCGCTGGGTGTACCCGCACCCGCGGATCGACGCGGTGCGGGGCTGCGCCGCGGTCGAGCGCGGCCCGCTGGTCTACTGCTTCGAGCACGTGGACCAGGCCGACGGCACCGACCTGGACGACCTCGCGCTGGTGGCCGGCTCCAGCCTGACCGAGAGCCCGGCCACGCTGGCCGAGATCGGCCGCACGGTGGTGGTCGAGCTGGACGCGCGCCCCGTCCGGGCGGGCCTGCCGGATGAGCTGCCGTTCGCGGCCGCGGGCCCCGCCCCCGCCCCCCGGCCCGGGCCGCGGGCCCCCGCGGGGCCCGGCGTCCCGGGGGGCCACCCGGGCGGCCCCCCCC
>CAXUJF010000628.1:1886-3501 GCA_964250865.1 uncultured Streptosporangiaceae bacterium
GGGGCGGCCATTCTGGGTTTATTCCGTCTCCGGTCCGGGGCGCCCCCCCCCCCCGCGGGGGGTGGGGGGGCGGCGATCTATGCGCCGGTGGTCACCGGCACGGCCATCTCGTTCGAGGAGGAGCCCCCGTCGGCGGACGAGATCGGCCGCCGGATGACGGCTCAGCCGCGACTGCCCTGGCTGGTGGCCGACGACGGCGGCAAGGTCGCGGGTTACGCCTACGCCTCGGTGCACCGGGCCCGGCCCGCGTACCGCTGGTCGGCGGACTGCTCGGTGTACCTGGACCCGGACTACCGCGGGCAGGGGCTGGGCCGGCGGCTGTACCAGCAGCTGATCCCCGAGGTCCGCGGGCTGGGCTACCGGTCCTTGTTCGCCGGGATCGCGCTGCCGAACCCGGCCAGCGTGGGCCTGCACGAGGCGCTCGGCTTCCAGCCGGTCGGGGTGTTCCGCGACGTCGGTTACAAGCACGGCGCCTGGCGGGACGTGGGCTGGTGGCAGTGTTCGCTGGGCGAGCCGGGTCCTGGCCCCCGCGAGCCGCGCTCCTGGTCACCGCCGGCGTAGGGTCGGTTCCCATGTCAGGGCGGGAGCTGGTGATCCTCGGGACCGCGAGCCAGGCGCCCACGCGGACCCGCAACCACAACGGCTACCTGCTGCGGTGGGACGGCGAGGGCCTGCTGTTCGACCCGGGCGAGGGCACCCAGCGGCAGATGCTGCTGGCGGGCGTGCGGGCCAGCGAGATCACCCGGATCTGCGTCACCCACTTCCACGGCGACCACTGCCTGGGGCTGCCCGGCGTACTGCAGCGGATGGCCCTGGACCGGGTGGCCCATGACGTCGTGTGCCACTATCCGGCCGGAGGCCAGGAGTACTTCGGCCATCTGCGGCACGCCGCCTACTTCCACGACGTGGCTGCCGTCAGCGAACGCGCGGTCGCGGGCGACCCGGACGTGCTGGCGGAGACGGGCGCCTGGCGGCTGGTGGGCCGGCCGCTGTCGCACCGGGTGCCGACCGTGGGCTACCAGCTGGCCGAGCCGGACGGGCGCCGGATGCGGCCGGACCGGCTGGCCGCCCTCGGCGTCAGCGGGCCGGACGTGGGACGGCTGGCCCGCGACGGTGGCCTGGACGTGGCGGGCCGGCGGGTCAGCCTGGACGAGGTGAGCGAGCCCCGGCCCGGGCAGCGGTTCGCCTTCATCATGGACACCCGGCTCTGCGACGGCGCGTTCGCGCTGGCCCAAGGGGCCGACCTGGTCGTGTGCGAGGCCACATTCCTGGACGCCGAGGCCGAGCTGGCCCCGGCCTACGGGCACCTGACCGCGCGGCAGGCGGGCCAGATCGCGGCCGAGTGCGGGGTCCGCACGCTGGTGCTGAGCCACTTCTCCCAGCGGTACACCCACCAGGACCCGCGCCGGTGCGCGGACGATGCAGGCGCGGTGTCCGGGGGCGAGATCGTGGTGGCGGCCGACCTGGACCGCGTCCCGGTGCCGCGCCGGCCCGCGGCCGGTACAGGCTGACGCCCTCGCCTCCCGCCCCCGGGTCGATGGCGCCAAAGACCCGGCCATAGGGGCTGTTGCGGAATTGGCTGTGCCGGGCGGGCATGTGGCATGGCTGATGGCGG
>CAXUJF010000629.1:0-2489 GCA_964250865.1 uncultured Streptosporangiaceae bacterium
GGGTCGTAATGATCACCAGCGCCATGCACCAAGCTTGGCCGGGCGACGTGGCCGCGCTGCCCGAGGTGGCCCGGCCCGAGGTCCCTGTCCCGCCCGAAGTGTCCGCCCCGCCCGGTGTGGTCGAGGCACTCGCGTCGCCCGAGAAACCCGTGTCGCCCGAGGTGCCCGAGGTGCCCGAGGTGCCCGTCCCACCCGAGGCCTCCGCGTCGCCCGAGGTGCCGGGGATGTTGGAGTGGCCGGCGGTGGTGCCGGTCCCCGGCGTGTTGGCCGAGGCGACCGGGCGTGGCGCCGTGGCGGCCGGCGAACCCGCGTCCGGTGCCGTCGGTGTCCCGGACGACCCGCCTGAGGAGCCGGCGGCCGAAGTGGGAGCCGTGGTGGCGGTGGCCGGAACCGGGTTGGCCGGAGGCGTGCTGGCCCGGGCCGAGGACGAGGCCGAGGGTGCAGTCAGGCTCGGCGACGTCGCCTTGGCCGTGGGCCGGGCCGTGGATTTCGCCCTGCTGGCCGGGTGGGACTGGGTGGCGCCGTGCGGCTGGGACTTGGGACTGGCCGCCGCCTGGGCCGAGGCGGGAGCCGAGGCCGACCCGGCCGCACTCGATGCCGCCGGGGTCGAGGTGCTTGACGTGGCCGAGGCGTCGTACCGGTACAGGTTGTACTGGCGCATCAGGTTGATCAGGCTGGACCCGTAGCTCGGGTCCGTGGCGTACACCCCGGTCAGCGCGTTGGCGAACGAATTCGGGCTCTGCTTGCTGGCCATCGCGGCCGAGTACGAGCCGCTCTCAGCCAGCAGCTTGCCGTGGTCGTCGATGCTCTCGGCCACGTCGTGGTAGACGCGGAAATCGGCCGTGATGTTCACCGCCTGCCCGTTGTACACCTCTTGGGTCGGCAGCGCGACACTGCCCGCCGGGCCGGTGCCCTTGATGCCGAACAGGTTGTACTCCTCGCTGGCCAGCGCGCTCTGACCCCAGGCGGACTCATCGATGGCCTGGGCGATGGTCACCGCCGCGGGCACGCCGTAGGTCTGCTGGGCCGCGATCGCGCCCGGGGCGATCTGGTTGATGAACGCCCGCTGGGCGGCCGATCCCGGCGTCGCCGTGGCCGAACTGGCCGAGGTCTGGTGCCGGGAGTAGGACGACGCGCCGCCCGCGGACGCACCGGAGCTCTTGGCCTTCGGTGAGCTCGCCGCCGACGCCTTCGGGCTGGGCAGCCCGGGAATGGAGGCCGAAGGCTCGGTCGTCGGCTGGGCGGCCGCCTTGGCCCGGGTGCCCCCGGTGGACTTACCCGACGCCGAGCTCGATGACCCCGAGTCTGACGACACCGGGCTTGAGGACACCGGGCTCGACGACGCTGCACTCGACGAGGCAGCCGGGCTCGACGACGTGTCACTCGACGACGCCGCACCGGCCGGGACGCCCGGGATGGCCGCGGCCACCGAAGCCGCGCCCGAGGCCGAGTCGGAGTCGGCCGAACCCGATTCCGCCGAGCCGGCGGAACGGGAATCCTGCTGAGCGGCCAGGGTGCCCGGAATGGCGGCCAGCGCTTCCTCGGCCTGCTGGTCGTCCTGCGGCGTGGCCGGGGTGGCCGCCTTCTCTGCCGCCGCCGAACCGGTCGCCGCCTTTCCCTTGCTGGCCGAACTCGCGCCCGCCGACCCCGTCGTCGCGGCGGCCGTGGACGCCGTGGGCAGATCGCCGTTGCTCACGAAGCCTTGCACCCCCTCCGAGCTCAGCGAGCGGGAGTACTCGTGCGCGTTGACCGTGAAGTTGGGCAGCGAGTCGCCGCCGATGGTCGACAGCACGCCACCGGAGTAGCCGGTGACCACCTCGACGTGGTTGTCGAACAGCACCCAGTCGCCCGGCAGCGGCTGGTAGCTGCTGCCCAGGGGGTGCCAGCGCTGGTGCGCCTCGGCGTCCTGCACGATTGAGGTGATGCTGAGCGAGTCCGAGTTGGGGTCGACGCGCGCGTCGACCCAGTCATGCAGGGGCCACGGGTAGGTCGAGCCACCGGTGACCCAGCTCTCCCTCCCGGCCAGCTGGGCGCCCAGCTGCAGGGTCATGCTGGCGAACGCGGCGCAGGACTGGCCATGGTCGGCGCCGTCCGTGCTGTCCTGCTGCCAGATCAGCGCCTCCATCTCGGCCGGCGTCTTGCTCTCGGCCAGCTTGGCGTAGTAGCTGGCCACCTTGACGATGGCCGAGCGGGCGACCGACTCGTCCGACGCCGCCTGGCCGCTGGCCGGCTGGGCCGCCTGGTCCAGCGCGGTCAGTGTCACCGGGACACTGGCCGGCGAGGCCAGGTGCGCGGGCGTCCCGTGGGCGAAGGCGAAGCCGGTGATCGCCCCGCCGGTGCTCAGGCTGACCAGCGCGGTCGCCTGCTGCCACCACGGCTTACGAGGGGGTTGCACAGATTCACCTACTTCCGAAGTCGGGTGAGCCGAGGGGGGGGCGCCCGGGGGGCGGCCGGGGGGGGGGGGGGGGGGGGGGGGGGGGGGGGGGGGG
>CAXUJF010000629.1:2499-3484 GCA_964250865.1 uncultured Streptosporangiaceae bacterium
CGGCCACCACGGCTTACGAGGGGGTGCCACAGATGCACCACCTTCCGAAGGCGGGGGAGCCGAGCGGCCGCCGCAGGCGCGACGGCCGCTCCTGGTGGGCCGGTCAGAGTCTGGTCTGGGACAGGTTCTTCAAAATGGCCTGGACCTGCGAGGCCCCCGGGTTGCCCGAGTTCTCGTACAGCATCTCGGCCGCGTTCGCCTGCTGGGTGGTGGCGCCGACGGCCCACTTCCTGTAGACGTCGGCCACCAGCGCGCCTTCCTGCTGGCTGGTCTTGATCGGCTTGGCGCAGACGCTGGGGAAGCCGGCCTGCGAGGTCAGCTCGGCTGACCCGGTGTACCGCAGGCAGTTGGCCGGGTAGCTTTCCAGGCCGGGCTGGATGCTCGGAGCGCCGCTGGCCCCGATGGCCGAGGCGCCCCCGATGATGTTGTCGATGGCCCGCGCGGCCACCTGCAGGCTGTCGATCGGGTTCAGCGGGTTGTACGGGTGGTGCAGGTTCAGCGACCACGCGACCTCAGCGCCCTGGGTCGGCGTGATCGGCTCGAGCCCCTGCCGCCCGGTCTTGGCGTCGTTGAACTGGGAGTCGTTCTCGCTGGAGAGCAGGGAGAAGACCCACAAAATCTGCTGCGTCTGCTTGGCGCAGGCGAAGTTGACCTGGCCGGGCTCGGACATCACGTCGGGGTTGTTGCAGGCCGTGGTGATCTCCGACTTGACCGTGGCCACGCTGGCGGGCCAGGTGGCTCCGCTGCTGAGCACGATCGTGACCGCCACGATGATCACCACCAGCAGGGCCGCGCCCGCCCCGATGAGGAACTTGCGCTGCCGCCAGCGGCTCGGCCGGTAGGCGCTGCCCCGGCCCTGGTTGACCAGCAGCTCGGTCCGGTCCGGGCCGGCCGGGGCGGGGGGGGCCCGGCCCCCCCCCCGCCCCCCCCCCCACCCCCCCGCGCCCCCCGCCCCGCCCCCCCCCCCCCCCCGGGGGGGGCCCGC
>CAXUJF010000630.1:0-3481 GCA_964250865.1 uncultured Streptosporangiaceae bacterium
AGGTCGGGTCGACGGCCCCGGGCACCTCGGCGTCGGGAATGGCGGTGAACGGGTCGGTGAGCATGGGGCCGGGACCGCCGGGGCGGGCGCCGGTCGGCGCGGCGGCGCTCACTTCGTCAAGATCGCTCTCGGTTCGATCGCGGCGGCGGTCCATGGGTAGCGGGTCCTTACTGACGGGTCAGGGAACGCGTCAGTGGTCAACCAGCCGCGCTCCGTGCCGAGGGCCTGCGTCAGCGGTTTCGCGGGGCGGCCATCACTGTGTGCCAGGTAGTCGTACTCAGCCAGCTACGTTGCTGCCCCTCATGTTTACCGTGTCTCAAAAAGATATTTATTCAAAACGGTGGCAAAGGTATTTAACGGTCCGATGTCGCTCTCCGCCTGGTATCCGGCGCGAGAGCCCGCTCGTCCAGCGGGATCTGGCCACACCGGGTGAGACGAACGAGCTTAGGGCCAAGTTCCGCGGGTGACCGTGACTGTGAACACAAGATGGCCTTGCGTAGCCGTCACCGACCGGCACCTCTACAGTAGGTCCGTGCCCCGAGGACTCCGCGCGTCGAGCAACGGCGCTGACGCGGGCAACCGCTCCGGTCCGGCTGACCAGGCCGGATCGTCGCAGGCGGAAGCGTCAGCGCCGGACGAGTCGGCCGCCGAATCCGCTCCGCAGGACGCTGGGTCCGCCGCGGATGCCACGCCCGGGACCACCGCCGCCAGCCCGGAGACCCCGCAGTCCCCGGAGTCCCCGGAGTCCCCGGAGGCGTCAACGCAGGGCGTGCGAGGCCGGTTCCGCCGCCGGCCCGGCCGCGGCCACCCCGGCCTGGTGCGGCTGCCCGGGACGATCTTCGCGGCGATCACCCTGGTGCCGTCCGTACTGGTCATGGCCTGGCTGCTGGCCGGGCTCCCGCTGCTGCTGGCCAACCGGTTCTCCGACATCCCGATGCTGATCATCTCGGTGCCGCTGGCCATCGCCCTGGTCTTCGTGGTCGTGCGCGAACTGCCGTCGGCCTGGCCGCACGGCATCCGGGAGTTCTGGGACCAGCGCCGCGATGAAGAGGTCCCCGCGCCGGAGAGCACCTCGGCGACCGAGCAGGCGCCCACGCAAGAGCTGGCCACCGCCCCGCGGGACCGGCCGAAACCCGACGTCCCCTGGTGGTCGCTGATCGCGACGCTGGTGGTGGCGGCCGGCTTCACGGTCTGGCAGCTGACGGAGAACTCCCAGCAGATCATCGTGCTCCGCGACCCCGCCACCTACCTGCAGTTCGCCTACTGGATCGCGCACCAGGGGACGACGCACATCCCGCAATCGCTGGCCGCGTTCGGTGGCTCCTCGCACCCGGGGATGACGTTCAGCAGCCTGGGCTTCTTCCAGGCCGGCACGATGGTCGTGCCCCAGTTCATGGCCGGGCTGCCGATGATGCTGGCCCGGGGGGTCGGGGCCGGCGGCCCGCGCACCGCGGTGGCGAGGGCACCGGTCATCGGCGGCTGCGCGGGGCTGGCCTTCGCCGGCCTGGGGGGCAGGCTCGCGGGCGGCCGGTGGGCCCCGGCCGCGGCCCTGGTACTGGCGGTCAGCCTGCCCCAGCAGTACACCAGCCGGACCACGTTCAGTGAGACGCTGGCCCAGGTCATGCTGTTCGGCGGGCTGTGCATGCTGGCCGATTCGTTCACGCTGACCAGCGGACGGCAGTCGATGACCAGGCCGGCCGTGACCTCCTGGCGCGACGGGCCCACGCCGACCACCGCGCTGGCGTTCTTCGGCGGTCTGGCCATCGGCCTCACCCTGCTGATCCGCATCGACGGCGCCAGCGACCTGCTGCCGGCCATCCCGTTCCTGGGCATCCTGCTGGTGACCCGGCGGCCTCAGGCCGTCCCGTTCGGCCTCGGCCTGGGTATCGGGGTCGCCTACGGCCTGGCCGATGGTTTCCTGCTGTCCCGGCCGTACCTGGACTCGCTGTCCGGCTCGCTGCGGCCGCTGGCCATGATCGCGCTGGCCGTGGTCGCGCTGACCGGCATCGGCATGGCCCTGGTGAACATCCGCCCGTTCCGCCGCTGGATCCGGCGGCTGCTGCGGTCCCGGCCGCTGCGCTGGCTGCCGGAGGCCGCCGCCGCGCTGACCGTGCTCGTGATCATCGGCTTCGCGGTGCGCCCCTACTTCCAGACCGTCCGCGGCGAGACCAACCCGGCCACCGTCAGCTACGTGGCCGAGCTGCAGAAACTCGCGGGCCTGGCCATCGACGGGCACCGCCAGTACGCCGAAGACAGCCTGTACTGGGTCATCTGGTACCTGGGCGTGCCCGCCGTGATCCTGGCCACCCTGGGCCTGGCCCTGCTCGTCCGCCGGGGCCTGAAGTCCCTGCTGACCTGGCAGGACAGTGGTGCGGCGCGGATCTGGGCGCTGCCCCTGCTGATCACCGGCTGGGTGGTGGTGAGCGTGCTCTGGCGCCCGGGCATCATCCCCGATCAGCCCTGGGCCAGCCGCCGGCTGGTCCCGATGGTGCTGCCCGGGCTGATCCTGGCCGCGGCCTGGATGGCGGCCTGGATCAAGGATCGCGGCCACCGGCTCGGCGCCAGCCGGGTGGCCGGATCGATCGTGGCCGTCTGCTGCGTGATCGCGCTGCTGGTCCCGGCGGCCGTCACCACCTTCGGGGTCGGCACGACCAGGACCGCGAGCGGCTCGTCCCGGCCCACGGCCAACGGGCTGGCCTTCAAGCGCACGGGGCAGGGCGAGTACCAGGCCGTCCGCGAGCTGTGCTCGGCCATCGGGGCCAACGCTTCCGTGGTCATCGTGGACTCCACCACCGCGGACCGGTTCAGTCAGGTGGTGCGGGGCATGTGCGCGACCCCGACGACCCGGATCGACGACCCCACGCCGGGGGAGGTGTCCACCGTGGTGACCGGGATCGAGCAGGCTGGGCGCCACCCGGTGCTGCTGGCCGGCACCCAGGCCCAGCTGTCCGGCTACGGCGGCAGCGCGCGCAAGGTCGTCGACCTGCTGACCAACCAGGACGCCCACGAACTGACCCAGCCACCCACCCGGACCTGGCTGATTCACTTCGTCGTCTGGCTGTCCGAACCGGGCGGAGTTACCGGAGGAGCGGTGTCAAACCAGACAGCAGAGTATTCTCGCCACGCGTGAGCACTCCTACCGAACCAGGACCCTTCGGCGACCGGTCCGACCAGCCGTCCAGGCCCAATCGGGCGGGCGGATCTCACGAACAGGTCCCGTCGCCCGGTCCGTCCCGGGGCTCGTCCCCGCTTGATGAGCTGTTCTCCGCCGAACCGGCTTACGAGCCCGAGCCGTCCTACGACGCCGGGCCGTCCTACTGGCCGGAGCAGGATCACCAGCCAGAACCGCCCGCCGCGGACCATGGCGGCCTTGGCGGCCACAGCGACAACGGCGATAACGATGGTTACGGCGGCGGGCACTCATACCCGACCGGCCCGGCCTACGCCTACCCGCCGCCCCCGTCCTACGGCGCCCGGGCCC
>CAXUJF010000631.1:0-3478 GCA_964250865.1 uncultured Streptosporangiaceae bacterium
CGTCAGAGCAGTTTGCGCAGCCGCAGTAGGTCGCGCATGCTCGCCTGGACCTTGACTTTCCCGCTCAGCCAGGCCCGGGGGAACGCGGAGACGTGGCCGGCCAGCTCCACCACGGTGTCGCTGCTGGCGGTCAGCCGCACGTCGGCCTGCGAATCCCCGGGCGCGGCCAGGTGGACCGGGTCCGCGCCCTCCGGCCCGAACCGGGTCACGAACGTGACGTCGAGGTCGGGCACCTGGCAGGAAAACGAGCGCCCGCTGAAAAAGGCGTCCCGGTCGCCGGGGTCCAGGTCGGCCAGCCGGGCGGTCAGCCTCTCAAAAGCCTGCTGACATTCCTCGGCAGTCGCCATCGCGGCTCCCCTTCCACGATCGTCGGGACGGTAGCGTTCATGGCGGAGGGTAGCGTACACCGAGCGCCGACGAACCGAGGGGCAGCATGGACACGACCGACGGCGACATCGTCCGCCTGAACCTCGCGGGCCTCAGCGGCACGGGGGACACCCGGGTGGACGAGGCGGTGGCGCAGCTCGGCCGGCTGGACGACGCGCCGCTGGGGGAGCACCCCGCCATCCTGGGCCAGGTGCACGATCGGCTGCGCGAGGTCCTGGGCGAGCTGAGCCCGGGAGACACCCAGCACACCGCCGGGACGCCATGACCGGACGGACCACCCGTAAGGCGCCGCGAGCGCCACGGGCCCGGCTGGACGCCGAACTGGTCCGGCGCGGGCTGGCCCGTTCCCGCGAGCAGGCCGCGGAGCTGATCGCCGCCGGGCGGGTCACGGTCAACGGCGAGGCCGCGGCCAAGGCGGCCACCCAGGTCACCCGGGACACGCCGATCCTGGTCGGTGCGGACGACGGCGATCCCGGCTACGTCTCCCGCGGCGGCCACAAGCTGGCCGGGGCCCTGGCCGCGTTCGGTGACCTGACCGTGGCGGGCCGCACCGCCCTGGACGCCGGCGCCTCCACCGGCGGCTTCACCGACGTGCTGCTGCGGGCGGGCGCGGCTCAGGTCGTCGCGGTGGACGTCGGGTACGGCCAGCTGGCCTGGCCGCTGCAGACCGATCCGCGGGTCACGGTCCGGGACCGGGTCAACGTCCGGGCGCTGCAGCCCGAGCAGGCCACCACCGCGGACGGGCGGCGGCCGGACCTGGTCGTGGCCGACCTGTCGTTCATCTCGCTCGCCCTGGTCCTACCGGCCCTGGTCGCCAGCGCGGCCGCCGACGCCGACTTCGTGCTCATGGTCAAGCCGCAGTTCGAAGTGGGTAAGGGACGGGTCGGAGCAGGTGGCGTCGTGCGCGATGCTGGACTACGGGCCGAAGCGGTCAGCGCGGTCGCCCAGACCGCAGCCGGCCTCGGCCTGGGCGTGCTCGGCGTGACGGCCAGCCCGCTGCCCGGGCCGGCCGGCAACGTGGAGTATTTCGTCTGGCTGCGGCGTGGCGGCCCACCGCTGGACGATGAAGACCTGCGCCAGGCGATCGCGGAGGGACCGCACTGAACCGGACCGTGAAGGGGCACACAGCAACGATGAGCGAAGGTAACGCCGGGGGCGGACGGACGGCTCTCGTCGTGGCGCACACCGGGCGGAAAGACTCGCTCGCCAGCGCGCGCGAGGTGGTCTCGCGGCTGATCGCGGCCGGCCTGACGGTGCGGGTCCTGACTCCGGAGGCCGGGGACCTGGCCTGCGCCGACGTGCAGGAAGTCACGGCAGGCCCGCGCGCGGCCGAGGGCGCGGAGATCGTCATCGTGGTCGGCGGCGACGGCACGCTGCTGCGGGCGGCCGACCTGGCCCGCCCGGCGGGCACCCCGCTGATCGGGGTCAACCTCGGGCACGTCGGCTTCCTGGCCGAGGCCGAGCCCGATGGCCTGGCCGACACCGTCGACCGGGTGGTGGCCAGGAACTACGTGGTCGAAGAGCGCATGACGATCGACGTCCAGGTGCTGTACGACGGCGTGCCGATCGCGGTGACCTGGGCCCTCAACGAAGCCACGGTGGAGAAGGCGGCCCGGGAACGGGTGCTCGAGGTGGTGACCGAGGTCGACGGCCGGCCGCTGTCCCGGTGGGGCTGCGACGGCGTGGTCTGCGCCACCCCGACCGGCTCGACCGCGTACGCGTTCTCGGCCGGCGGCCCGGTGGTGTGGCCCGAAGTCGAGGCCCTGCTCATGGTGCCGATCAGCGCCCACGCGCTGTTCGCCCGCCCGATGGTCGTCTCGCCCCGCTCGGTCCTGGCCATCGAGGTCATCGGCGGCAGCAGCCGCGGCCCGGCCCCCGCAGGGCCGGACCTGATGGCAGAACCGGCCGGCGCGCCGTCGCCCGGTGCGGTGATGTGGTGCGACGGCCGCCGTATGGTCGATCTGGAGCCAGGGGCACGGGTCGAGGTCCGGCGCGGCGCGCTCCCGGTGCGGCTGGCACGGCTGCACGGGGTGAGCGCGGGGGCGGACGGCGAACCGGCCACCGACGACGGTGGCGCCCCGTTCACCGACCGGCTGGTGGCCAAGTTCGGCCTGCCAGTGAAAGGCTGGCGCGGGAGCCGGCTCGGTGGCAGGCCCGACGCGGAACTTGACGGTACAGAGGAGACGGGCTGACGGCCATGCTTGAGGAAGTCCGGATCACCGGGCTCGGAGTTATCGACGACGCGGTGCTCGAGCTGTCCCCGGGATTCACCGTGGTCACCGGCGAGACCGGCGCCGGCAAGACCATGGTGGTGACGGGGCTCGGCCTGCTGTTCGGTGGCCGGGCTGACCCGGCGCGGGTCCGGCCCGGTGCCCAGCGCGCCGTGGTCGAAGGCCGGCTGACGATCGACGTCGACGGCAAGGTCGCCCGCCAGGTCGACGAGGCCGGCGGTGAGCTCGACGACGACGGCGCGGCCCTGGTCATCAGCCGTTCGGTGTCGGCCGAAGGCCGTTCCCGGGCCCACGCCGGCGGCCGCTCGGTGCCGGTGTCGCTGCTCACCTACCTGGCCGACGACCTCGTCGCGGTGCACGGTCAGTCCGACCAGCAGCAGCTGCTGCGGGCGGGCCGGCAGCGCGAGGCCCTTGATTCCTACGCCGGTGCCGAGCTGGCCGTCGTGCTGGCCGACTACCAGCAGGCCTACCAGCGGCATCGCGACGCCCGGACCGAGCTGACCGAGCTGACCGAGCAGGCCCGCGAGCGGATCGCCGAGGCCGACGGCCTGCGCCAGGCCCTGAACGAGATCGAAGCGGCCGACCCGGCCTCGGACGAGGACGCGGCGCTGCGGGCCGAGGAAGAGCGGCTCAGTAACGCCGAGGCGCTGCGGGCCGCGGCCGCCGCCGCGCACGAGGCGCTGCTGGGCGACCCGTCCGCGGGCGCCTACGAGCGCCCGGACGCGACGGCGCTGGTCGGCGGGGCCCGGCAGGAGCTGGAGGCAGTACGCCAGCATGACCCGGCGCTGGCCGGCCTGGCCGACCGGCTGTCCGAAGCCTCCTACCTGCTGGCCGATGTGGCCGGGGAGCTGGCCTCCTAC
>CAXUJF010000632.1:0-3459 GCA_964250865.1 uncultured Streptosporangiaceae bacterium
CACGACGCCCCCGCGGCGACGGCCCGGCTGCGGCCGCGGAACTCGGCGATGATCTCGTCACCGCGCTGGACGGTGACGTCGTCGGCGAACACGGCCTGGGCCTGGTCGGCCACGCGGCACCCTCTCTCCCGGCTGACCGAACGGACGGTCATTAATCTATCCTTCCGCCACCCGGCCAGGAAAGGTAAGATTAAATTATTTCCCGAACGGTCGGTTGGTAATCAGGTCCGGCCCGCCGGATTACCGGAGGTTGCCGGAACGCCGATATGGCCGGCGTGATACCCCTAGATAACGAACTGATAAAGGCGAGCGGCTGACCGGAGGTGACCGTCGTGACCGATGGCGACGTGATGACGGGAGGGGAAAGACTCAGCGCCCGGGCCGTGGCCGAGGCGGTGACTGACCCCGAGCTACCCATGCTGACCCTGGCTGACCTGGGCGTTCTTCGTGAGGTCCGCGAGGACGGTGACGCCGTGATCGTGGCCATCACACCGACTTACAGCGGCTGCCCGGCCCTGGACGCCATGCGGGACGACCTGGTGCACGCGCTGCGCCGGGCCGGATACGGCGCGGTCGAGGTGCGGACGGTGCTGTCGCCGCCGTGGAGCACCGACTGGATCAGCACCGCAGGCCGCCGCAAGCTGGCCGCGGCCGGGATCGCGCCGCCCGGGACGGCACCGCACCACCGGGCCGGCGGGCCGGTGCCGCTGACCCTCAGCCTGCCCAGCCGTCACGTGCACTGCCCGCACTGCGGGTCGCCGGAGACCGGCCTGGTCTCGTACTTCGGTGCCACAGCCTGCCGCTCGGTCTACAGCTGCTGCGCCTGCTCGGAGCCGTTCGAGCACGTGAAGGAGATCTGAACCGGACATCCGGGGCTCGTTCCGGGCCCGGCGTACCAGCTGTGCCCGCCTGCCGTAGCGTTGGCTCGTGGACATTACCCAGCTGATCCTCGACGACCACCACGAGCAGCGGCGGCTGTTCTCGATCCTGGAGCAGATCGACCGGAGCAACACCGCGGTGCTGTCGGCCGTGTGGGGCCGGCTGGGCGCGTTCCTGGAGCTGCACGCGGCGGCCGAAGAGGAGATCTTCTACCCCGAGCTGCTGCGCGTGGGCATCGCCGCGCACCGGCGGGACGGCGTGGAGGACGAGACGCTGGACGCCATCAAGGACCACAACGAGATCCGGGACTCGGTGGCCGAGGTGGCCCGGCACGAGGTCGGCACGGACGAGTGGTTCGAGGCCGTGGCCGGGGCCAACGAGGCCAACAGCGACCACATGGGCGAGGAAGAGCGCGAGGGCCTGACCGACTTCCGGCGGCTGGCCAGCCTGCAGCGCCGCCACGAGCTGGCCGTCCGGTTCGCCGACTTTGAGGCCCGGCACTACGCCGGCGTGGATCCGGTGGACAAGGACCCGCAAGGCTACGTCCAGGCGGAGGAGCAGGCGCTGGCCGACGGGGACGGATCGCTCAGCGTAGGCAGCCTGAAGGGCCGCTGACCACGCCCGGCCGCCCGGCACCGCGACACTTCCGGTTTAGATCCGTCATTGACGGTGACCTTGCGCTACTATTCGGCTACGCTCAGTATCTGCTGAGTGATTGACCAGCAAAAACGTCTAGGCAAAGAGGCCGGGTCACACCGGCGCGTCACCGGGCACTCCGCTGCATGAAAAACGTCGGGGTCATCGCCTGCTCTGGGATGGCTACTTTCGGTTACATAATGATTACAGACCGATCTGACCGGCGGGTCGCTCCGAATAGCTACGTACGGATGGGAAATCCCGGAAGGGGATAACAGTGTTCGGAAAGAATTACGTCGGTCAGCTCATCAACCGCAGCGCGGAGAACGAGGCGGACCGTCGCCGGTTCCTCAAGAGCGCCAGCGCGGCGGGCCTGGGCGTGGTGGGCGCGGGCCTGCTGGCCGGGATGCCGGCTGCGGGCGCCTCGGAGAAGGACGCCTCGGCCGACTCGATCTCGGACAGCGCGATCCTGAACTTCGCGCTGAACCTGGAGTACCTCGAGGCCCAGTTCTACCACTACGCGGTCTACGGGTGCGGTCTGCCGTCCAGCATGACCAGTGGCTCCGGCAACCGCGGTGGCGTGAAGGGCGGCCACCGCGTGCCGTTCAAGACCAGCTCGATCCGCCAGTTCGCGACCGAGATCGCCAAGGACGAGTACGAGCACGTGGCGTTCCTGCGTAGCGCGCTCGGCGGGGCCAAGGTGTCGCAGCCGGAGATCAACCTGGCGACCAGCTTCACCGCCGCGGCCCGCGCCGCGGGACTGATCGGGTCGCACCAGTCGTTCAGCCCGTTTGACAACGAGAACGACTTTCTGCTGGGCGCGTTCATCTTCGAGGACGTCGGCGTGACCGCGTACAAGGGCGCCGCCCCGCTGATCAGCAACAAGACCTACCTGGGCGCGGCCGCGGGCATCCTCGCGGTCGAGGCCTACCACGCGGCCAACATCCGCACCGTCCTGTACGACCGGGGGCTGGCCAGCGCGGCCAACGCCATTTCCAGGGCCCGCGACAGCCTGGACGGCCCGAGCCACGACGACCAGGGCATCACCCTGCACGGCAAGGCCAACATCGTGCCGGCCGACGGCAACGGGCTGGCCTTCGGCCGGACCCCGGGCCAGGTGCTGAACATCGTGTACCTGACCCCCAAGGTGGCCAACAAGGGTGGCTTCTACCCCGACGGCGTCAACGGTCAGCTGCACACCAGCGCCTGACCAGTTCTCTAGTTCCATCGCGGTACGACACGGCCGCCCCGGCTTGCCCGGGCGGCCGTTCGCGTTGGCGGCATTCGCTTACGCTCGGTGGGTGATCTTCAGCAAGGAACTGCAGGACGACGTGCGGTCCGGCGCGATCATGGTGTCGTTCCGGCTGTGGAAGCGACCCAAGGTCAAGGTGGGCGGCCGGTATCCGGTCGGCCGGGCGGGGAACAGATCGAGGTGGACTCGATCGAGCTGGTCCCGTTCGCCGCGATCACGGAGGCCGACGTCTCCCGGGCCGGGGAGCCGGACCGGGAGATTCTGCGGCGCCGGGCCGCGCACGCAGGCCCGATCGACGACGACACCCTGCTGTACCGGGTGGAGTTCCACCCGGTACAGCAGGGATGAATCAGTCGCCCAGGTAGTCGGCCGGCAGGTCGGCCCCGGGCACCTGGCCAGGCGACAGGATGGCCGAGTCACCGGGATACGGCGTCTTCCAGTCGTGCGCGCTGTACCAGTCCAGCCGGTTGAGCTGAGCCGGGTTGGCGTAGTCCTGGATGGCACCCTTGCCGTTGAAGCGGCCGTTGTGGCTCCAGACCACCCACTGCTCGTAGATCGAGCGGACAGAGGACGGGATGCCTAGCTGAGCCGGACTTTCCGGCTTGAAGTTGGGTATGGCGGCCGCCCCACCGGACGAGGTGGACGACGACTTAGAGGCCGACGAGGACGATGATGCCGAGGGCGACGGCGAG
>CAXUJF010000633.1:0-3453 GCA_964250865.1 uncultured Streptosporangiaceae bacterium
CGCCGGAACGATCAGCCGTTCAGCCGGTTCAGCAGGTCGGTGGCGGACGGAGACCCCAGGCCCGTGCAGGGGTCCCAGCCTGGCCCGGCCGAATAGGCGCCGTTGCTCCCGCTGGTGATGTCGTTGAACCCGGGCGCGCTCTTGCCCGCCGCTACCCCGTCGTAGAGCAGCGGCTGGAGCAGCCCGAACTTCTTGCCCGTGGACTGGGCCAGCCGGGCGACCAGCGCGGCCCATAGCGGAGCCACCGCGCTCGTCCCGCCGTAGACCGTCCGGGTCCCGTCCACCAGGACCTGGTAGCCGGTCTGTGGGTCGGCGTTGCCGGCCACGTCCGGCACCCCCCGGCCGCCCGCGCTGGCCGAGGCCGCGGGCACGCCCGCGTTGGCCTGCCAGGACGGCACCGGGTACAGGGTGCTGATGCCACCGCCGGTCGCGCCGCCGCTGGAGCCGTCGTTCCACACCGTCTCGGAGCTGATCGCCCCGGTGCTGGTGCTGGCCTCCAGCCGGGTACCGCCGCAGGCCAGCGCGTACGGGCTGGACGCCGGGTAGTCGCAGTGGTTCTTGCCGTCGGTTTCGCCGTCGCTGCTGCCGCCGTCGCCGGCCGCCACCGTCACGGTAACGCCCAACGCCGCCGCGTCGGACAGCGCCGCGTCCAGGGCGGTGCGGGACTGCGCCGACCAGGTCTCCTCCGGCCCGCCCCAGCTGATGCTGATGACGATCGGGGTCGGGCTGGCGTGGGCCGCGTCGCTGATCGCGTCGATGAAGGCCTGGTCGGTGTTGGGGCCGAAGTACACGACCTGGGCCGCGCCGGGGGCCACCGACCCGGCCACCTCGATGTCCAGCAGCACCTCACCGTCGGCGCCGGAGGGGTCCCCCGGGGTATTGGACCCGCTGTCCACGCTCGCCGCCGTGATGGTGGGGACGGACAGGCCGAGACCGGAGAAGTACGTCTGCAGGTCGCTGGCGGCGAACCCGCCGCCGAATTCCAGGATCGCGATCGTCTGCCCGGTGCCGTCGGTGCCGGCCGGGAACTGGTAGGCCTGGGCGACCTGGGGCGGGGTGTAAGAGGACTCCTGAGCGGCGGCCGCGGCGGCCGCCGCCCGGAAGTGGGCTCGGACCTGCGGCCGGTTGTCCAGGCCGAGGATCGCGATCACGATGCCGTCCAGCGCGGCGGGCACCTGCAGTGCGCCCTCCCGGTACCGGTGCTCGACCTCACCGGACACACCCGGCTGGGTGCTGCGGGCCTGGCGCAGGTTCGTGCCGAACGCCTGGGTCAGGGCCGACGCACTGCCCGCGACCTTGATCCGCCGCGAGGCTTCGTCGGTGGCGGTGATCTCCAGGCCGAGACCGCTGAGCGTCTCGCGCACCAGCTCGACGTCGGCCGGCTCGGCACCGTAGGTGTCGGCCAGCTCGCTCTGGGAGATGGTCTCCGGCGAGAACACCAGCTCGTCCGGCAGCTCCGCGCGGCGCCGGAGCACCACGGTCACCTCGATCCGCTCCTGCTCATTCACCGGCCCGAGGTCCTGGTTGCCGGAAATTGCCGTGCGTTCGCTGCCCGCGAGCGGCACGAACGACCCTGATGTCATGTCCGAATCCTCCTGAGATTGACCTAACAAGTCCCGTTTGGTGCCGGCTCCCGCGCCTGCTCCGCTGCGCGGGCCAGCCAGTTCCGCAGCGCGTGCGGCCGGTCACCGTAAAGCATCATCCCCCGTACCGGACAAGTCGGATAGCGAGTCGGCGCAATGTTTCCCGAATGCTCGCCACCGTGATTTCCCCCATGCCCGACACTGGGCCGGTCCCCCATGCCGGCTGGCGTTTCCCCGCATACTGGGGCTGTGATTTACATCGGTAACACGACGGGCCATCTCCGGGTACCTCGTGGCTAGCCCGGCCGCGCCGCCGGAGACCGGAATGCCGGGACTGCAGTACGCCAGCCCCGTTGGCCGCTGGGTGCTGACCGCCACCGTGCTCGGGTCGGGAATCGCCGCGCTCGACGCCACCGTGGTGGGGATCGCGCTGCCCGCCATCGGCCGGAATTTTCACGTCGGCGAGGCCAGCCTGCAGTGGGTGGTGGACGCCTACACGCTCTCGCTGGCCGGGCTGCTGCTGCTGGGCGGGACCCTCGGTGACCGGTACGGGCGGCGCAAGGTCTTCCTCATCGGCACGGTCTGGTTCGCCCTGGCCTCGCTGCTGTGCGGGGTGGCGCCCAATGCACCTACGCTCATCCTGGCCCGGGCCGTCCAGGGCATCGGGGCCGCGCTGCTGACCCCGGGCAGCCTGTCCATCCTGCAGGCCTCCTTCGTCAAGGACGACCGGTCGAAGGCCATCGGCGCCTGGTCGGGACTGGGTGGTCTGGCCACCGCGGTGGGACCGTTTATCGGCGGCTGGCTGATCAGCGCCGTGTCGTGGCGCTTGATTTTCTTCATCAACCTGCCGCTCGCCGCGGCCGTCGTAGCCATCTCCCTGCGGCACGTGCCCGAGTCCAAGGCGCCGGACGAGACCGGCCCGCTGGACGTGCCCGGGGCCATCACGATCACCGGGGCGCTGGTCGGGATCACCTACGGGCTCATCGCCGTCGCCGGTCACGGGTGGACCTCGGGAACGGTCCTGGCGTCGCTGCTGGGCGGGATGGCCCTGCTGGCGGCGTTCCTGGTCATCGAGTCGCGCCGGGCTGAGCCGATGCTGCCGCTGGGAGTGTTCGGCTCCCGCCAGTTCTCCGCGGCCAACGCGGTCACGTTCGTCGTCTACGGGGCGCTGGGTGGGACGTTGTTCCTGCTGCCCACGGTGCTGCAGGAGGCCGCCGGGTACAGCCCGTTCGCCTCCGGTGCCGCACTGCTGCCGGTCACCCTGATCATGCTCCTGCTATCCGCGCGGTCGGGGGCGCTGGCGGCGCGGATCGGCCCGCGGCTGCAGATGTCGGCCGGCCCGATTATCATCGCGGCCGGGCTGCTGCTGTTCATGCGGGTGGCCGGCTCCGGCGGCTATATCGTCGACGTGCTGCCCGCGGTACTCGTGTTCGGGTTCGGGCTGGCTATCAACGTGGCCCCGCTGACCTCAACCGCGCTGTCGGCCGTCCCGGCCGAGCACGCCGGTATCGCCTCGGCGGTGAACAACGACGTGGCCCGGGTCGCTGGGCTCATCGCCGTGGCCGTGCTGCCGGTGGCCGCCGGCATCACCGGGGACAGCTACCTGCATCCGGCCGAGCTGACGCACGGATTCCAGAACGCGGTGCTCATCGCCGCGATCGCGTGTGCCGCGGGCGGATTGCTGGCCTTCGCGACGATCCGTAACCCGCCGCGCTCGCAGCAGCAGCCGGGCCAGCCGGCCCCGCAGGGTCAGCCCGGGCTGCACTGCGGCCTGGACGCGCCACCGTTGCGCGGTGAACGGGTGCCTGCTGCCTCGGCCCGGCGGCCGGCCGGGACCCCTGGGGCCGGCTGAGAACTCGCAGCTCACATT
>CAXUJF010000634.1:0-3453 GCA_964250865.1 uncultured Streptosporangiaceae bacterium
AGCGGCCTCCACTGCGACAGAACCCGCAGGAGACAATGCCACCACCTCATCAGCCCGACAGCTCCCTTCCAGCCGGCGTACCCCGGCCCTCACGCCACGCGGACGGGCACCGCCGCCCGCCTCCGGAACACCCACCCGTGTCAGTCTCCGGATTAACCGCAGCCTGGCCGACCGTGGCCCGGCCCGGGACGGCACTCCACGCCGCGCGACCCCGGAGAGGGACACGAATCCCTCACTAATAGAAATCGGGAAAATAGCCCCTATTTTCACCCGCCGAGACCTAATCGTTACCTGGCCAGCGAGCGACCGGCAGGCCTGTAGGAAGTCCGGGAAGAACGTCCGTCGGACCTTCTACTTGTCCACAGGGGCATCCGAGTTGTCCGCAAGTGACCAAGACCAGCGCGAACGTTGAACGAGGTCGTCGCTATGCCCGGGTCACCGGTGGCCGGAGCCGCGGCGGTCGCCGCCCGGCGCGGATGCATACCACAGGCCGTGTACCTGGCGTGTACCTCTGATGGACCTGTGTGGCGTAACCCCAGGTCAGCGGCGAATTGGACCTTGCCCGCGACCATCTGACGCCGTAGTCAGGCAGGGCCGAGCACAGGTTCGGCGCAGACTTGCGCGAGGGTCACCTCCGCATGTTCGGCAAGGTCGATGCTGTGAGCTCGCCGGGCGATGCGCGAGGCACGCTGGATCTGGTGCGGGAGGCGGTACTGGCGGCCCAGCTCGACGGCCTCCAGCAAGATCACCTCGGCGGCGGCGATGTCACCGCAGGTGGCGAGCACGTCGGCGTAGGTGATGCGCTCGATGACGTGCCATTGGGGTGCCGGTGCGGGGCCGTCCACAGCCGCACCGGCCAGGCGCAGGGCTGCGGCGTGGTTGCCCGTGCCGAGCAGGCCCCGCAGCTGTATCTCCCGCCAGGTGAACGGGTTGAACAGCAGGCCGCCGCCTGTGTGCGCATCGGCCAGCCGCACATATGAAGCACTCACTTCGGCGAACAGAGCGCCGTTTCCGGTCTGGCCGGCTGCCCGGGCCAGCAGGGTGAGAGCTGTTCCGCGTTCCTGGCCGGTGGCGGCGGTAGCGGCTGCTTGCTGTAGTACGGTGACGGCCGTCGCGGCGTACCCGGCTTTCCGCAGCTCGTTGCCGTGCATCTTCAGCGCATGCGCTGTCAGCGCCGGGGAGGCCAGGTGACGCGCGGCGGTCAGCCCTTTGCCGGTCCACCGGGTGGCCACCCACAGCCGCTCGTCGGGCAGCACCGTTCCCAGCGATACTCCCAGGCTGACCCAGGCTTGCCCCAGCACGGCGAGGGTGGCCTGTTCCAGGTGACCGTCGGCTGCCCGGGCCTCCAGCCGTGCCACCAGTGGCCACAGCTCGTTGACGGCCTCGACCGCCCGCCCCGCTGCGCGTGCCAGTTCCGCTAGCCGGATGGCCGATTCGGCGAAGGCGATCATCGCGACGTATTCGGTGTCGGCCGGGTCGGTGACTCCCAGCAGGTGCGGGGGGATGGCCAGTGTCCGTGCGATGTAGCGGCGTGTCGCCACGTCGTGGACCGCCCGGCGGCCTTTTTCGATCATCGAGATGTAGGTTTTGTCGTAGCCCAGCACCTCAGCAAGTTTTTCCTGGGACAGGGCATTGACTCGGCGGTAGGCACGCAAGATCGTCCCGAGGTCACCGGAGTGCAGCGCCTGATGAGAGGCGCGGTCGGTCCAGTCCCACACCGACGCCGTCAGCGTTTCGCTGTCGGTGCCGGGAGCAGGGGCTGGGGCAGCGGCGCAGCATGACGGGCAGACCGGCTCGCGAGCGCCGTCCTCCAGAGACGCCCCGCACGCCAGGCACTGGCCCGAACTCACAATGACCTCCTGCTAGATCGGCCTGTCCGGGTCGCGGTCCCAGGCGGCGCGGAGAAGATCGGTGCGGGTGATCCCGGGGCCATCAGCTGCCCGCAAGATCGCGAACCAGGCGGCGATGGAGTCTTTGTAGCCCTGCGGCATCACCAGGTCCGGGACTTGCGTCTCGGTGAACTCCCCGATCTGCTGGTGCTCGAACGACAGCACCGGGTCCGGGGTGTCGTCGGCGGCGGGCAGGTAACAGCCGTAGGTGACGATAAAGACGTGCCGCTCGGCTTGGACGATGTCGTACATCCACACGTCCAGCAGCGGCCCGGTGATCACCTTCCAGGTGGTTTCTTCCTCCACTTCCCTGGCCACGCACTGCTCCGGGGTTTCCCCGGCTTCGAGCCGGCCCCCGGGAAGCTCCCATTCCTCCCGCTCATTCTTCAGCAGCAGCACGCGCCCACCGCGGACGACCACCCCTTTGACTGAAATCGGGTAACCGGCCGGCCCCTGCTGACCACTCACTCATTCCCTCCTTGTCCCCGGGCTGGTGCGCCTGGCCGTGCCACCGGGCCGCGTGCGCTGGTGATGATGCCGAACCTAACACCGCAGCGCCGGCGGCGTCGTGGATGCGGCGCGCACGTTGACAATCTGTCACTGGACGGGCGGGCCGAGTGCCGGTTGTGTGGGAACCGGAATTTCCCCGCAGGTGCAGGAAGGTTCGTCCCATGGTTATCACCGCAGCACCGCACCGCCGCTACCTGAGCGGTGACGTGACCGGGCCATCAGGTACAGATGCGATCCGCCGCCGGATCTGCTTGGCCGGCCTGGCCCTGTTTGGGGGCGTGGACAGCGCCGAGGCCATGCTCGCGGTGGCCGCGCCGCTGATGACGATCACGCCTCACCCTGACAGCGACGAACGGGGCGTCACCGTCATCGCTGAACTCGGCCCGGCCGCGAATCAGCCCAACGCCCAAGGGTTCAGCCGCCGCGAACTGATCGCCCACACTGACCGTTCAGGCGTACCCGGACCGCCGGCCCTGATGATGCTCACCTGCGCCGTCCAGGCCCGAGCGGGCGGCGCGAACCGGTTCACTGACGGCCTGGCGGTCTACACCGACCTGGCCGCCCGCTGCCCGGACGCGCTGGGCCCGCTCAGCCGGCCGCGCTCGGCGCTGTTCGGCGGGGCCGCCGGCTACCTCGGCTCAGTCTTCACCCCGGTGCCAGGGGCCGGGCCGTCCCGGATCGCGATACGGCTCCGGCTGGACGATCTGGTGTCGTTCTCCCCCGACGCGTCGGAATGGATTCCGCACCTGACCGCCAGCATCAACCGGCACACCTTCACCGTCACCTTGCATCCGGGCCAGGGCGTCATCCTCGATAATCACCGCTGGCTGCACGCCCGCGACACCTTCGAAGGCCCCCGGCGCATGTACCGGCTGCTCGGCAACCCGCTGCCCGCCGTCCCCCTGCACCCGGGCATCCCCGCCAGGCCAGCCGGACCGCCGGCCCGGTGAACTTGGCCATGACAACGCACACCTGGGACGCCTGCCCCGGCCATCTCGCGTCCCCGGCGGGCGTGCTGGCCGAGGCGGACCGGCTGCAGGCCGCGCTGCCGGGC
>CAXUJF010000635.1:0-3425 GCA_964250865.1 uncultured Streptosporangiaceae bacterium
TGGACCCTGACCTGCCACCCCGACGGCACCACCACCGCCGTCAGCCCCGACGGCCGCACCCTGCACAGCCACAGCCCACCCCGCCTCGCCGCCTGACGATCAGGGGCCAGGCGGGCCGACGGCGATGAGGCCGCTGAGGATGACGTCGATCTCCCAGCGCAGACGCTGGTAATGGGCCTCGGAGTTCGCTGTCGGCACCCGGTCCAGGGCGGCGCCGGTGACGAACAGGCCGAGCAGGTCGAGGGCGGCCGGGATCGTGGCCTCTCCGAGGCCGCCCTCGGCCAGCAGGGCACGGACTCGTCCGGTCACCGCGATGGCGTTCGGCCCGGACAGGACGATCGTGAGCGCGACCCGGGCCAGGCCGCCGTGCCCGCTGGCCGTGCTGATGGACTTTAGGAGCAGCGAGGTCAGGCGCTCCCGCGGGCTCGGTCAGCGTCGCGGCTCTGGCCACGCTCTACGCCATGTCGGGGATCGAGACGATGACCGCCGCCAGGATCAGGCCGAGCACGGCCACCAGCAGACCTGTACAGATCTTGCCGATCATTTGTGTTCTTCCTGCCCCGGTCCCCCTGCGGTACCGATCGGCTCGAGTTCGTCCGGCGCGAAGTAGAGGAACCGGCCCTGGGCGCGCTGCAGCTCCGCCATGGGATCGGCGACCGGGGTGACCGCCACGTGGACCTGGCCGTCCACGTCGTGCAGCACCGCCTCGACCTGGGCCTCCCGGCCCACCAGGAACAGGTCCTGGGCATCGGCGCGGCGGGCACCCGGACGCATCCGGACCTTGCTGCCGCGGCCTACGGAAACGCCATCGATCAGAACCTCGTCGGTCTCGGGGGACACCGAGCTGTCCGAGCCCGGGTCCCACCAGGGCACGTCCGGGGTGTGGAACACCGGCACCTCGTCGGCCGCCGGGGCGGCAGGGAACGGGCCGGCCGACAGCACCGCCCCAGGCGGCTCTGCTCCAGACGGCCCTGTTCTAGGCAACACTTCCGCCTCGGCCGGCGTCCGGGCCGGACCCGACCTAGGCTCCAGGTACCGGATCGCCCCGTGCAGCTTCTCCATCATTTCCGGCGGCAGGCCGTCCAGCCGGTCGATCAGGTCGGCGGCGCGCGGGTCGGTGGCCCGCGCCTCGCGCTTTTCCTCGTCGGTCAGCGCCAGCGTCCGCAGCGTGAGGATCTCGTCGATCTCGGTCGCGTCGAACAGGTCACCGGCGCTCTCCGGGGCGATCTCCGGGTGGTCGTACAGGATGACCGGGGAGGACAGCATCAGGTCCCGGCAGTCCGCCGGGCCGGCCAGCACCGGCCAGGTACCTTCGTTGTGGCAGGCCGCGACCTCGGCCGACGCCCACTCCGGTGGGTCGGTCATCGAGATGAACGACCCACCCGGCACCCCGATCAGCGCGTGCGCCGCGACCAGGGCGTAGCGCAGCCCGTCTTCCCGGTCGCCCAGCGCGATGTCGGGCTGGGTGTGGTTCTCGACCCGCAGCCGCAGCCGCAGGGCCTGGAACGGCCCGGCCACCCGCTCGGCCCGCACCCGCAGCACCCCGTCCAGGGCGTCCCACCGGTGCACCAGCCGGCCAGCCAGCGTGCCGCTGGAGTCGGCCAGGTCCTCGGCCGATTCGCCCGCGTCGATGTGGAACGGGATCTCCATTCCAGGCCCACCCTCGGCCAGCACAGTCAGTTCGGTCACGGTCAGCTCGGCGTGCTCTTCCCGTTCGGTGGCCTCGGTGAACCGGGTGTACTCGGTGCCGTCCACGGTCAGCGCGGCCACGTCGGTCCATCCGGTGGCGACCTGCGGGCCGCCCGCCGGGTGCGCCGGGGCCCGCTGCACGCTGCGCCGCTGGACGTGCAGGAACCGGACCAGGATCTGCACCCGCGCGTCGTCGCGCGCCTCGGCCAGGCACTCGGTCTGGGCGGCGGACGGCTCGCAGTCGTCGACCGCCGCGTACGCAGGCGGCATGAGCACCCCGAACTGGAACCGGGCCTGGTTCTTGCGCGACGACTGCCGGTACGGGTACAGCAGGTAGCCCTCGTACAGGATCGCGTCGGCCACGATCAGCGCCTGGGCCGCATGCGGCGAGCTGAGCGTCACGGCTGGCTCCCCGCCGCGCCCGAGCTCCCCGCCGCCTTCGAGCCCCCCGGCGCATCGGCCGCCTCGCCCAGCAGCGTGGTCAGCGTCGCGTCCCAGGTCGGCAGCGCGCGGTCGGTCTTGAACCGCTCCAGGCCGCTGAGCGTCTCCCGGCTCATGGTGATCCAGGCCATGTTCGGGAAGTGCACGTCGACCGCTTCCCGCCAGACGCTGACCGGCAGCCGGTACGCTGCCTCCTTGCTCCACGGGACCTGCTGGACCTGCATCTTCCCGTCCACCACCGAGAAGATCGTCCCGCTGAACAGCAGCAGCAGCGGGATCTCCCCGGCCTCCAGGCTGGCGAAGTACCGGCCCGAGCCGATCTCCAGGTCGTAGCTGAAGTTGACCGGCAGCTGCACCTCGGTGTGGCCGGAGAAGCTGCTGATCATGGTCGAGATGTTGGTGAACTGCATCGGCTTCAGCGTGTCGGCCCAGCGCATGGTGTCACCGAACAGATCCTTGAGCCGGGCCTCCTCGGCCGGGGAGTAGCGCCGCCGGGCCGGTTCGATGCGGATCTGGCAGCGCAGCGCGATGGCGTCGATCCGCTGCCCGCTGGTCTCGCTGACCCGCAGCATCAGCGTCATCGAGGGCAGTACCGCGTACCGCTCGGCCTGCGCCCCGATGCAGTCGAAGGTCAGGTCGGCCACCTCAGGCCTCCCTGGCCAGCTGCCGGGCCCGGGTCCGGACCGTGCCGAGAAACTCGTCGATGCCCGCCCGGGCCTCGCTGCCGCCGTCAAAGCCGCGCCAGGTCAGCCGCATCCGTCCGGCCAATTCATAACAGGCATCGATCGGCACCAGGAAATGCTCGATGCCGGCGTCCCCCTTGGCGATCAGAATCGCCTCCACGTCGTCATCCATGGCCGTCAGCAGCGGGTGGCCGCCGGCCAGCCGGGCCCACGCGGCCAGGTCCAGCCGGCACTCGGTCGCGCCCGCCGGGCTGGGATAGAACCCGGCCACCTCGCCCACCTGTGAACTGCGCAGGAAGAAGGCCAGCCCGACCGGGATCTCCAGTTCCTCCCACTCACCGGGGGACAGCGGGTGCTCGGCGTCGGCCAGGTACCGGTCCGGCACCGCCCGGTACCGGCCCCGCCCGGCCTGGGCCTGAGTGAAGAGCAGGTAACAGGCGCGGCAGGCGCACAGCAGGGAGGAGTTCTCCAGGTCGGCCACGTGGGCGTGGTCGGCCGGAACCACCTCCGCGCACATCTCGCACTTCTCCTCCGCCACCTCGGTGGCCGCGAAGGAGGCGGGCATCTGCGGGTCGGACGGAAGCGGCGCGCGCCCAGGTACAGGAGGTGCAG
>CAXUJF010000636.1:0-3423 GCA_964250865.1 uncultured Streptosporangiaceae bacterium
GTTAATGGCACGAGAGCCCCGGTCCACGGTCTGGATCGGGGCGTTTTGCCTGGTGGAGCTTAGGGGACTCGAACCCCTGACCCCCTGCTTGCAAAATACGCCGGAACTGTCGGGCACTGTCGTTCACCTGGGATGGAGCCTTCGGCCCGTCCGTTTGAATCGGCCTCTGTCGGGTCGCGTTGTGGTCAGCCTTGGTGGTCAGCTGGGAGCGCTCGATCGCCGGTTAACTGTCAATCCGGAGTTGACACCCGTTGGGTCACTGCTCCGGGCCGTGTGATTCTCGCTGCCCCTGGTGCTTGTAGGTGGCGGCGACAGCGGTTATCGCTGCCAGGAGCAGCCCGCTGGTGATGGCATACCTGAGGGCAATGTGGTGGCCCGTCCCAGGCCACGGTATGACTTCTATTCCTATGAACCAGGCCAGGAACATAGCGCTGCCCCAGATCAGGGCGGACTGCCAGGCGCTACGTCGCGCCAGCCAACCGTTCATTCGATCGTTTCCACGCCACCAGAGTAGAAGAGCCACGCGCTCCCCATCTCTCGCAGAGGTTGCTGCGCGCTCCTGGGCCTGGCCTCCGGCCTGGCCCTCGCCGTCAGGCCCGCTGGGGTGGCAGAGGCTCCAGGGTCAACAGATCTACACCCACGTGGACGAGGCCGCCCGCCTAGACGCCATCACCAAGCTCAACAAGCTGCTCGGCGGCACCGAATGACGGGGCACTGTGGTCAGGAATGGTGGTCAACGGCCCGTTTCACGCTGCGGCCCGGAACGTTTTGCCTGGTGGAGCTTAGGGGACTCGAACCCCTGACCCCCTGCTTGCAAATCGCCGTTATCACCCAACAACCTAGGCGTGAGCTGGTGGACAAGCTATCCACGAGTAGCCACTCTGTACCGCCATTGACCGGTGTTAATGGCACGCTAATGGCACGGCCGTCTGGGACGAGCAAGCCGACGCCATGCCCTCCAGCGAGGAGATCAGCCGCCTGCGTGCCCTTATCAACCGCGTCACGGCCGGCCTCGGCGACCTGGCCGCTGCCGAGCGCGCCGAGATTGACGAGGCGGTCGCCGTGGTCCGCCGCCACCGCACCGTCATGCTCGGCATGCCCCGCACCCCGCCAGCCGGCGCCCCGGCCTGCCCCACCGCAGCGCTCCGCCCGCCTGGCCGCCCGCATCCGCCAGCTCGAGCACCCCCTCTCCGACGCTCTCGGCGAGCAGGTCTGGCGCGAGTCCGGCCTCGGACAGCCCGATGACATCGGCCAGCTCAAGCAGCAGGTGACCCACCTTGCCGAGGAGAACCAGCAGCTCCGCGGCGGCCTCGCCGAGCGAGACCAGGACCTGGCCGCCGCCCGCGCCGCTAGCCGTGAGCTCATGGCCGCCTCAATACGCGCAGCTGACGGCCGTTGCGGTGCCACTTACATACGTTGCGGTCACTCAGGCCTTGCTAACCGGTCCGTTCCCTCAACGTCTCGCCTTCTAAGTGCCCCGCCCTGCCCGTCCTCCTGCGCGCGTGGAACGCCGAGGTGTCCAGCAGCCGCACCGGCTCGATCACCAGCCACACCGGATGACCCGCCGGCAGCCGCTCCCGCATATCCGGCGGCGTGCCGGGCTTGACCGGCATGGCTTGCCTGTCGGCGCGCGGGGCTGGGTCATCCTGAGCCGGGCGGTTCCGGCTGGGTCTGGGCGGTGCCGGTCCCGAGCGTGAGTACTCGGCTGAAGGCGGCCTGGGTCTCGTCGGCCAGGGTGCGGGGGTTGTTGCCGAGGCTTTTGGCGGTCTGGAAGCAGGCGATGGCGATCTGCGCGGCGAAGCGGGCGGTGGCCTCGCCGGATCCGCGGTGGATGAGGAGCTCGCTCAGCCTGTCGGCGATCTGCTGCGTCTTCACCGCGTCGCGGGCGCGCAGCTCCGGGTGCTGCTCGATGAGCTGGAAGTGGCGGGTGTAGTCCTCGGGGTCGGCGGTGCCCTGGGCGCAGAGGGCCAGGACGATCGGGCGGAGCTGTTCGAGTGCCTCGGTCGCGTTTCGCGGGGCAGGGGTGCCGTCTGCCTGCCTGGCTGCGGTGATCGCGTCGAGCAGTTCCTGCTCCTTGGCGAAGACGACCTCCTGCTTGTCGCCGAAGTGGCGGAAGAACGTGGTGCGGCCGACTTCGGCTCGCTCGGCGATGTCGCCGACCGAGACGCCGTCGAAGCCCCGCTCGAGGAACAGCTCCCGGGCGGCTTCGATGATGCGCTGGCGGGCCTGGCGCTGCTTGCGCTCCACGAGCGGCAGGGACGGGGTCATAACAGCCAGCATACCGGTGCCGGTTTGTCGTCCCAGGAGGTACGAGGTACGATACGGTACTGAGTACCAAAACAAACGGAGGACCACAGTGGCGCATGAGCTGCACGCGGAAGACCGCCAGGCGATCGGCGAGACCTTGTCTTTGCACGGTCACCTGTTCGACGGAGGCCACCTGGGCCGGCTCGGGGAGATCTTCACCCCTGACGTCGTCTACGACATGAGCGCGCTGGGAGTGGGAACCTTTGAAGGGATCGAAGCGATCAGGAGCGCTGCCCTACGACTTGGCCCGGGGAACCCCGTCGCTCATCACGTGACGAACGTCGTCATCAGCGGCGGGGGAGACGGTACGGTGACCGCGCTGTCCAAGGGCCTGGTGCTGCGGGCGGACGAGACGCTCGCCAGCGTGACGCACCTGGACACCCTGCGGCGTCACGACGGCGGCTGGCGTATCAGCCGCCGGGTCATCTCCCCGCAGCTCACTCCCCTGGGCGGAGCCCACCTCGCCGGCGCGGCCGACCGGTGAGCTCTCCCTTTTCAATGTCCTCTACCTGCTTTCCGATGTCCGCTATCTGCCACGTGAGAGAACAGTCATGACCGAGCCGCTTGTCATCACCCGGGTCACCCACAGCTGCCACCTGATCCAGATCGGCGGCCTGACCGTGCTCACCGACCCCTGGTTCTCCCAGCGGGCCCTGTACCACCCGGGCGAGCCGATCGCCTTCCAGCCGGAGCAGCTGCCGCACCTGGACGCCGTGGTGATCAGCCACGAGCACTACGACCACTGCGACCTCGAGGCCTTCCGCCGCTACCCCGACAAGGACGTGCCCCTGCTGGTCGCCGGGCCGGTCGTGGAGAAGGCCCGCAAGGCCGGCTTCACGAACGTCCGCGCGCTCGAGCCGTGGCAGTCCGCCCGGGTCGGCGACCTGACCATCAGTGCCGCCCCCGGCAAGCACGGCGTCTACGAGGTCACCTACGTGATCAGCGGCGGCGGCCGCAGCGTCTACTTCGCCGGGGACACGCTGCTCATCCCGGAGCTGCGCACCCTGACCGACCGCTACGGACCGCTCGACGTGGCCCTGCTCCCCGTCAACGGCCTGCACATCCGGATGGCGGGCAACAAGCAGGTCGTCATGAACGCCGAAGAGGCCGCCGAGC
>CAXUJF010000637.1:0-3411 GCA_964250865.1 uncultured Streptosporangiaceae bacterium
GAGGTACCCCGCCCGAACAGGCCGGACCGGTCGCCGACCACCGCGACACACAGGTCGCTGCCGCGAGCCAGCTCGACCGCCGCGGCCAGGCCGGACGGGTCGGGGTCATCCACCCCGCAGCCCGGCGCGAACCCGACCTCGGCGTCCGGGAACTCCGCCCGCAGCGCGGCCAGCACGGTCGGTATCTCCACCCCGATGTCCAGGTCCGGGTAATTGACCCCGACGTGGCTGGGGAAGGAGTAGCAGCCCAGCATGGCGTGCGGGTCGTGGGGGCGCGGGCGGCCCCCCGCGCGCCGCCCGGCCGCGGGGAGGGGCCCCGCGGCGCGGGGCAGGGTGCGGGGGGGGGCCCCGGCGGGGGGTGGGTAAGTTGTCGCCGCCCCGCTGGGCGGGGGGGGGGGCGGCCCGGGCGCCGACCACGGCGATCCGCCCGGCCGAGGTGATCGGCCCCGATGCGATGGGCAGGGTGCCGTCGTTGGCCAGCACGACCACCGACTCCTCGGCCAGCTGGCGGGCCAGGGCGCGGGCCGCGGGCGGCGCGAGGTCCACCTTGCCCTGGTCCAGGCCGCTGGCCAGTGCGTCCGGTACCGGGTCCCAGGACGGGTCCAGCAGCCCGAGCTCGCACTTCTGCCGCAGCACCCGGGTGGCGGCCCGGTCGATCAACGCCTCCGGCACGGCCCCGTCGCGCACCGCGCTGAGCAGCGGGGCGCCGTAGCACCGGACGGTGGGCAGTTCCACGTCCACCCCGGCGGCCAGGGCCAGCCCGGCGGCCTCGGCCGGTCCGGCCGCCACCTGGTGCAGCAGCTCCAGGAAGCTGATGCCGAAGTAGTCCGCGACCACGGTCCCGGTGAAGCCCCATGCCTCCCGGAGTACGCCGGACAGCAGGGCCGGGTCGGACGCGGTCGGGATGCCGTCGATGTCGGTGTAGGCGTGCATCACCGACCGGGCCCCGCCCAGCCGCAGGGCCATCTCGAACGGCGGCAGCAGCTGGTCGGCCAGCTGGCGTGACGTGACCGAGGCCGGGGCCAGGTTCCGGCCGCCGCGGGAGGCCGAGTAACCCACGAAGTGCTTGAGCGTGGAGACCAGGCCGGTGGACTCCAGGCCGCGCACGTAGGCGGTGCCCACCGTCGCCACCAAGTAGGGGTCCTCGCCGATGGTCTCCTCGGTGCGGCCCCAGCGGGGGTCGACGGTCACGTCGAGCACCGGGGCCAGGCCCTGGTGCACGCCGACCGAGCGCATGCTGGTGCCGATCTGGCGGGCCATCTGCTCGACCAGGCCGGGGTCGAAGCTGGCCCCCCAGGCCAGCGGCACCGGGTAGATCGCCGCGGTCCAGGCGGTGAACCCGGCCAGGCACTCGTCGTGGGCCAGGGCGGGGATGCCGAACCGGCTGGCCGCTATGACGTCCCGCTGCAGCCGGACCAGTGCCTCCGCGCCCTGGCGGCCGGTCATCGGCCGGGTGCCGAACGGCCGGGTCAGCTGGCCCAGGCCGTCGCGGATCACCTCGGCCCAGCTCTCACCACTGGACAGATCATCCTGGTGCGGGGCCACCTCACCGCTGGCCGCGTCGCCCTGCAGCCAGGTGCTGTAGAGCTGGCTCACCTTTTCCGTAAGGGTCATCCTCGGCAGGAGGTCGGCAACCCGCTCGGCGGCCGGGAACGAGACGTCGCGCCAGAGGGGGAGCTCGGCCCGGCCGTTGGCTGCTACGGGGACGTCGAGCCGTTCCTCAGGCAATGGGGTCTCCCAGATTCGGGTCGGCGAGCAGGACGGGCGGGACGGGGCGGAACAAAGTCACTTCAGCGCGCATAACACACCCGCGCGCGCTCCCTCGCCACAACACCCCACGGTTCCCGCGAGTCAGACCTGGCTCATGCCGCAGGCTCATGGGTTCAGGATGCCGCGCGGGCCGGCGCGGCCGTGGACTCGCGCACGATCAGCTCGGTGGACAGCTCGACCCGCTGGGTCGGCAGCGGCTTGCCTTCGATCAGGTCGCCCAGCATGGACGCGGCCGTCCAGCCCATCTCAGTCAGCGGCTGGCGGACCGTGGTCAGGGGCGGGGAGATCCAGCGGGCCACGGGCAGGTCGTCGAACCCGACGATGCTGAGATCCTGCGGGACCCGCAATCCGTGCTGGCGGGCCGCCTCGTAGACGCCCAGCGCCTGCTGGTCGCTGCCCGCGAAGATCGCGGTGGGTGGCTCGGGCAGGTTGAGCAGCTCGCTCCCGCGCAGGAAGCCGCCTTCGTGCTGGAAGTCCCCGTGCCGGATCAGCTCGGGCCGGTGCGGCACCCGGGCCCGGTCCAGCGCCGAGCGATAGCCGTCCAGCCGGGCCCGGCTGCACAGGTACTCCGGCGGCCCGGCGATGGCGCCGATCCGGGTATGACCCAGCGAAGTCAGATGGTCGGTGGCGGCCAGGCCCCCGGCCCAGTTGGTGGTGCCCACACTGGGCAGGTCGGCGTCGGGCAGATTCACCGGGTCGACCACCACCAGCGGGATACCCTCGCCCCGCAGCTGTTCCAGCTGGGGCGCGGTCAGCTCGGACGTGACCAGGATGACGCCCTCGGTGTCGTGGCTGGCCAGCGCGCTGGTCCCGCTGGCCCGGCGGGCGCTGCCGTGCCGCACCGCCGACACCCCGGCGCCCGTGGCGTGGGTGGGGGGCCCCTCGGGGGGGGGGGGGGGGCCCCGCGCGCGGGGCCCGCGGGCCGGGCGGGCGCTGCCGTGCCGCACGGCCGAGACCGCGGCGCCGGTGGCGTGGCTGGCGCACCAATCCTCCACCCCGCGCAGGATCTCCACCGCCCCCGGGCTGTCCAGCCCGTTGAAGATCAGGTCGATGAGCCCGGACCGGCGGCCACGGCGCAGCCCACGGCGGGCCCCGGGGCGGTGATAGTTGAACTCGCCCAGCAGCCGCTCCACCCGGGCCCGGGTGTCCGGGGCCACGTCGGGGCGCCCGTTGACCACCTTCGAGACGGTGGGCAGCGACACCCCGGCCTCGGCCGCCACCGCGGCCAGCGTGGCCCGGCGCCGCGGTGCCCGCTCCCCGGTGCTCACGGCGTCCTCCGCGCTGGTCACGGCCACCACCTCCCGCGGCCGCTCCCACCGGGCGCCGCCTGGACCCGCCATCGAAACCTTCGGAGCCATATCGTAGCCCATAACCGCCTGCTAGCTGCAGATGTATACGTTCACGGCATTCCCTCCGCGACTCCCAAGCTCGAAATATTGCCGATCGTTTCGAATAGTTCACAAGGTTCTGCGGCGAGGCTTCCGGCTCCTGTGTCCACCGGTACCGGGACCACCGGGGCACCGACGTTGAATTCCGCTCCACTCAAGCGCAGGCCCGACCCCTGGGCGGCGTGGGACTGGTGGGGCGACGCATCGGCGCGGCCCCGTTCGCTGGAGCAGTTGCAGTGATGATCCCTGCAAC
>CAXUJF010000638.1:0-3405 GCA_964250865.1 uncultured Streptosporangiaceae bacterium
GCCGGAGCCCGGGCGACCGGGTGGTGCTGGTGCCGTTCGGCGACGTGCGCGAGGCCAGGCTGCCCGCGGACCGGCCGTGGCCTGCGGGTATCCCGCCGCCCGCGCCGGCCACGGTGTACCCGGCGCCGCGGCCGGCCCAGGTGATCGACGCTTCCGGGGCACCGGTGACGGTCACCGGCCGGGCGGTGGTGTCGGCGTCGCCGGACGCGCTGACCATCGGGGACGGTCCGTGGCTGGCCATCACCGCCTGGGCCGGCCCATGGCCGGTGACCGAACGCTGGTGGGACGAGGAGCACGCCAGCCGTCGGGCCCGGTTCCAGCTGGTCACCGGGGACGGCATCGGCTGGCTGGCCGCCGTCGAACAGGGGCGCTGGCAGATCGAGGCCCGCTACGACTGAGCCGCGGAACCTGCACGACTGAGCTGGCAACCGCACGAGCGAGCAGGGAAGAGGCCATGGGCTGGGAGAACCCGCCGGTCAACTGGCGCGAGCTGGAGCGGCGGCTGTCCTGGAACGTGACCCGGCTGCCACCCGGGCCACCCGGGCCGGAGCGGGGCCGGCCCTCCCGCCGCGCCCGAGTTCAGGACGACCACCCGCCCGGAGCCGACCCAGCCGGGGCCGAACTGCCCTGGGCCGAACTGCACTGCCATTCCTCCTACAGCTTCCTGGACGGGGCGTCCAGCCCGGGTGAGCTGGTGGCCGAGGCGGCCCGGCTCGGCCTGCGGGCGCTGGCCGTCACCGACCACGACGGCATGTACGGGGTGGCCCAGTTCGCCCAGGCCGCCGCGCGGGTCCGTACCGAATCCGGGGTGGCCCTGGCCACCGTCTTCGGGGCCGAACTGAGCCTGAACGGGGCCCGGAACGGCCTGGAACGAGCCGGGTCACCGGATCCCGGCGGACAGCACCTGCTGGTGCTGGCCCGGGACGCCGATGGCTACAAACGGCTGTCGGCGGTGATCAGCGCGGCCCAGCTCGCCGGGGGTGGCAAGGGGCGGCCGGTCTACGACCTGGACGCACTGGGCCAGGCCCACGACGGGCACTGGCTGGTGCTGACCGGCTGCCGGAAGGGTGCGGTGCCCGCTGCCCTGGCGTCCGGTGGGCCGGCCGCGGCGCTGGCCGAACTGCGCGCGCTGACCGGCATGTTCGGCCGGGACCACGTGCTGGCCGAGCTGACCTTCCACGACCAGCCCGGCGACGACGAGCGCAACGACCTGCTGGCCGGGCTGGCCCGCGCGGCCGGGGCCGGCGTGGTCGCCACCGGCAACGTGCACTACGCCACCCCGGCCCGGGCCCGGCTGGCCGAGACGCTGGCCGCGATCCGGGCCCGGCGCAGCCTGACCGAGATGGACGGCTGGCTGCCCGCGGCCGGCGCGGCCTATCTCCGGTCCGGGGCGGAGATGAGCCGCCGGCTGCGCCGGTTCCCCGGCGTCCAGCAGCGGACGGTGGAGGTGGCCCAGGCCTGCGCGTTCGGCTTCGGGGACCTGACCCCGAGGCTGCCGGACTTCCCGGTGCCCGCCGGGTACGACGAGATGTCCTGGCTGCGCGCGCTGGTCGCGGAACAGGCTCCGAAGCGCTACGGGCCACCGGACGCGGAGTGGCAGCCCGGGGCCTATCGCCAGATCGAGCACGAGCTGGCCGTGATCGGCGAGCTCGGGTTCCCCGGGTACTTCCTGCTCGTCCACGACATCGTCCGGTTCTGCGAGAACCAGCACATCCTGTGCCAGGGTCGCGGCTCGGCCGCGAACTCGGCCGTCTGCTACGCGCTCGGGATCACCAGCGTGGACGCGGTCCGGCACGGCCTGCTGTTCGAGCGTTTCCTGTCGGCCGGGCGGGACGGGCCGCCCGACATCGACCTGGACATCGAGCACCGCCGCCGGGAAGAGGCGATTCAGTACGTCTACGACCGCTACGGCCGGGACCGGGCGGCCCAGGTGGCCAACGTGATCTCGTACCGGCCGCGGCTGGCGCTGCGGGACGCGGGCCGGGCGCTCGGCCACCCCCCGGAGGAACTGAACGCCTGGTCCCACCGGGCCGGCCCCGGTGAGGTGGCCGACGACGACGCGGGTGTGCCCGATGACGTGGCCGCGCTGGCCGGGCAGCTGGCCCGGCTGCCGCGCCACCTGGGCATCCACTCCGGCGGGATGGTCATCTGCGACCGGCCGGTGAGCGATGTCTGCCCGGTGGAGTGGGCCCGGATGCCCGGCCGCAGCGTGCTGCAGTGGGACAAGGACGACTGCGCCTACGCCGGCCTGGTCAAGTTCGATCTGCTCGGCCTGGGCATGCTGTCGGCCCTGCACGACTGCTTCGACCTGGTCGAGACGCACTACGGGCACCGCTGGACGCTGAACTCGATCCCGCAGGAGGACGCCGGCGTCTACGGGATGCTCCAGGCGGCGGACACGGTGGGGGTGTTCCAGGTCGAGTCGCGGGCCCAGATGTCGACCCTGCCCCGGCTGCGCCCGGAGAAGTTCTATGACCTGGTGGTGGAGGTGGCGCTGATCCGGCCCGGGCCCATCCAGGGCGGCTCGGTCCACCCCTACCTGCGCCGTCGCGCGGGCGCGGAGGAACGGCTGATCCCGCACGAGTCGATGAAGGCCGCCCTGGACAAGACCTACGGGGTGCCGCTGTTCCAGGAGCAGATGATGCAGCTGGCCATCGACTGCGCGGGCTTCACCCCGGCCGAGTCGGACAAGCTGCGCCAGGCGATGAGCTCCAAGCGGGCGCCGGAGCGCATCGAGGAACTGCGCCAGCGGCTGCTGGACGGCATGGCCGCCCGGGGCATTTCCGGCGCGGTGGCCGAGGACGTCTACCAGAAGATTCTGGCCTTCTCCAGCTACGGGTTCCCCGAGTCGCACGCGATCAGCTTCGCCTACCTGGTCTACGCCAGCGCGTGGCTGAAGCACTATTACCCGGCCGCGTTCACCGCCGCCCTGCTGCGTAATCAGCCCATGGGATTCTACTCCCCGGCCAGCCTGATCAGCGACGTCCGGCGGCACGGGGTCGAAGTACGCGGCGTGGACGTCAACATCAGCAGCGACCTGGCCACCCTGGAAGGCAGCGGCGCGGGCCAGCCGGCCATCCGGGTCGGCCTGCGCGGGGTCCGTCACCTGGGCGCGGACACCGCCGCGGCGGTCGCCGCGGGGCGGCCGTACCGGGACCTGGAGGACTTCGCCCGCCGGACCCGGCTGTCACCGCCGGCCCTGGAGGCCCTGGCCGAGGCGGGCGGGGATGTCGCATCGGTGCACAGCGTGGCCTCGTTCTTCGTGAGCCGGGTCGACACCGAGGTGGACCGGCGCCTGAGCGAGCTGGGCGACAAGGCCGCCGGCCTCGAGGGCAAGGCCGCGCTGGCCCAGGCCCAGCTGGCCTATCAACTGTTCCAAAGCCAGTTCACCGGCCCCCGCTGGGA
>CAXUJF010000639.1:0-3405 GCA_964250865.1 uncultured Streptosporangiaceae bacterium
CCGCGCTGGAGTGGAAGCTGACCGGCGGCGAGGACCACTCGCTGGTGGCCGCCTTCC
Organism: uncultured Streptosporangiaceae bacterium; assembly: GCA_964250865.1. Lineage (GTDB taxonomy): Bacteria > Actinomycetota > Actinomycetes > Streptosporangiales > Streptosporangiaceae > Bog-532. The sequence goes on from CAXUJF010000639.1 coordinate 58, forward strand.
CGCCCGGCACCACGCTGCCGCCCCGCTGGCGGGTCATCGGCGCGGTCCGCGCGGGCCACGGCGTGCTGGTCGACGGCCGCCCGCACGCGGGCCCCGGCGGCTGGCAGCACTTCTCCTGACGCGGAACTTGCCCCCGGTCATAGTGTGGGCTCATGTCGCAGCCGTTTCCCCCGACTCCGCCCTGTGTGCTGACCATCGCCGGGTCGGACTCGTGTGGTGGTGCCGGCATCCAGGCCGACCTGAAGACCATGCAGGCGCTCGGGGTACACGGGATGAGCGTGGTCACCGCGGTCACGGCGCAGAACTCGGTGGGCGTGCAGAACTTCTGGGACCTGCCGCCCGACGCGGTGCGCCAGCAGCTGTCTTCGGTCCTGGTCGACATCCCGGTGCAGGCGGTGAAGACGGGGATGCTGGCCTCGCCCGGCATCGTCGCCGTGGTGGCCGAGGTGCTGTCGGCGATCCCGGCGCCGGTGGTGGTGGACCCGGTCGCGGTGTCCAAGCACGGGCATTCGCTGCTGCTGGACGGCGCGGGCGACAGCCTGCGGGACGCACTGCTGCCGCTGGCCACGGTGGTGACCCCGAACCTGGACGAGGCCGAACAGCTGTCCGGAACCAAGGCCGTGGACGAGGACAGCATGCTGGCCGTGGCGCGCGCGATCAAGGCCCTGGGCCCGCAGTACGTCCTGATCAAGGGCGGCCACCTGGCCGGGGACCCGGTCGACCTGCTCTACGACGGCGAGCGCAGCTGGCGCTTCGCCGGGGAGCGGATCGATACCCCGCACACCCACGGCACCGGCTGCACGCTGGCCTCGGCCATCGCCTCCTACCTGGCCCGGGGCCAGGACGTCCCCACCGCAGTAGAACAGGCCCATACCTACGTGACCGGCGCCATCCGCGGCGGCTTCCCCCTCGGCTCCGGCATCGGCCCCGTCGACCACGCCTGGCAGACCCGCACCTAGCCCCACCTCGCTACCAGTTCCCCCGGCCGCCAACCGGACCGATGGCGCCAACGTACAGGTGGTAGCCGGACCCTTGGCGCCAACGTACAGGTTGGGAATTGGCGCCAACGTACAGGTTGGGAAGGCTCACAGCAGGTACAGGACGGCGATGCCGGCGGTGACGCAGGCGGCGGCGGCGAGCCGGGCCCAGCCGAACCGTTCGTGGAAGAACACGCTGCCGATGATCGCGGCGACCACGATGCTGGACTCGCGCAGCGCGGCCACGGTGGCCAGCGCGCCGCGGGTCTGCGCCCACAGCACGAGCCCGTAGGCCAGCACGGACAGCCCGCCGCCGAGCAGGCCGATGTGCCACACCGGGCGCAGCGCGGGCAGCAGCTGGCGGCGGCGCAGGGCCAGCGCGACGATCGGCACCGGCAGGGTCTCGCACAGCATCAGCCAGCCGATGTAGCCGGTCACGCTGCCGGACAGCCGGACGCCCAGGCCGTCGACCGTGGTGTAGCCGGCGATGGCCAGCCCGGTCGCGATGGCGGCCAGCACGGCCCGCTTGTCGTAGGGGCCGCCCTTGCGCCCCGACAGGACCCGGGGGCCCAGGCCGGCGCAGATCAGCGCGACCGCGGCCAGCTGGCCCACGGTCGGCCACTCGCTGGCCACGATCCCGGCCAGGAACAGCACGACCAGCGGCGACGTGCCCCGGGCCAGCGGGTAGGTCTGGCTGAAGTCGCCCAGCCGGTACGACGCCATCAGCAGCACCGTGTACACGATGTGCAGCACGACCGAGACGGCCAGGTAGCCCCGGCAGCGGCTCGACGGCGTGGCCGACAGCAGCACCAGCGGCACCGCGCAGATCGTGCCGCCCAGGCTGACCAGCGTGAACGAGACCAGCTTGTCCTTGATGCCGTGCGCGATCGAATTCCAGGTGGCGTGGGCGCAGGCCGCGATCAGGGTGGTGGTGAGGACGAACGGGGATGCACCGGCAGCGGCGGTGACTGCGACGGCGGCAAAGCTCATGGGAAGGCCCCTCGGCAACCAGTCCCGCTGCCGCTGTGACCCGGCGCAGGACATGCTGAATAGGAGCCCTCAGGGCTTTTATCCCGTCAGGTGTCGGTGCGCACCGGCCTGGCCGGAAGACGCATCGTGGCGCCGCTCGGTCCAGTCATCGTGACCCTGATTGTGATGTTTCCGCAGGCGGGACACGGCCGGAACCCTAGGCGCAACCACATGCTGAGCCCATTATAAATCAATATTTAATGACGCGAATGAGCACAAAGAACCCGGGCGCCGCTCGGCGCCCGGGTGCGGGAGAACGAGGCCGTTAGCGGCTGACCTTGCCGGCCTTGATGCACGACGTGCACACGTTCATGCGCTTGGGCGTGCGGCCGACCACGGCGCGGACGGTCTGGATGTTCGGGTTCCAGCGGCGGCGGGTGCGGCGGTGCGAGTGCGAGATGTTGTTGCCGAAGCCCGGCCCCTTGCCGCATACGTCGCAGACGGAAGCCACGGGTCACTCCAAAGTCGAAGAAGGTCGAAGGCCGCTCACACGCTGGGAGCAGCCGTCAGAGGATATCCAACGAAACGCCAGGACGCGAACCAGCCGTTAACCACCGACGGTCCGCTTCTGTCCGTAGTCGATTCTATCCTGCCCCTATGACGACCGTGCGTGATCCGCTGGAGCGGGTGCTGGGCGCGAAGACGGCCAAGGCCCTGAGCGACGCCTTCGGGCAGGAGACCGCGGGCGACCTGCTGCGGCACTATCCGCGCCGGTACGCCAGCCGCGGCGAGCTGACCGAGCTGTCCTCGCTGCAGGAGGGTGAGCACGTCACCGTGCTGGCCAAGGTGGCGCTGGTCCGCAAGCTGCCCATGGGCGGCCGCCGCGGTGACCGGCTGGAGGTCGTGGTCACCGACGGCACGGCCCGGCTGACGCTGATGTTCTTCCACAAGGCCGGCTACTGGCAGCGGCTGCTGCGCCAGGAGGCCCTGGGCCTGTTCGCGGGGACGGTGTCGTCGTTCCGCGGCAAGCGGCAGCTGGTTCACCCCGACTGCGAGATGCTGCCGACCGAGACCACCGCGACCGGGCAGGCGGCCGAGTACGCCGCCGGGTTCGCCGCCGAGCTGATCCCGGTCTACCCGGCCAGCGCCAGGATCTCCTCCTGGCAGATCGCCAAGGCGGTCCGTACCGTGCTCGACACCCTGGACATCGGCCCGGACCCGCTGCCCGCGGAGCTGCGCGAAAAGCAGGAGCTGATCAGCCTGGCCGAGGCGACCATGGCCGTGCACCGGCCGATCGACGTAGCCGACTACCGCAAGGCCCGGCACCGGCTCAAGTGGGACGAGGCCTTCGTGCGGCAGGCCGCCCTGGCCCAGCGCGGGCACGCGGCGGCGGCGCTGGGCC
>CAXUJF010000640.1:0-3402 GCA_964250865.1 uncultured Streptosporangiaceae bacterium
CGGGAGGCATCGGCCTTCCTCGGCTTCGTCAGGGGCGAGGCACCCGACGCCGCGCGCTTCAAGAGCGTACCGGAGCGCTTGATCCGCCTGCTGTGGAGCGGTTTCACCGGCGGCGTGGCGCCCGACGTGGTGCTGCGCCATCCCGAAGCGCGCCGCGCGGGCGATCGGCGCCCTGTCGGGGCCGGGGCTTGGGGCGGGGGCGACGCGGCGCGTTGGGGCGCGCGGTCCGCGGTGGCGGGGGGCCCGCGGCGGCCGCGCCCGGGCCGAGCGGGCCAGCCGGTAGGCCCGGGGCAGCACGCAGCCCGCCAGCGACACGAACAGCAGCAGGTAGATCGCGGCGAACCAGGGCGCCGCGAACACGTTGAACAGGCCGAGCCGGTTGAGGATCGGGGCCAGCGACTTGTGCGCGCTGAAGTACTCCTGCACCGCGGCCGGGTCGATGCCCTGCTGCGGCAGCAGCGATCCGGGCACGCTGCCCAGCGCGAGCAGGAACAGCAGGACCAGCGCGACCCGCATCGAGGTGAGCTGGCGCCAGCCCCAGCGAGCCCAGGCCACGACGCCGAAGTGGCCGGCCGGTGGCCGCGCGACCGGCGCGTCGGCCACATCCCGTTCCCCGATGCCCGCTTCCACCGCCGGCCCGGGATCAGTCCCGGCTGGATCGGCTTGCGGCGTGTGGACGTCGGTCATCGGGTCAGGTCCTCGCGGTGAGTTTGAGGAGCATGTTGTTCAGGGTGCCGTAGCTGGTCCCGCCGATGACCCGGCCAGCGATGCGGTGGTTCTGGTCGAGCACCAGCGTGCTCGGGATGGCCGCCGGTGACACGTCGCCGCGGAAATCGAGCGCGATCTCGTCGGCCGAATCGTTCAGGCTCGGATAGCTGATCCCGAAATTCTGCACGAAAGCCTGGGCGGCCGACGCCTGGTCGCGGATATCGACCCCGACGAACTTGACGTTCTTGCCCTGGTACTGCTCGGCCAGCACGGCCAGCGTGGGGGCCTCCTTGCGGCACGGCGCGCACCAGGAACCCCAGAAGTTGAGCACGATCACGTCGCCCCGGTACGCGCTCAGGTTCAGCTTGCCGCCGGACAACGTGGTGCCGGAGACCGCCGGGGCGGCCGTCCGGTGACCGGCCTGGTAAAACGTGCTGGCCCCGTCGCCGGCCACGAAGTTGTTGCCGCTGCTGGCCGGGTTGTTGGTCGCGATCTGGCCCCCGCAGGCGGTCACCCCGAGCACGCCAGCCAGCGCGATCGCGGTGATACCCGCGACGCGGGATGAGGGGACGAACAAGGGGAACACCGGTGAAATCTTCCTGACCCCAGAAACTCCTACAGTTTGTAGTACCGGTTCCTATTGTGCAGCATCACCGAGGTTGGCCTGACGCCGGGCCGGCTCGGCGTAACTCACGTTGGTGATGGTGTCGCCGGTGAACGTGAAGCTCGTCACGCTGGCCAGTGCACACTCGCGATTGCTGGGGTGGTGCCACAGGTGCTTGCCTTCCACGCTGCGCCGGGTCACCCAGATCGGCAGCTGGTGGCTCACGCACACCACCTCGTGCCCGCGGGCGGCGTCCCGGGCGTCGGACATGGCGGCCAGCATGCGCTGGGCCACCAGCCGGTAGCGCTCCCCCCAGGACGGGGTGAACGGGTTGCGCAGGTACCACCAGTGCTCGAACCGCGTGAGCGAACCGTCCCCCACCCCGAAGACAAGCCCCTCGAAGTGGTTCCACGGCTCGATCAGCCGATCGTCAACGACCGGCTCCAGGCTGAACCGCTCGGCCAACGGCTCCGCGGTTTCCTTGGCCCGCTCCAGCGGCGAGGTGAAGATGGCCACCACGTCCCGCTCGGCCAGGTAGTCGGCTGCGGCCTTGGCCATCATCCGGCCGTCCTCGGACAGGCCGAACCCGGGGATCCGCCCGTAGATCACGCCCTTGGGGTTCTCCACCTCACCGTGCCGGAGCAGGTGCACAACGGTGGTGTCCGCACCCAGCGGGGCGCGCGCGGCGGGACTAGGCAGCTCATCAGTCATGGCGCGGCCAGCTTACCGACTCCACCCGGGGCGGCGACCCCCCTGGACCCCTGACTCCGTCCGGGGGCGCCCCCTGGCCCCCCGCTGCCCCCGGCGGTACCTGCCGCCTCGGCGTTGGCTGCTGGGGGAGGGTAGACCAGGGTGAGGGCTAGGGCGTTTTGGATTTGGTGGGCTACTCGAGCTGGGTCGGAGCGGATCGCGTGGGCGGGGAACCGTAGGACCCGGTAGCCGTTGATGGTGAACTCGTTGTCGCGTTGCATGTTCTCCCACAGGTGGCGACGTCGGTGTGCCAGCGGCCGTCGACCTCCACGATCAGCCGGGCGCCCTCCCAGACGGCGTCCAGCCAGCGACGCCGGCCGTGCTGGTCGCGGCGGCTGGCCTGGCGATCAGGCTCGCGGATCCCAAACCGGCGGAGCAGGTCAGCCAAGTCGAGCTCGGACAGGGCGTGGGCACCGCCCGCCACATCAGCCAGGGTCGTCTGGATCAGCAGGCGGCGTCGCAGCCGGGTCGGGCGCGCGGTCACCGCCATGAGGTCACCGGGGCGTACGAGACGCTGCTGGACTCCCGCTGCCAGCAGCGCCCGGGCTCGGTCGTCGGTTGCCGTCCAGGCCGCGGCGTCCACCAGCGACCGGGCCAGCCGGGTCCGTGGCGGCCGCCGGACGGGATGTACGTCCGCATCCCCCAGCCACCTCGACCGGTGCACCACAACCGGTTTACCAATCACTGCCCGGGGCGAGCCGCGGATGGGTTCCTTGCGGGCCTGATTGGTAGCGGGCAGTAAGAGGTGAATTCCCGGCTCGCTAAAGCCATGGAGGCCGTCCAAGCGGGCAGCGGTCAGTCCAGCGAGCAAGGCCCCTTGTCCGCCCCACAGCAGCGCGGCCCACAACTGCTGCGTCGCGGACAAGGGGCCAGACTGCGTCACCACCACTCCTCGGCAGATCTGCTGCCAGCGCCCGCTAGTCAGACGCCAGCGAAGTACTGCAGGAGAGAGATGGCGAAGCGCCTCCGCGGTCGTCACGACGCCGTGGCGGTCCTGCAGCAGCTCCTCCAGTCCATCGCTCTCGGAAAGTTCCATGCTCCTAGCGTCGCGATTCGAGGGGCTGGGTAGCCACCGCGAATCTGCATCTGTGGATAAGCCGCGCCGCAACGTGTCATCTGTGGATAAGTCCCGGGTAGCGGGACTTCATTAATTACCGTGGTCGATTTCTGTCGCTGGGACGACAGATTTTGCACACGCTAATGAGGTTCCCGGGGAGTGGCGATGTCGCGGCCCGGAGCGTGGGACGTGAGGGCAGCGTGGGGTCGATGAGTCGCGGCGCGAGGGCGTCGCGGCGTGTCGCCGGGCGTCAGGTGGAGAGGACTTTGGCGGCGGCTTGGGC
>CAXUJF010000641.1:0-3395 GCA_964250865.1 uncultured Streptosporangiaceae bacterium
CAGCCGAGCCGCTCGATCAGCACGCCGGTGGCCATGTCGGCCACGGACCGGGCCGCGGCCGCCAGCCGGGCCTGGTCCAGCTCCAGCCGCTGGCGGTCGATGACCGCGGCCAGCCGCAGGACCTCTTCACCCGTGCCGCCAGAAGTGCCAGGGTAGCCAGCAGGGCCGGCGCCACCAGGGGTACCAGTGCCGTCAGGAGCGTCAGCGGAGGGCACCGCTCACCCACCTTTCGTTGTCCCCGGGGGATTGATACCCCGGCTCGCGCGCCACTGCGGCCTGACCTGGCCTGGCCTGGCCGACTATCTTCTCCGGCCTGCCGCCCTATGGGAACATGAAAGCGATGGACGCGCGCGCGAGCTGGTTCCGGCCCTGCTTAATGTTGCCATGCGGCAAACGTTCTGGCGGCGCGCTGGCTTGCGTCCTGTGTCACGATCTGCCCACACCCGGCGCCGTGGCCCCGTGGGGGACCGATAGGGAGCACCGATGACCGACCTCGTATCCGCGGGCCGTCAGCTGGACGAGTACGGCCTGGAGCAGCTGCTGGCCGGGCTGACCGCGGTGCGAGGCGGCGACTTCAGCATCCGGCTGCGGGAGAACGGCGACCCGCTGATGGACCAGATCGCCACCGTGTTCAACGGGATGGCCGATCAGCTCGGCGCGTTCACCTCCGAGGTGACCCGGGTCGCCCGCGAGGTTGGCACCGAAGGCAAGCTGGGCGGTCAGGCCGCGATTCCCAACGTGTCCGGCACCTGGAAGGACCTCACCGAGTCGGTCAACGCCATGGCCGACAACCTGACCGACCAGGTCCGCAACATCGCCCAGGTCACCACGGCCGTGGCCGGGGGCGACCTGAGCCAGAAGATCACGGTGGACGCGCGGGGCGAGATCCTCGAGCTGAAGAACACCGTCAACACCATGGTCGACCAGCTGTCCGCGTTCGCCGACGAGGTGACCCGGGTCGCCCGCGAGGTGGGCAGCGAGGGCCGGCTGGGCGGCCAGGCCCACGTCCGGGGCGTCTCCGGCACCTGGAAGGACCTGACCGACAACGTCAACGTGATGGCGTCCAACCTGACCGATCAGGTCCGCTCGATCGCGGACGTGGCCACGGCGGTGGCCCGCGGTGACCTGAGCCGGCAGATCACGGTCGAGGCCAAGGGTGAGGTGGCCGGGCTCGCCGAAGCCATGAATGCGATGGTGGGCACCCTGTCGGCGTTCGCCGGCGAGGTCACCCGGGTGGCCAGCGAGGTCGGTACCGAGGGCATTCTCGGCGGTCAGGCCAACGTGCCCAACAAGGCCGGTACCTGGAAGGACCTCACCGACAGCGTCAACTCGATGGCCACCAACCTGACCAACCAGGTGCGGAACATCGCCCAGGTCACCACGGCCGTGGCCCAGGGCGACCTGTCCCGCAAGATCGACGTGGACGCCCGGGGTGAGATCCTCGAGCTCAAGACCACGATCAACACGATGGTCGACCAGCTGTCCTCGTTCGCGGCCGAGGTCACCCGGGTGGCCCGTGAGGTCGGCAGCGAGGGCCGGCTGGGCGGCCAGGCCGAGGTCGAGGGGGTGTCCGGCACCTGGAAGCGGCTGACCGAGAACGTCAACGAGCTGGCCAGCAACCTGACCACCCAGGTCCGCGCGATCGCCGAGGTGACCAGCGCGGTCGCGTCCGGCGACCTGACCCGGTCGATCGCGGTCGAGGCCCAGGGCGAGGTGGCCGAGCTCAAGGACAACATCAACGCGATGGTCCAGTCGCTGCGCGAGACGACCTCGGCCAACCAGCAGCAGGACTGGCTGAAGTCCAACCTGGCCCGGCTGTCCGGCCTGATGCAGGGTCACCGGGACCTGACCGCGGTGGCCGACCTGATCATGGACGAGCTGGCCCCGCTGGTCGGCGCCCAGCACGGCACGTTCTTCCTGGCCGAGACGGCCAGCGGCGACACCCGGCTGCGGCTGATCGCGGGGTACGGGCTGCGGGCCGAGAAGGACGCCCCGCTGCAGTACCGCCTGGGTCAGTCGCTGATCGGCCAGGTGGCCAAGAGCAAGCGGTCGATCGTGGTGGCCGACCTGCCCGAGGGCTACGTCAAGATCTCCTCCGGCCTGGGCGAGGCCTCCCCGGCCAACCTGGCCGTGCTGCCCATCCTGTTCGAGGACCAGGTACTCGGCGTCATCGAGCTGGCCTCGTTCACCACGTTCACCCCGGTCCAGACCGACTTCCTGGAGCAGTTCACCGAGACGCTCGGGGTCAACGTGAACACGATCGTGGCCAACGCCCGTACCGACTCGCTGCTCAAGGAGTCGCAGCGGCTGACCGGTGAGCTGCAGGCCCAGCAGGACGAGCTGCAGCGGTCCAACGCCGACCTGGAGGACAAGGCCGAGCAGCTGGCCCGGCAGAACAGTGACATCGAGACCAAGAACGCCGAGATCGAGCAGGCCCGGCAGGAGATCGAGGAGCGGGCCCAGCAGCTCGCGCTGGCGTCGAGGTACAAGTCGCAGTTCCTGGCCAACATGTCGCACGAGCTGCGCACCCCGCTCAACAGCCTGCTGATCCTGGCCCGGCTGCTGACCCAGAACCCCGGCGGCAACCTGACCACCAAGCAGGTCGAGTACGCCAACGTCATCCACTCCGCGGGCTCGGACCTGCTGCAGCTGATCAACGACATCCTGGACCTGTCCAAGGTCGAGGTCGGCCGGATGGACATCTACCCGGAGCGGTTCACCCTGCATGCCCTGCTGGACGACATCCAGGCCACATTCCAGCCGCTGACCGCGGAGAAGGGCCTGACCTTTGCGGTCGACCTGGCCTCGGACGCGCCGGGGGAGATGTTCACCGACCGGCAGCGGCTGCGCCAGGTGCTGGGCAACCTGCTGTCCAACGCGGTGAAGTTCACCTCGGCCGGGCAGGTCACGCTCCGGGTCGGGCCAGCCGCCGGGCCCCCGGGCGAGGCGGCCGTCGCGTTCTCGGTCACCGACACCGGGATCGGGATCGCGCCGGAGAACCTGGACGCCATCTTCGGGGTGTTCGAGCAGGGCGACGGCACGCTCAGCCGCCGGTACGGCGGCACCGGGCTCGGCCTGTCCATCGCGCGCGAGGTCGGTGGGCTGCTCGGCGGCGACATCACCGCCGACAGCGAGCTCGGCCGGGGCAGCACGTTCGCCCTGTACGTGCCGTGCACGCTGCCGCAGACCACCGGGGACCAGGTCGCCCTCCTGCCGTCCCAGCTGTCGCCGACGGCCTCCTCGCCCGACTCGCTGCGGCCCCAGCCACCGCAGTCGGCCGCGTCGTCCTTCGACGCCTTCCGGTCCGCGGCCGGGCCGTCCCTTGCTCCCCGACCCTCGCCGCGGCCTGAGCCGTCCCCTCAGCCCAGACGCCCGCCGGCACCCGCTCCATCTCC
>CAXUJF010000642.1:0-3377 GCA_964250865.1 uncultured Streptosporangiaceae bacterium
CGAGATGCGGCCCAACGTCGAGGCCCTGGCCGCTCTGGTGCCCGTTGCCGGGCCGGCCGCCCCGCCGGCCGTGGCCGTTGGGCGAGCAGCCGGTGTCCGGGGTGGGCAGCAGCCGGCCGACGCCAGGTCCGCCCGTTCCAGCCTGGCCGCCGTGGGCGGCGAGGCGGTGGATGATCACGTCCGGCAGCCCGGTCTGGCGTTTGGCCCCGGAGGGCCGCACTGGCCCGGGATCCTTGTCCGCGCCGAAGTCGCCGGCCATCGGGGTCGGCAGCAGGGCGACCGCGACGGTGAGCGGCGTGCCCATGCCGTTGCCGTTACGGCCGGGCTGCTTCTGCCGGTCCCGCCGGGCCGGCCAGGACTCGGTCGCCTCCCCGTCGTCGAAGTTCCCGGCGGCTGGCGTCGGCAGCAGCCGCGAGCCTTGAGGCGGTTCCGGGCCGGACCCCGAGGATGAGGATGCGGTCGCGGCGGTGCGGGGCTCCGGCGTCCGCAGCGCGAAGGCACGTCCACTGCGCGTCATACCCGAGCGCGGCCAGGTCACCGAGGACTCGTCCGAGGCCGCGCGTCCGGAGCGCGGCGACGTTCTCCAGGAAGACGTAACTGGGTCGAAGACGGCCAAGTCCGTCGGCGATAGCGATCCAGAGGCCACTGCGTGTCCCTAAGATCGAAGTGTCTGGAGTGAAAGGAATTAGCTCTGGATGCCCAGGGTGATGGGGTGTGGCTGATTGCGGGTTGCCGATGTCTTGGCTTGAAAGGAATGGCCGCCCTGTTGCCCTGGACGCCCCGGCCTCTGACTGAGATCTGATGCGAGCCGTCGCTGTTTAGGGACCCGATGGCGGGGTTGTCCTTGGGCTTTACCTGCGAGAACGGGAAGGTGGCCCGGGTGACGGCCGCGGATGTGGTGTGGATCGGGATCGATGCCGGCAAGGCCAGCCATCACGCGGCGGCGGTCGACGCCGGCGGTAAGCGGCTGTGGTCGGTCAAGGTGGCCAACGACCAGCGGCAGATCGAGGAGCTGGTTGCCCGCGCGGCCAGGTCCGGGACTGAGGTGCGCTGGGCGGTTGACCTGGTCAGCCCGGCCGCCGCGCTGCTGCTCGCGGTCCTGCTGTCGGCCGGCCAGAAGGTCCGCTACGTGCCGGGCCGGGTCGTGCACGGCATGTCCGGGGTGTTCCGGGGCGAGGGCAAGACCGACGCGAAAGACGCGCGGGTCATCGCCGACACCGCCCGGATGCGCGGTGACCTGACCGAACTGGCCGTTACCGACGAGCTGGTGGTCGAGCTGACCCGGCTGACCTCCTACCGGGCCGACGTCATGGCCGACTGGGTCCGCGGCGTCAACCGGCTCCGCGACCTGCTGACCTGCATCTTCCCCGCACTGGAAGCCAGCTTCGACTACTCCACCCGCTCGGCCCTGATCCTGCTCACCGGGTACTGCACCCCGGCGGAGACCCGCGCGGCCGGCCCGGAGGCCCTCGCCTCTTACCTGCGCGAGCACGGAGCCTGGGCCAAGGGCATCGACGCCATGGCCGCCAAGGCCGTCCAGGCCGCGCGGCAGCAGGACGCCGCGCTGCCCGGCGAGGCCACCACGGCGATGCTGGTCAAGAAGCTGGCCCGCCAGCTTCTTGATACCGACCGGGAGGTCAAGGACACCGACAAGCTCATCACCACCCGGTTCCGCGACCATCCCCAGGCCCGCATCATCGAGAGCCTGCCCGGCATGGGCCCCATCCTGGGCGCCCAGTTCCTGGCCGCCACCGACGGCCGTCCCCTGGAAGCCTTCGCCAGCGCCGGCCGCCTGGCCTCCTACGCCGGCCTCGTGCCCGTTCCAAGGGACTCCGGGCGCGTCACCGGCAACAACCACCGGCCCAAGCGCTTCCACCGCCCGCTGCGGCAGGTCTTCTACATGATGGCGCTGTCCAGCATCCGCCCTGACGGCCCCTCTAAGTCCTTCTACCAGCGCAAACGCGACGAGAACAAGGTCCATACCCAGGCCCTACTCGCTCTGGCCCGGCGCCTGGTCGACGTCCTGTGGGCTCTGCTGCGCGACAACCGGGTCTACAGCCCGCTCCCGCCCTCGAAGGTAACCGCCACCGCGGCTTGACACGATCACTGAGATTCCCTTCCGCGATGCCGGCCCCAGGGCCGGCGTAGCTGATGTCCTGGCACGGCCAGCCGGCGCTGACCAGGTCGACGGGCGGCACCTTTGCCCAGTCCAGGGCGGTGACGTCGCCGAGGTTCGGCACGCCGGCCCAGTGGTGCTTCAGGACGCCGGCGGCGTAGCGGTCGGTCTCGGCCACCCATGTCAGCCGGGCGCCGGTCACGGCGGTCACGGCGAGGTCCAGGCCGCCGTACCCGCTGCACAGGCTGCCGGCGGTCAGCGGCCCGTCCGGTGGCGGGCCTGCCGGCTGCTGCGCGAGTACGATGCTCATGCGGCCGGTTCTCCCTGGCCGGGAGCCGGCCAGGCGTGCTGCTGCTGCGCCCCGTGCGCGAGTGACGGGCGGGCGGTGGCGGAACTCGCGGGGAAGCCGGGGTTGCGGAAAATCAGCACGTCCTCGTGCGCAATCAGGTGCCAGGGCTGACCGCCGCGGCGGGCGCGGCGCAGGTTGTCGAGCTGGAAGAACGACGGGCGGGCGACAATCCGCCCGTCGCGCAGCCCGGCGATCAGCGCGACGCAGCGGGCGACCGGGACCAGGCCCGCGCGGGTCCCGGCGGTGATGACGGCGGCGGGCAGGTCGACCAGCTCGCCATGGTGGCGCCAGGGCCGGGCGGTGACCACTACCAGGCCGCCGGGCCGCAGCAGCACGGCGCAACCGGCCAGAATCTGGGTGAACCCGGCCAGCAGCTCATCCAGCCCCTGGTGAGCGAGGTTGGCCGGGTCCTGGCCGTAGCGGTTGTCGTACTTGCGGACCCCGCCTTCGGTGCCCCGGCGCTGCTCGGCCAGGACCTGGCCGTGGACAGACGGGCCGTAGGGCGGTGAGGTGATGACCAGCGCGGCCCGCCCGGCCGTGCCTTCCGGGAGCAGCTGCGGCAGCTGCCGGGCGTCGCCACAGATCACCTCGGCCGTCCTGGCCGCGCCCTGGCGTCGGGCGTGAGCCACGTTGGCGGCGGCCAGGGTGGCCCAGCGGTCCTCGTACTCGAAGCCGAGGCCGTCGCGGCCCTGGTGGACCGCCTCGACCAGGGTGGTGCCGATCCCGCACATCGGGTCCGCGACCAGGTCACCCGGCTTGGTATAGCGGGCGATCGCGGTGGCGGCGATCGCGGGCAGCATCTTGGCCGGATGCGCGGTCGACTCGGGCAGGTACCGGCCGCGCCGCTGGGTGCGGGAATCTTGCTGGGCGGTCGGCCACACCGACAGTTCCGGGGCCGGGCCGGTGCCGGGG
>CAXUJF010000643.1:0-3374 GCA_964250865.1 uncultured Streptosporangiaceae bacterium
CGGGCCGCTGAGCCCGGCCACTGAGCCCGCCGCTGAGCCCGCCGCTGGGCCCGGACGCCAGCCGGGCGGCCCTGGCATCCTGGTGGACGGACGCGAGGCGAGCGGAAGGTGGACGCATGACGGTGACGGTCCTGGTGCCCGGCGAGACCGGTCGGGCGGCACTGGCCCGGCAGGAGTGGGCCGAGCCGGTCGTCTATGACCCGGACCGCGAGTGGCCGGAACAGGCGTCGTCGGCCGAGGTCCTGGTGGTGCCACCCGCGGCCCGCACGGCCGACCGCCTGCTGGCGGCCATGCGCGAGCTGCCGAAACTGCGGCTGGTCCAGACGCTCAGCGCGGGCGTTGAGCTGTGGGAGGGCAAGCTGCCAGACGGTGTGCTGCTGTCCAACGCGCGGGGCGCACACGGCGGGTCCACCGCGGAGCTGGCCACGACCGGGCTGCTGGCCGTGTACCGCGAAGTGCCGCAGTTCCTGGCCAGCCAGGCCGGGCACCGGTGGGATCAGCACCCGACCGAGACGCTGGACGGCAAGCGCGTCCTGGTGCTCGGCGCAGGTGACCTGGCCCAGAGCCTGCGGTCGCAGCTGGAACCGTTCGGCGCGACGGTGACGCTGGTCGGGCGGTCGGCCCGGGCCGGGGTGCGGTCGTTTGACGAGGTACCGGCGCTGCTGGGCGGGCACGACGCGGTGGTGCTGATGGTTCCGTACAACGATCAGACCCGGCACCTGGCCGACGCGGCGTTCCTGGCCCGGATGCCGGACCAGGCGGTGCTGGTCAACGTGGCTCGTGGCCCGGTGGTAGACACCGACGCGCTGCTGTCCGAGCTGACCGCGGGGCGGCTGCGGGCCGTGCTGGACGTGACCGACCCGGAGCCGCTGCCGCCCGATCACCCGCTGTGGGACGCGCCCGGCGTGCTGATCTTCCCCCACGTGGGGGGTAACACGGCCGGCATGACGGATCGGGCCTGGCGGGTGGCGGCGGAGCAGATCGGCGCGTTCGCGGCCGGCCAGGACCCGCCCAACCTGGTGTCATGACCGGGACGCGGGGCGCGATACGGGCCGCGGTGCTGGACGTGGCCGTGGTGCTGGTGTTCGTGGTCATCGGCCGGGCCAACCACCACGACGGCGAGACCGTGCCCGGGGTGGCCAGCACGGCCTGGCCGTTCCTGGCTGGGCTGGGCGCCGGCTGGCTGGTGGCCAGGGGGTGGCGGCGGCCGGCCGCCCTGGTGCCGTCCGGGGTCGCGGCCTGGCTCGGCACGGTGGCGGTGGGCATGGTGCTGCGGGTCGTGGCCGGCCAGGGCACCGCGGTCTCATTCATCATCGTCGCGCTGTGCTTCCTGGGCCTGTTCCTGCTGGGCTGGCGCCTGGTGACCCGGATCTTCTCCCGTCGCCCCGCCTCCGGTCGCCCCGCTGACCCTGACTCAAGGAGTGTTCATGACCCGTCCGCCGTTGCCGCCGTTCACCGAGGAGACCGCGCGGCAGAAGGTCCAGGCCGCTGAGAACGCCTGGAACACCCGCGACCCCGAGCGGGTATCGCTGGCTTACACCAAGGACTCGGTGTGGCGGAACCGCGACTCGTTCGTCACCGGCCGGGACGAGATCGTGGCGTTCCTGACGGCCAAGTGGGAGCGTGAGCTGGACTACGCCCTGCGCAAGGAACTGTGGGCCTTCGACGGCAGCCACATCGCCGTCCGTTTCCAGTACGAAAGCCACGACCACGACGGCCAATGGTGGCGCAGTTACGGCAACGAGCTGTGGGAGTTCGACGAGGCCGGCCTGATGGCCCGGCGCGAGGCCAGCATCAACGACCTGCGCCTCACCGAGGCCGACCGCCGCATCTTCGGCCCCCGCCCGGAAGGCGACCGCACCCTCATCCCCCTGCAGTAGGCGGGCAGGCGGTTAGGAGTGGCGCTCGGCGGGAAGGTCAGACGCCGAGCGAGGAGGACGAAGCATCATGGCTGATGAACTGACCGGCCTGCGGGTAGCGTTCCTGACCGCCAACGAGGGCGTGGAGCAGGTGGAGCTGACCACGCCGTGGCAGGCCGTCGCCGACGCGGGAGGCACGCCGGAGCTGCTGGCCCCCGAAGCGGGCCACGTGCAGGCGTTCAACCACCTGGACAAGGCGGACACGTTCCCGGTGCAGCACCCGGTCGAACAGGTCAATCCGGACGACTACGACGCGGTGGTGCTGCCGGGTGGGGTGGCCAACCCGGACAACCTGCGGACGGTCCCGGCCGCGGTCAAGTTCCTGCAGTCTCTGGTCGCGGCGGGCAAGCCGGTCGCGGTGATCTGTCACGGGCCGTGGACGCTGGTCGAGGCGGACGTGGTGCGCGGGCGCACGCTGACCTCGTGGCCGAGCCTGCAGACCGACATCCGCAACGCGGGCGGCACCTGGGTCGACCAGGAGGTCCAGGTGTGCGCCGACGGGCCGAACGTGCTGGTCTCCAGCCGCAAGCCGGACGACCTGCCGGCCTTCTGCCGGGAGTTCGTGACCGTGTTCCAGCGCGAGGCCAAGCGCGGCTGACCGGGGGCTCTCCGTAGTATCGGAGTATGCCGCGAGCACTCACGCCGGCTCAGGCCGCGCCGCAGCTCGCGCCGGGCGATCCGGAGATCAGCCCTACCGTCGCGTTCATCATCAACCGCACCCGGGTGCAGAACCCGGACAGGTTCGCGCACTCCTGCCGGGCCGCCGCGCTGTCCCGGGGCTGGGCCCCGTTGTTCCTACCTACCACCCATGAGGAGCACGGTGAGGGTCTGGTCCGGCACGCGGTCAACGCCGGCGCGGAACTAATCTTCGCGGTCGGCGGCGACGGCACGGTCCGGGCCTGCGCCAGCGTTTTGGCCGGGAGCGGGGTACGGCTGGCCATCGTGCCACGCGGCACCGCCAACCTGGCGGCCAAGGCGCTGCGGATCCCGCGGCGGCTCAGCGCGGCGCTGGCCACCGGCTTCGGCGACCACGAGACCATGCTCGACCTGGGCGTCGCGGACGGCGCCCCGTTCGCGGCGATGGCCGGCATCGGCTTGGACGCCGCGGTGGTGGAGGCGACGCAGGGGCTGCTCAAACTGCGGCTGGGCTGGGTCGCCTACGCCCACGCGGGCCTGGCCCACCTGCACGGACCGCCGAGTGAGTTCACCGTCCGGCTCGACGGCGGCCCGCCCCTGCTCCGGGCGGCCCGCTGTGTGGTGGTCGGCAACGCCGGGCTGCTGCCGGGCGGCTTCCCGCTGCTGCCGGATGCCCGCCCCGACGACGGCCTGCTGGACGTCGGCATCCTGGCCCCGTCCAGCCTGGCCGGCTGGGCCCGCGTCGGCTACCGCGTGCTCACCCGCAGCCGGCACGACGACCACCGCCTGGAACGCTTCCGCGCCCGCCACGTCCACATC
>CAXUJF010000644.1:0-3372 GCA_964250865.1 uncultured Streptosporangiaceae bacterium
GCCGGGCCCGCCGCGGCCGCAACGCCACGATCCGGGTCGAGCTGGACCTGTCCGAGTGCGCGTTCGGCGCGACCCGGGAGCTCACCGTGGACACCGCGGTGGTCTGCCCGACCTGTTCCGGTGAGGGCACCGCGCCCGGCACGCACCCAGAGACCTGTGACGTCTGTGGTGGCCGGGGTGAGGTCAGCCAGGTGGCCCGCTCGTTCCTGGGCCAGGTCGTGACGTCCCGGCCCTGCCCGCGCTGCGGCGGCTACGGCACGCTGCTGCCCCGCCCCTGCCCGGAGTGTGACGGGGACGGGCGGGTCCGCACCCGCCGGACGATCAAGGTCCGCATCCCGGCCGGGGTCGAGGACGGCACCCACATCCAGCTGGCCGGCGAGGGCGAGGTCGGCCCGGGTGGCGGCCCACCCGGTGACCTGTTCCTGGAGATCGTCCAGCGGCCGCACGCGATCTTCGAGCGCCAGGGCGACGACCTGCACTGCACGGTCACGATCCCGATGGTCGCGGCCGCGCTCGGCGCCACCCTCAGCGTGGACAGCCTGGACGGCCCGGCCGACATCGACATCCGCCCGGGCACCCAGTCGGGCCAGGTCATCCCGCTGTACAACCACGGCGTGCAGCACCTGAACAGCTCGGGCCGCGGCGACCTGATCATCCACGTGACGGTGGAGACTCCGGCCCGGCTCGACCCGGAGCAGGAGAAGCTGCTGCGCGAGCTGGCCAAGCTGCGCGGGGAGGAATCACCTCCGGGCAAGTTCTCGCCCGGGCAGCACGGGTTCTTCTCCCGGCTCCGCGACGCCTTCAACGGCCGTTAGGTGACCGCGCCGGTCTTCCTGTCCGACGGCGCTGATCTGACCGCAGCCATCGAGGGCACGCTGATCGTGCTGACCGGCGCGGAAGGGCGGCACGCGGCCACCGTGCGCCGGATCCGGCCCGGCGAACGCGTGGACGTGGCCGACGGCGCCGGGGTGATCGCCGAGTGCGTGGGCACCGAGGCCGGCGCGGGCCGCGTCGAGCTGCGGGTCCAGGCCCGGCGCGAGGTACCGGCCCCAGAGCCGCGGATCGTGGTCGTGCAGGCGCTGCCCAAGGGTGACCGGGCCGAGCTGGCTACCGAGACGAT
Organism: uncultured Streptosporangiaceae bacterium; assembly: GCA_964250865.1. Lineage (GTDB taxonomy): Bacteria > Actinomycetota > Actinomycetes > Streptosporangiales > Streptosporangiaceae > Bog-532. The sequence goes on from CAXUJF010000644.1 coordinate 1,121, forward strand.
GACCGAGGTCGGCGTGGACGTGATCGTGCCCTGGGCCGCCGAACGCTGCGTGGCCCGCTGGCCCGCCGGTGACCGGGCGGCCAAGGCACTGGCCCGCTGGCGCTCAGCCGCCCGTGAGGCGGCCAAGCAGGCCCGCCGGTCCCGCATCCCGGAGGTCACCGGCCTAGCCTCCACCGCCGACGTGGCCGCCCGGATCGCGGCCGCCGCAGCGGCCGTGGTGCTGGAGCCGGGGGCCGAGGCCGCGCTGTCCCGGCTGGACCTGCCCGGCCACGGCGACGTGGTCCTGGTGGTTGGCCCCGAAGGTGGCGTCAGCCCGGGCGAACTGGCCGCGTTCATCGCGGCCGGAGCTAATCCGGCCCGCCTCGGCGAGTCCGTGCTGCGCACGTCCACCGCGGGCGCCGCGGCGGCCGCCGTGCTGATGAGCCGCACCGGCCGCTGGTAACACCAGGCGGGTCAAGACGAGGTGGCCGAAGAGGTCGCGGCGGAGGGGGGCGGCTGCTGGGCGTGGTGCCGGCCGCCATGGCCGCCGCCCCGGTGCCATCCGCTCCAGGATGAGCCGGACCGGCTCGTGCTGCTGTTGCTGCCGCTGCTATTGCCGGCCCCGCTGTTGCTGGCCCCGCTGTTGCTGGCCCCGCTGTTGCTAGCACTGTCCGAGGTGGTCGGCGTGGTGGACGGCGTGGCCGACGCGGTGCTGGGCGTGCTGGCCGGAGTCTGGCTCGCGGCCGGCGTCGGCAGCAACGCGGGCAGGTGGGAGGCGCCGGCCGATGAGGCCGAGGCCGAGCCCTTTCCCGACGGCGGCGGGGTCGGTCCCTGGCAGGGCCGGGCCGCGCTGAGGTGCGTGCTGTCGCTGGCGCTGTTCTTGACCGGTGCGCTCGTACCTGGCGCGGGCGTGTCCGATGCCGTGGGGCCTGATGGCGTCGGTGTCGGCGTGGCCGAGTCCGACGGCGTGCCCGCGGGGGTGCTCGTGGCCGGGGACACGGCCGGCTTCACCGTGGCCTTGCCGGACTTGGTCCCGCTCGGCTTGACCGACGGAACCGCCTTGGCCTGGGTGGTGCAGGTCGCGCTGGGGTTCGGGTTGGCGCTCACGCTCGTCCCGCTGCCCTGGCCCGGCGCGCCGTTGCCGCCGCCGTTGCCGCCGCTGTTGATCCGCTGCCCGGTACCCGCGCCGTTGCCGCCGCTGGACCCGTTCAGCCGCGTGGTGCTGCCGGTATTGGACGAGCCGATGTTCGTGATCGCGTGCCGCACCCCTGGTACCGCCGCCGCGGTACCGGCGAAGATGCACACCGCGGCCAGGGCCACCACCGGCCGCAGCCACACCATGGCCGGCCGGGACCCGTGCCGTTCCCCGCCGGACCGGCCCGAGGCGAACCGCAGCAGCCGCAGGACCGCGTCCGCGGCCTCAGCCGCCAGATGGCGGGCGTGCAGGCCGTAGCGCTCCGCGTCGACCCGCAGGCTGCCCGCGAAGTGGTGCCAGGCCGACCTCGACCCCAGTTGCCCGCGGATCTGGCCCAAGCCATCCTGCGCAGGCGTCAGCCGGGCCGCCTCGGCGTGCAGTTCACGCCGGAGGAGCCAGGAGAGGTCGTCGTCGGACGAGGTCATTGAGATAGTTCTCCGGTCATGCAGTCTTTTCCAGGACCGCTCGCAGAGAGGACATTCCCCGGGCGGTGTGGCTCTTGACCGCACCCTTGCTGATGCCCATCATCTCGGCGATCTGGGCTTCTGACAGGTCGGCATAGTAGCGGAGGACGAGGGCTTGCCGTTGCCGGTCCGGCAGGCCTCGCAGGGCGGAGATCACCTCGCTGCGTTCCAGCAAGGTGATAGCGCCCTGTTCGGCGCTCGGCATGTCCGGCGCTGGTTTGGGCGCGTTGCGGTCTACCACGCTGCGGTGCCGCAGCACCGACCGGGACCGGTTCACCACGGCCTGCTTCAGGTAGGAAAGCGCCTTGTCTTCCTCCCGGAGCCGCCGCCAGCCGTCGTGCATGGCGATAAAGCACTCCTGCACCACTTCTTCGGCCGTCGGCTCGTCCCGCACCAGCAGGCCAGCCAGCCGGACCAGCGATCGGTAGTGGTTGCTGTAGAGCTGGGTCACTGCCTCATCGGCCGTCATATCCAGCTTCTCGGGTGCCGCACCCACCATCGCGCCGGCCACAAGGGTCTCGGTCACAGATGTAGGACGCGCACGTCCCCTGGCCGGTTCACCCGAGGTCATGGATAATCTTCACCACCGTTCCCGCCCATCTCGATCTTCAGAC
>CAXUJF010000645.1:0-3364 GCA_964250865.1 uncultured Streptosporangiaceae bacterium
GCCTTCCCGGGAAAGCCGGAACAGGCTGATCTGCGAGTCGTCGCACTGATGACCCCAAGGCCGCTCACAGCAGCGCGTAATCGGCGATCTGCACGCCGTGCGGCCCGTAGCAGGAACTATCCCACGAGGCCAACGTTGCCGGTCGCGGCACTAGCGCTTGTGAGAAATTGTGAGAGACCGGCCTAACTCAGCTCGCCGGAGCGGTCCCCCAAAATGATGATCAAGGCCTTGGCCTGCAGATACCTAGCGCGCTCGGAGGGACTCGAACCCCCAACCTCTTGATCCGTAGTCAAGTGCTCTATCCGTTGAGCTACGAGCGCTGGTGCCGGAACAGTCTACGGTACGGGAGACCCTGCCCGTACGGGGCTGACGGCATCATGCCAGGGAGCTCCAGAAACGTGGCCCTTCGGCAGGCCACAAAACCTGGGAAGCCTTCGTGCTGGGCGTTTGCTGACGCCCGATCGGAGACGTACAATTTCCTGTACGTGAGGAGGTGGCCGATGAAGACCATGACGTATTCGGAATCGCGGGCGAAGTACGCGGAGACGCTCAACGCGGTCGTGGACGACCGTGAGGAAGTCATCATCACGCGAGCTGGTCACGACCCGGTGGTCATCGTCGCGCTGGACGACTATGAGTCGCTGAAGGAGACCGCCTACCTGCTCAGGAGCCCGGAAAATGCCCGGCGGTTGCTGGCCTCGATCGACCGGCTCGAGCACGGCGGGGGGACCCAGCGGGATCTGGCTGAATGAAGCTGGTCTGGGACGAAAGCGCCTGGGAGGACTACCTCTGGTGGCAGACCCAGGACCGGAAGATTCTGAAGCGGATCAACACGCTGATCAAGGACATCGAGCGCAACGGCAACGAGGGGATCGGTAAGCCCGAGCCGCTCAAGCACGGGTTCCACGGCTACTGGTCGCGGCGCATCAGCGACGAGCACCGGCTCATCTACAAGATCGCCGAGCCGGAGATCCGCATCGCTGCCTGCCGCTACCACTACGGAACCTGAAGCCGCACCTAAAGCGCGGGTGGGCCGGCCGCTGCTCAGCCGGCCTCGGCGGGAGCGGTGATGCGGACGGCGAGCAGGGCCAGGTCGTCGTGGGCGGCGGGGCTGGCGATTTCGCTGGTGAGCTGGCGGACCAGGTCGGGCAGGGGCTGGCCGGCGGAGCCGGCCGACAGGATGGCGGCGGCGCGGTCGATGGCGTCGTCCAGGCTGTGGCCACGTTGCTCGATGAGGCCGTCGGTGTAGAGCAGCAGGGTGCTACCGGGGAGCAGGATCCGCTGCTGGTCGATACGGGGCAGGCGTTTCGCGCCCGGCCACATCAGGACCCCGTGCTCGGCCAGGCGCTCGACCTGGCCGCCGGGGCCGGCCAGCAGCATCGGCGGGTGCCCGGCGTTGGTCCAGGTCAGGCTCCAGCGGCCGGCCCTGTGGCTATCGGCAGTATTACTGCCAGCACTGTCGAGCGGGCTCAGGTGGGCGTGGATCAGCGTCCCGGTGGCGTCCAGGGACAGGGTGTAGCTGGCATCTTCGACCGCGGTCAGGATCTGGGCCGGTCCCTGCTGGTGCAGGTCGAGGTCGGCCTGGCGCAGCATGCTGCGCACCTGGCCCATGATCGTGGCCGCGCGCATGTCGTGGCCGGTGATATCGCCCACCGTGAGCGCGATCGGGTACGGGAGCTGGCCGGTCCCGGTCGCGGCGACCGGCGTCCTGATGAACGGGTGGGCGTCGAACCAGTCTCCGCCGACCAGGTCACTGACGGCCGCGGGCCGGTACAGCGCCGCCAGCTGAAGTCCCGGTGGTTCGGGTAGTTCCGACAGCATCGCGTTCTGCAGCTGGTGCGCCACGGTGATGCGCTCGTCGAGGTACAGGGCCCGCTCGACCGCCAGGGCGGCGTAGCCCGCGATCGCGGTCAGGATGGCGCGCTCGGTCACGTCGGCCAGGTGCGGGCGGTCCCAGCCCAGGATCAGGACGCCCTGCACGCGGGTGGTCCCTGGCAGCGGCACGCACACCGCTGAACTGAGGTCGCCCGCGTCGAACGCGGCCGTCGCCTCCGGCCCGAACTGAGCCTGCAGGGCATCCCGGTCGGTCACCACCACGGTCCGGCGTTCCCGGACAGCCAGACTGCTGGGCCAGTTTTCGAACAGGCTGAAGGCCGGCGTCATCATCTCCACCGGGTAGCAGGCCGCCGGGTCTGGGATCCGCCGCAGCTCGCGGCCCTCCAGCAGGGCCAGCCCGACGTAGGCGGGCTTGAGGTCACCGCTGACCAGATCGCGTAGCTTCTCCCGGACGTCGGTCAAGCTGGCGGTATCGGCCATGTCCTCCGCCGCCCGGAGCATGAGTTCCGAGCGCTCCAGGGCCAGCCGCGCCTGCCCGGCGTAGGTCCGGGCCTCGGCGTTGAAGCGCTCGGCCGCGTTCTGGGCCGCCTCGGCCTGGCGCTGGGCCTGCTGGGCCACGTACGTGGCGATCCTGAGCCGTAGTTCTGTACCGCAGGCCTCGGTGAGGTCGGCCAGTTCGGCCAGTTCCTGGTCCGACCACTCCCGGGGCTCGGTATCGATGGCGCACAGCGAGCCGAGCACATGACCGTCACTGTCGGTCAGCGGCATCCCGGCGTAGGCCACCACCTCGAGGTCACCGATGGCCAGGCTGGTGCAGGTGCGATCGTCGGAGCGGGCGTCGGCCAGAACCAGCGGGCGACCGGTCGCCACCACGTGCTGGCAGAGCGAATGGGACAGCGGGGTCTGGCGGCGGGTGGCCCACGGCTCGGCCAGCCCGACCATGCCCGGGAACACCTGGCGGTCCGCCTCGACCAGCGATACCAGCGCGACCGGCACCCGCAGCCGTCCGGCCACCAGCCGGGCGAAGCGCTCCATCCCCTCATCCGTCTCGGCCGACAGGCCGGCCTTGCGCAGGGCCTCGAGCCGCGCGGGCGACGACAGACTGGTCCGGCTGTCTCCGGCCGGCCCTGTGGCCGGCCCTGGTGTTGGCCCTGGTGTTGGCCCAATGGGCGGCACCGCGGCCGGTCTGCCGCCGTCCGGGGGACGATCCATACGCTCTCCTCGGGGGCTAGCCAAACGGTGCCCCAAGGAGCCCCCATCATCTTTACGGATGCCCGGAAACAATGAAATCGTACGTTACGGGGTGAATTTCCGCAGGCGAGCGCGGTGCCGACCGTAATCACTCATCGTCGGTGAGAAGTCCCGCGCCAGGGGCTCCGTCGCGTTCATTTGACGGTCATTCACCCCAGTTAGCCTGACGTACGCGGGCGGCGCCCAGCTTGATCGACACCCAGCAGCTAGTCCACTACCGGGGAAGGACACCACATGCCCACCATCACCACGGCGGACGGCACGGAGATTTTTTACA
>CAXUJF010000646.1:0-3360 GCA_964250865.1 uncultured Streptosporangiaceae bacterium
GGGGGACGCGGGGGTGGGGGTCATGGGGGAGGCCATCTCCCGGCTGCGGCCGGGGGGGCGCGGCAACCCGGGGGCGGCCAGCGACGACTCGTTCGGCGGCCCGTCCGCCGAGGACGGCCCGGTGCCCGCGGAGCCGCCCGGTGCCCTGGTGCCCGCCCTGGGCTCGTTCGGCGGCCCGTCCGGCGGCGGTGCCGGCGGCTGGCCCGGCGACGACGAGGCCAGCATGGCCGGGCTGCTCGAGGGCCCGGTTTACACCCGGCCTCGGATCTGGCGCGGGCGTGAGGTGCCGGAGGTGCTGCTGTCGGGCGACCACGCGGCCATCGCCCGCTGGCGGCGGGATGCGGCCCTGTTGCGCACCGCGGCCAACCGGCCCGACCTGATCTTCCGTGCCGCCGCCGACCCGGCCGCGCTGAGCCGCCGGGACTGGCAGGTACTGTCGGCCATGGGCCTGTCCGGCGTGGTCCGCTCGACTGGATCGGGCCCCGAAGAAGCCGCTCGCTTACCAGCCTGGTCCCAAGATGTGGCACACTGAGATTCGCCGTGTGCTTCCGTCGGCGCCGAGGCCCGTTTCCGGGCCCGCGCTGCTGTGCCCCGCACACGCCTTAAGCCGATCAGCCTAATAATCAGCACTGATCCGATGAGTACTGAGGAATCGCTGCCATGCACACCGCTATCGCCGAACTCGAGCAGGCCCAGCTCCGGGACGATGTTCCGGACTTCCGCCCCGGGGACACGCTCCGCGTCCACGTGCGGGTCAAGGAGGGTAACCGCTCCCGGATCCAGGTCTTCCAGGGCGTGGTGATCCGGCGTCAGGGCGGCGGCGTCCGCGAGACCTTCACCGTGCGGAAGATCAGCTACGGCGTCGGCGTTGAGCGCACCTTCCCGGTGCACAGCCCGTCGATCGAGCGAATCGAGACCGTGACCCGCGGCAAGGTCCGCCGGGCCAAGCTCTACTACCTGCGTGAGCTGCGCGGTAAGGCCGCCCGTATCCGCGAGCGTCGCGAGACCACCGCGAGCTGAGCTAGCCCGCTATGCCGCGGTTCGCCCGTAGGCGAGGGGGTTTGACGTGCCTGAAGTAATTCAGAGTGAGCACAGATACCACTTCCGTCACCAACCGATGACGCTAGGCTCGAACCGATGACGGACGACGGCGACGGCGACCCGCCTGTGACGCAGACGCAGGGCAGCCGGGATGAGCCGGCTGGTGAACAGCCTGCCGGCGAGGCGACCGGGGACGCGGGAGGCGCACGGATGAACGAGGCCGAGGCCAAATCACCTGCGCCCGCGAAGACCGCGCGGAAGAGGAAGAAGGACCGGTCGTTCTGGAAAGAACTGCCGGTCCTGATCGTCGTCGCGCTGTTCCTGACGCTGGTCATCAAGACCTACGCCATTCAGGCGTTCTACATCCCGTCCGGCTCGATGCAGAACTCCCTGGCCATCGGCGACCGGGTACTGGTCGACAAGCTGAGCTTCGAGTTCGGCAATGTCCACCGCGGCGACATCGTGGTGTTCTCCGGCGACGGCACCTGGGACCCCGGGGTGACCCCGGCCAGTACCAACTTCTTCTCCCGGTTCGGCCAGAGCGTGGCCTCCATGTTCGGCTTCGCCAAGAGCCAGAACGACTTCATCAAGCGCGTCATCGGCCTGCCCGGCGACAAGGTGGCCTGCTGTGACGCCCAGGGCCGGGTCACGGTCAACGGCGTAGCCCTGAATGAGAAGTCGTACCTGTATCCGGGGAACCCGCCGTCGCAGACCCGGTTCAGCGTCACCGTCCCGGCCGGCAGCCTGTGGGTCATGGGCGACCACCGTGACGTCTCCTACGACTCCCGCGGGCACCAGTTCGGCTTCCCCGGCGATGGCGCCATCCCGAAGAGCGCCGTTGTCGGCCGCGCGTTTATCAAGATCTGGCCGGTCAGCCAGTCTGGCCTGATCAGCGTGCCCGCCACGTTCAACCAGCCCAAGCTGAACGGCCCCTAACGCCCTCTTCTGTCGGGGATCTGGCGTAGCCTTCGATTGTCATGGTTCGCCCCTCCAGCAAGCCGGTCGTTGGCCGCCCGGAATGGGCCCGATGGCGGCATACCGGCCACACGCCCCGGCGTAATGCCGGGCTGGCCGCGTACGAGAACGTCCTCGCCCGCGCGGGCCTGGCTCCGGTCGCCGGAGTCGATGAGGCGGGCCGCGGCGCCTGCGCCGGGCCGCTCGTGATCGCCGCCGTGGTCCTGGACAACGCCACGATCCGCCGGATGCCCGGGCTGGCCGACTCCAAGCTGCTCACGCCGGAGGAGCGCGAGGACGCCTACCGCGACATCATGCGCTGGGCCCTGGACTGGAACGCGCTGACCATCCCGGCCCAGGAGGTCGACTCCCGCGGGCTGCACGTGTCCAACGTGGCCGGCATGCGCCGCGCCCTGGCCGGGTTGCGCCAGCGGCCCGGTTACGTGCTCACCGACGGCTTCCCGGTGCGCGGGCTCGGCACGCCCGCCCTGGCCGTCTGGAAGGGTGACCAGGTCACCGCCTCGGTGGCGGCCGCGTCGATCGTGGCCAAGGTGACCAGGGACCGCATGATGGTCGAGCTGGACGGGTCCTACCCCTGCTACGGGTTCGCCCGGCACAAGGGCTACTCCACGCCGGAGCACATGGCCGCCCTGTGCGCCTGGGGCCCGTGCCCGGAGCACCGGTATTCCTACACCAACGTGCTGCAGGCCAACCGCCGCTGGGCCACCGGGTGGCAGGACGGTGCGGCGCTGGCGGACGAGGGCCTGGCCGACGGCGCCGATGTCATTGAACCTGGCGTAGACAGTACTGAACCCCCCGGTCCGTGGGCAGACCTGGTGGCAGAAGAGGTAACCGTGGGTGAGGCACGGAACGCAGACTAAATGAGGGACACTGTCCTTGCGGACAGCCGGATGAGCGCACGGCGGGCCGAGCGCCTTACCGGCCGATCGGAGGGGTTGCCATGAGCGCAGAAGATCTCGAGAAGTACGAAGCCGAGATGGAGCTGCAGCTTTATCGCGAGTATCGCGACGTCGTGGGCCTCTTCAGCCATGTCGTAGAGACTGAGCGGCGCTTCTACCTGACCAACGAGGTTCAGCTCAACGTGCGCAGCTCCGACAACGGCGAGGTCTTCTTCGAAGTCACCATGCGGGACGCGTGGGTCTGGGATATGTACCGTCCCGCCCGTTTCGTGAAGAACGTCCGGGTCGTGACGTTCAAGGACGTGAACATCGAGGAGCTGGCCAAGAGCGATCTGGAACTGCCCGACGATCCGCCGCCATCCTGACCTGATCCGGGACCAGGCGCCCCGGCCTCACCCCGCCGCGCCGGCTCCGCCGCATCGGCTCCCGCCGCATCGGCTTCTAC
>CAXUJF010000647.1:0-3344 GCA_964250865.1 uncultured Streptosporangiaceae bacterium
CTGGCAGTGCGGGCACGCCTCCATCGCGACCCGGGAGCCGGTGTGCGGCTGCGGGTGGGCCGGTATTGGCGGGGCCGGAACCGGCGGGGCTGGAGCTGGCGGGGCTGGAACCGGGTCGGGGAACGGGCGGACGGCCCGCAGGCGCGCCGACACGAGCTGGTCGCGGGCCTGTTGCGCGGTGCGGCCGGACTGCTGCCGCAGGACCGCGCCGGCGCTCTCGATCTGGTCGTAGGACGCCACCAGCCGGCCCTCACCCTGGAGCAGCCCGTCGCAGCGCAGCCAGAACTCGCGGCGCAGCCGGTGCCGGCCGAGCTCGGCGTCGGACAGCGTGCTGCGCGAGTAGCCGGTCAGCGGGGCCAGATCCCACTGGCTGAGCCCGGCCCGGTTCCGCATCGCGGCCAGCTGCCGGCCCAGGGCCCGTCGCATCTGCAGCAGTGACTCGGCGCCGGCCTCAGCCCGGGCCTGGACCGCGTGCGGGCCGGAGCCGGCCCTCACTGGAACGTCCGATCGCTCATCTCAGCTCCCTGTCGGTCTGGTCATGACGCTGATGTTGAAGTGCTGCTTGAGCAGGCCGAAGCTCTGCATGAGGTCCGGAACCCGCTGCAGGCGGACCGTGTCGACGGTGGCCGGGAAGTTCCCCAGCGACATGATCGCCGCGATCTGCTTGGTGATCGTGGTGTAGCGGGTGAGCGCCTTCTCCACCAGCGGCCGGTCGGTGTCGGCCAGGGCCTGGCCCTCGTCCAGGGCCCGGGCCACGGCGGCCGCGGTCTTGGGGTACTTGCGGCACCACTGGACGGTGGCGGCGAAACCGTCGATCGGGAAGTCCTGGGTGGCACCCTGATTGACGTCGAGCACGTCCTCGCCGCCGGTCTGCTCCTCGGCCTGGCTCAGGTACGGCTCGGGCAGGTAGGCGGCGTCGATGTGATGGGCCTTCAGGGCGGCCGGCATGGCCGGGAAGCCCACGGCCACGAAGTGCACCTTGGACGCGGGCACGCCCTGGGCGGCCAGCGCCGACGACACCAGCAGCTGGGCGACGCTGCCGAGCGCGTTCACCGCGATCGTCTTGCCTTCCAGCTGCTTAACGGTCGTGATTCCGGACCCGGGCAGCACCACCACCTCATCCACGTTCGGTGCACCCGCGTAACCGTCGGCCAGGATGTGGAACTGGGCCGCGTTGTGCACCTGAGCCTGGATGAAGCCGGCGTAGGCGCCGTTGACCACGTCGATGCGGCCGCTGCGTAGTTCGGGGGTGACGTTGGCCCCGGCCGAGATGTTGACGATCTTGACGTTCAGCCCGGCCCGGCGGAACAGCCCGTCCCGCTGGGCCACGTAGACCCCGGCCGACGAGGCCGTGGGCACCGCCGCGATGACCAGGTTCGGCTTCTCCGGCCCGGCCGACGGCGGCTTCTCGGCCGCCGCGCCGGACGCGCATCCGGCCGCGGTGATCGCGGCCAGCGCGGCAATCAGCACGGCCACCCGGGGCGCCGGCCTCCACGACAACTTAGACATGGCAGCAACAATCAGCTGCCGACACCGCTGTCGATAAGGCCCGGCACAAACTCCGGCAGGAATTTTCATTGAAAGTTGCATCCGAAGTTGCACTTGCCGCTCGCGACGGGGTTGGCGCAGCAACTCCGAGGCCGGCCGGCAGCATCGTGGTCAAGTTCTGCTGCCCTGACGACAGAATCTGCACACGGTAACGATGAGCCCGGCCGCGGCTGTCTTGCTTCTTGCTGTTGTGAGGGGGCCAGCCTCGAGGCACTTCAGCGCGCTACCCCGAGCTCGGGTTCTTTTCCCGGGAGGCTGCAAGCCTGCGCTGAGTGTTCCGTTTTCCCAGGTTCACGGTGACGATGAGCGAGACGACGAACACGCCGCCCGAAATCAGCACGCCGAGCTCGGCGAGCTTATGGGCCGAACCCGGGGCGGCTCCCAGCCGCACGACCACCGGGATGCTCACCTGGGTATCCACGTTGTCAAAGGATGCGTCGCCGAGGTTCTCGGGATACGAAAGTGCCCCGGCCAGGGTGCCACTCAGCGTCCTGTCCCCGGATTGGGCGACAGAGGAGGGGATCGTGAATCTGGCTGGCACCGAGAACTGCCCGTCACTATAGGAATCGTCGGGGCAGGCACCCGACACGCATACCGTTATGCTGTCGGCCCAGCCAGGCGACTGCGCCGGGGTGACGGCGAACGTCTCGTTGAACCCGGAATTGCGATCGGCTAGCTGCAGCCTCAGGCCAGTCTTCGAGGCCCAGAAGGCGCCGACGGACGTGCCGGTCAGGCTGAACTTGACGGTCGTGCCGGGCAGGCCGACCAGCGTGATCGACGAAGCCTCGAAGTCGAACGCGGACTGGACTTCCGAGAGCGTGGCGTAGTACCCGAATATGGAGGCGAGCAGCGCGAGAAACGCGACGAACCCTACCAAGCAGCCGAGCCCCTCCTGGTGACCGCTATCCCGGCGGGCAGCAGCCACGGCTTGCTCCTCCGCACGGAGACATCAAATACGTTTTTCAGGCTATCAGGGCTGTTTTCGGTCATGACTTGGCTTTTATTACGATCGTGAGACGTCTAACTCCGCGCCAGAAGCGGTCCCCGATGTCTTGCCCATCCCGGACACGGCGAAGGGGCACCCCCGGGCATTAGACACGAGGCTCCCCCGCGCCGGCCGCAACACCGGGGGTCAGTGCCGGTCCGGGAGGGCTCGGTCGGGGCTGGCGGCACGGGGGGCCGGGACGATGATGACCGTGACGGGCTGACGGCAGTGCGGGCACTGCTCCACCACGGTGCGCGGCGAGTCGGGGTCGGCCATGGGCTCGACGGCGGGCAGCAGCGCGTGCAGCCGGGCCGACGCCTGCTCCTCACGGACGGCCTGGGCCCGGACGTGGGCCGACCGGCGAGCCTGCGTGGCCTGGACCTCGATCCGGTCGTAGGCTGCGGTCAGGGCCCCATCGGCCCGGAGCGCGTCGTCGCAGCGCTGCCAGAACTCCCGGCGCAGCCGGTGCCGCCCCAGCTCGGCGTCGGACAGCGTGCTGCGGGAGTACCCAGTTAACGGGGCGAACTCCCACTGGCTGAAGCCGGACCGGCTACGCAGGGCGGCCAGGCGCCGGCCCAGCGCCCGGCGCTGTTCCCAGATCCGTTCGGACCGGCCATGACCTGGGTCGGTCCCGACGGCGTGGGTACGGCCCGCGAGGGCATGTGCTCGCGGCAGGGTCATGTCGCCTCCATTGAATGTGCGCGACGCAAGGGCGAACAACCCCAATATGGCATATTAGTGATCAACGAGTCACTCCCCGTCTGGGGAACTTCTGCCACTTGCACTGTTTTTTTCATATTGTGACCTGAGG
>CAXUJF010000648.1:0-3341 GCA_964250865.1 uncultured Streptosporangiaceae bacterium
GGCCCAGACCGCCGCCCCCGTCCAGGCTCAAGCCCCGGCCACCGCTAGGGCTGCCGCCGCGACCCCCTACCGAGCGTGGCCCCGGCAGGTCTACGCGCCCTACTACGAGTCGTGGCTGAGCGGCAGCATCACCACCAGCGCCCAGCAATCCGGGTCCCGGTACGAAACGATCGCGTTCCTCCAGACCGCTAGTGCCGGGTCGTGCGCGTTGACCTGGAACGGCGACGCCACCGATCCGGTACCGGGCAACACGTTCGGCACCGACATCGCGTCCCTCCAGCGCCGGGGCGGCAACGTGATCCCGAGCTTCGGCGGCTACACCGCGGACACGACCAACACCGAGATCGCCGACTCCTGCCCGGACGTGAACGCGATCGCCGCCGACTACAAGGCGGTCATCACGACCTACCACGTGACCCGGCTCGACATGGACGTGGAAGGCGACTCGCTGACCAACACGGCCGGCATCGCCCGCCGCAACCAGGCCCTCAAGCTGGTCGAGCACTGGGCCGCGCGCCGGCACCAGCCGCTGCAGGTGCAGTACACGCTGCCGGTGGAGCCGACCGGGCTGACCGCGACCGACCTGGCCGTGCTCCAGAACGCGGCCGCCACCGGCACCCGGGTCGACGTGGTCAACATCATGACCTTCGACTACTACCTGGCCAGCGAGCCGAGCCCGCTGGCCATGGGCACCGACGCCCTCAGCGCGGCTGAGAACGCGCACGCTCAGCTGGCGTCGGTCTACCCGCACGCCAGCTCGGCCCAGCGGTGGGCGCTGGAAGGCATCACGCTGATGCCCGGCATCGACGACTACCCGGGCGGCACCGAGGTGACCCAGCTGGCCGACGCTCAGCAGGTGCTGAACTTCGCCCGCAGCCACGGCCTGGCCCTGCTGTCCATCTGGGCCATCCAGCGCGACAACGGCGGCTGCCCCGGCACCGTCGGCGCCAGCACGTGCTCAGGCCTGGCCCAGAACACCTGGGACTTCAGCCATGTCCTGGAGCGTTTCGACCGGTAGGAGTCTATTAATCGATATTTAACTGGTTCCGCCGGTCCGGGCCGGCAGGTGCCCCGCAGTCCGCTCTGATAGGCATGCTGGCATGGCAGACAGCGAGGATTCCGGGGCCGAGATCGTCGCGCGGCGGGTGCTGCTCACCGGCGGGACCAGCGGGCTGGGCCTGGCCATGGCGTCCGCGCTGGCCCACGCCGGGGCCAGCGTCGTGCTGACCGGCCGGGACGCGGCCCGCGCCGAACAGGTGGCCGCCACCCTGCCCGGCGGGTCCGGCCTGGGCCTGGACACCCGGGACGAGGCGTCCGTGTCGGCCGCGGTCCAGGCCGCGGCCGGCCGGCTGGGCCGTCTCGACCTGCTGGTCAACAACGCCGGGCTGGGCATGCGCACGGTCAACCCGCGGTTCATCACCGAGCCGCAGGGGTTCTGGCGGGTGAGCCCGGACGGCTTCCGGGCCGTGGTCGACACCAACCTGACCGGGTACTTCCTGGTCGCCCGGGAGGTCACGCCGCTCATGCTGGCCGCCGGGCGGGGCCGGATCGTCAACGTCTCCATGAATCACGCCACCATGACCCGGCGCGGCTTCGTGCCGTACGGGCCGTCCCGGGCCGGCGCCGAGGCGCTGTCCCGGATCATGGCCGCCGACCTCGACGGCACCGGCGTGACCGTGAACCTGCTGCTACCCGGCGGCGCGACCCGGACCGGCATGATCCCGGACGGCGATCCGGACCTTGTGCTGCTGGAGCCGGAGATCATGGGACCGCCCATCGTCTGGCTGGCCTCGGCCGGCGCCGACGGCACCAGCAACGAGCGGATCGTGGCCACCGAGTTCGCCGGCTGGCTCCGCCAGCGCGCCCTGCCGCTCTGACCGAGGTTCCTGGCCTCTACGATCGGGGCATGGCGGCACCGACGGGGGACGGCCGCGAACCCGGCTCGCCGGGGCACGGCCGGCGCCAGTGGGGAGTAACGGCTGCGGTCGCGGTGCTGGCCGGGGCCTGCCTGGTCGCGGGGATCGCCGCCGGGACCCGGGCCCACACCGAGCTGACCCGCAAACCCACGGCCGCCGAAATGTCCGCCGCCGCCGCCCTCGGGGTGGCCGGCCGGTTCGCGGGCCCACCGGCTGGCCAGCTGTTCCCGGCCACGCTGCCCTACCACTCGGACCTGTCCAACCGGGAGTCCGCGCGCCGGGCCGGGATCAGCCCGGCCAGCAGCTGTGCCGCCGCGCTGGACCCGGCGGTGGCCGGAACCGCCCGCCGCGACGGCTGCCGGACGGTGCTGCGGGCCAGCTACCTCGACCAGCTGGGCGGGGTGGTGTTCACCATCGGCGTGCTGGCCTTCCCCACCCCGCGGCAGGCGGCGGCCTTCCTGGCTGGTTACCGGTCCACCCAGCGCCCGGTCCGCGGGCTGCACGCGGCCGCCTTCCCCGGCACGGACGCGGCGTCGTTTGACGACGCGGCGCGGCAGGCGGCGCTGAGCCGGCAGGACGGCCCGTACGCCGTGCTCACGGTGGCGGGTTACGCGGACAGCCGCCCGGCCGGCAGCACCGGCCAGCCGCGTGCCACCCCGTTCGAACCGGCCGGCCAGCTGGCTGCGGACGTCGGCAGGCCGCTGAGCCAGCCGGTCACCGTGCCCTGTCACCGCCCGGAGTGGTCGTGCTGACCGGCCTGGTGGCCGTGGCCGGGCTGGCCCTGCTTTCCGCGGGCGGCCCGGTCATCACCGTGCACAACATCAGGGTCGCCGAACAGCCCCAGCTCAGCGCGATCAGCGCGCCCGCGGCCTGGCCGCTGACCCGGGGCCGGGGTGTCACCGTGGCCGTCCTGGACACCGGGGTGGACGCCTCCGTCCCGGACCTGGCCGGCTCGGTGACCGCGGGACCGGACGAGACCCTCGGGGCCGACCCGTCCGGGTACGACCCGCCGCACCTGCACGGGACCTACATCGCCTCGCTCATCGCCGGGCACGGCAGCGGGGCCGGCCACCGGTCCGGGGTGATCGGTATCGCGCCCGCCGCCGCCATCCTTTCCGTGCGGGTGATCCTGGACGACAGCGAACCCGGCTTTGGCCAGTTCGCCAACGAGCCCGCCAGCGACAACGCGGTCGGTGACGGCATCAGGTACGCCGTCCAGCACCGCGCCGGTGTGATCAACATGTCGCTGGGCAGCATCGCACCGACCGAGAACGTGCGCGCGGCGCTGGGCTACGCGGCCGCCCGCGGGGTGGTGGTGGTCGCGGCGGCCGGCAACGACGGCGGCGCCCAGCAGGGCTACACGCCGTTCAGCTATCCGGCCGCGTTCCCCGGCGTCATCGCCGTGGCCGCGGTCAGCCTTAACGG
>CAXUJF010000649.1:0-3336 GCA_964250865.1 uncultured Streptosporangiaceae bacterium
TTCCTGAAGATGAGCTCGAGCAGCTCAACGAGTCCTCGGGCGCCCTGTTCAAGATCCGCGACGATCCTCGCCTGACCCGCGTCGGGCGCCTGTTGCGCCGCTTCTCCATCGACGAGCTGCCCCAGCTGGTCAACGTCGTGCGCGGCGAGATGTCGCTCGTCGGCCCGCGGCCGCCGCTCGCCCAGCTCCAGTCCCACCGCTGCTCCCCGAGCGCCACCCGCGCTGGGCCCGGCGGCGCCGCGATCACGGCCGGCGGAGCCGAGATAACGGATCGGGCCGAAATAATTTCCCGCCCCGGTCGATGGGCCTGAGCGCCGATCACGGGGTTATCTCGCTGCGATCACGACCGTGATCAGCGGCGTAAGGACTTCGTAATATCTTCATCCGCCCCAATCGGGGCGGATCGGGCATCCGGCGGGCCACGGCGGATCTTCCGGATCGCTGTATGTCGGCTTAAAGCCGGGTCTACGGTAATCCATCAGAGCGCCAAAGCTCACCCTGGAGCTCACCCTGGAGGTGGATGGATGTCAGCCGGGCGCCGGTCCAACAGTCGCTATCCCCGCAGCCGCGCGGCCCGCCTGGCCATACCGCTGGCGGTTCCGATGGCGCTCGGCCTGACCCTGGGGATCATCCTGGGGGTCTCGGGGGGAACGCAGCACACCTCGATCCAGCAGGCCCCGCAGGCGCACACGGTCCCGCTGGTCAACGCCTCCGCCCGCCCCACGGTGAGCCGGTCCGCGGCCGCCTCAGCCGCCGTGACGACCACCCCGTCTCCGGTTCGGGCTACGCCGTCCAGTTCCCCGGCGTCGCCGCCGAGGTGACCGAGATGTCCGGGGCCGGCACCGTGGCCGGGTCCACGAACGAGCTGCCGTCCGGGCCGGCCTTGACCGCCTGGTGCAGCGCACTGCCCTTGAGGTAGTCGGTCCAGCTCAGGAACCATTCGGTCCAGCCGTCGTCCCACTTGCCGGCCTTGGTGCTGTCGGTGACGGTGATCGGGTCACCGGGCACGGCGAGGTTGTAGTAGGTCTCGGAGTCGGCGGGGGAGAGGTTGACGCAGCCGTGGCTGACGTTGGAGCTGCCCTGATCGCTGACTGACCACGGGGCGTCGTGCATGTAGTCGCCGCTGAACGTGAACCGGACCGACCAGGGCACCAGCTCGTCGTAGTAGCCCGCGGTCCCCTTCGTCCCGCCGATCATGCGGACCGGGTTCTCCTTCTCCACGCTCACGTAGGTGCCGTTCGGCGTGGCCGTGCTGGCCTTGCCCGTGCTGGCCGGCCAGGTGTACTTGAGCGCGCCGTCGATGTAGATCTTCGTCTCGTGGGCGGTGGCGCTGGTCACCGCGATCACCGAGGATCCGATGGTGAAGCTCTGGACCAGGTCGGCCGCGCCGTACATCCCGCTGGCGCCCTCGACCCCGGCCAGGTGCCCGGTGAACGAGACCGTGGTGTCGGCCGGCCAGTAGTTCTCCGGCCGGAAGTACAGGTGCTCGTTGCCGTCCCAGTACCAGGCCCCCACCACCGGCTTGGACGTGGTCAGCTGCAGGGAGCGCTCGACCGCGGCCTGGTTGGTGATCGGCTCGCTGAACGTCAGCATGATCGGCATGCCGACGCCGTAGGTCTGCTGGTAGCCCTCGAAGATCTGGGTGTGGAAGGTCTGCTTCGGGCTGAGCGTGCGGAACGAGATCGTCCGGGTCAGCGTGCCCTGGCCGGTCCCGGTGGCCGACGCGGTGACCGTGTAGCTCTGGTCCGGGCTCAGGGTCCACCGGGTGTGCCACACCTTGTTGCCCTGGCTCAGGCTGCCCGGCACGGTGGCGGTGGCGGTAGCTGACGACACGGACGAAGCCGACGGCGAGGCCGAGGCGGCCGGGCCCACGCTCACCACCACGTCCTTCAGCGTGCCGCGCATCGCGGTGACGGTGACGCCGCCCGACGGGTCCGCGTCATCGGTGCCTCCGGCCGGGGTGATCTTGATGTCGGCCGCGGCGATCGAGGCCCGGGGCGTCGGCGTGGCCGAGCTCTTGGCCGGGCTGGCGGCGCTGTGCCCGCCCCTGGACCCACCACTGGAACATGCGGCCAGCACCAGGACCAGCACCGCGACCAGGACGGCGCCCGCTGGCGGCCACAGCCGCTGGCCTGAGGTGCCCGTATTGCCCCGCACGCTGATTCCTCCATGGTCCGACCCGCAATGTCGTGCCCAGGCTACCGGCCCGCGTAACGTCCGCTGCCGGGTCTGCTTCTTGGCTCAGCCGGAGCGCCGCGGCCCGCGCCGGTACCCGGCCGCCGCGGCCAGCAAGGCCAGCGCGGTCAGCCCGACGATCACCCACTCGGGCCACGCGCCCGCATCGTCGGCCCAGGTCCGGTGGGTGATCAGCGGCACCTTGGCCTCCAGCACGGCCTGCTGCCAGGTCCCGCTGTGCGTGATCAGGTGGCCGTCCGGCGCGATGATGGCGCTGACCCCGGTGGTGGAGGCGACCACCACCGCGCGGTCGGACTCCACCGCCCGGATCCGGGCCATGGCCAGCTGCTGCTCGGACTCGCCGGTCTGCCCGTCGATCTCGAAGTCGGCGTCGTTGGTCTGCACGGTCAGCAGGTTGGCCCCCGCCGTGACCTCGGACCGGACCAGCCGGTCGAAGCCGACCTCGTAACAGATGACGTCGCCCAGCCTGATCTGGCCGGTGCGGAACACCATGGCCGAGTGGCCGGGAACGAAGTCGGTCGGGACCAGGCCGGTCAGTGAGGTCAGCTGGCTGACGAAGCCACGCCACGGGATGTACTCCCCGAACGGCACCAGCTGCCGCTTGGCGTAGAGGGCGCCGGCCCCGCGTCCCGGGGTCCACAGCTGGCCCACGTTGAGCTGCGGGTTGTTCAGCACCTCGCCGATCAGGATCGGCCGGCCGATGGCGCCGAGCGCGGAGGTGATCTGCTGGTGGATGGCCGGGTAGGCGAACGGGTCCAGGTCGGTGGAGTTCTCCGGCCAGATCACCAGCTCCGGTGCGGGCTTGCGGCCCGCCTTGACCTGCGTGGCCAGTTGCTCGGTGGCCCGGGTGTGATTCCCGGTCACCTCGGTGTCGTTGAGCTCCTGCGGCAGGTTGCGGGCCCGGGGCACGTTTCCCTGCACGGCCGCCACCTCCGCCGTCTTCGCGCCCGCGGTGGGATCCACCGACAGCAGCCCCCCCGCCGCGGCCAGCCCGGCCGTGACCACCACGGCCAGCGCCGGGAGGGCCAGGGCCCGCAGCAGCGGGCGGGCGGCCGTGTCCCTCGATGGGTCCGTCACGGTGCCGCTCACTGGGCGGTGGGCCAGCGCGGACAGGATCCGCCAGCCCAGGCTGGCGCCGGC
>CAXUJF010000650.1:0-3334 GCA_964250865.1 uncultured Streptosporangiaceae bacterium
TCGGCGCGGCAGGCGAGGGTGAGGATCTGGCGGGCGGTGAGCAGGACGCCGTTAGAGGTCCGGGCCGGGCCGGGGGTTACGGCCGGTTCGCTGCTGGGCTGGGTGCTGCCCGATGTGCCGGGGTGACCGGTCTGGGTGTCGAGCAGGATGGTCAGGTGGGGGAAGGCGCCGTGGCGGCTTTGGGCTGTCCCGGAGTCCAGGGCGGCCTGGCAGGCGGCGGTCAGCCCGTCCATCCGGCGCTGGGCGGCGGTGCGCCGGTCCTGGCCGCCGCCCGGTGGGCTGAACGCCTCGGCCGCGGTTTTGATGATTTCCATCGACAAGCCATCGCTGCAGGCGCCGCTGATGGTGCCGGTGTTGTCCAGGGTGATCCCGAAGGACAGGTAACGCCGCTCGAAGCGTTTGCGCTGGCGTTCTTCGACGGCGTCGGGGTCGGCGCGGTAGGTCAGGTCCTCACCCAGGCGGCGCAGCTCCCGCGGATCCAGGCCTGGCGCCACCCACTCGGGCCAAGCCGCACCGGCGGCGGGCTGTTCGCCGTCTGCGCTGCCGGTGAGCGTCCGGGCGGCCTCGGCCGCCGATCGGGAACCGGGCAGTCCGGTCGTAGCGGCGGCCAGCATCTGCTCCTCGGCCGCCGCAGCCAGCGTGTCGTCCTCGATCTGGGCCGTGGCCCGGCTGATCACATGGGCGGCGTCGAACGAGATCAGACCCTGGTCCATCGCCTGATGGGTGGCCTGCAGCCGGGGCTGCGCCCGGCCGGTCGCGACCAGTTCCCCGGCCCGGCCGGCTGACCGGCCACAGGCGTGCCGCAGGAACGCGGCCGCTGAGGTGTATCCGGCGGCGGTGAACGCGCCGGTGGAATCGACCAGCCCAGCCAGCCGGGCCAGCTGCCCGAGCACCTGGTCGGCGAACCTCGCGACCTGGCGGACCTGGACCAGCAGGCCCAGGGCATCACCGGGCACGGGCCCGAGGGTGGCCAGCTCAGCCAGCACCTGATCCCGCACGGAGACGCCGTTCGAATCCATGTTCGTACGATGACAGGGGGGTCCGACAAAACGCCGACCATCCCTCACCGCGGAAAGCCCGGCAGAATGTCGGTGCCTTCTGCTGGAATTCCTAGCGATGGAAAGCACCCAGCCGTACCGCCTGGTCCGGCGCCCCGTGGCGACCGGGGCCCGGCTGCAGCTCGACGATGCGCAGCAGCAGGTAGTTCAGCATTCCGGCGGCCCGTTGCTCGTGCTGGCCGGCCCGGGCACCGGCAAGACCGCGACCATCGTGGAGACGGTGGCGCACCGCATCGAGGCGCGGCACGTGGACCCGGCCCGGGTTCTGGTGCTGACGTTCAGCCGTAAGGCGGCCGGCGAACTGCGGGAGCGCATCGCGGGCCGGCTGCGCCGCACCATCCGCGAGCCGCTGGCCTTCACCTTCCACAGCTACGCCTACGCGCTGGTCCGGCGGGAGTTCCTGCTCATGGGGGAGGAGCTGCCCCGGCTCCTGTCCGGCCCCGAACAGCTGCTGGAGGTGCGGCGACTGCTGCGGGGTGAGATCGCCGACGGGGCTGCCTACTGGCCCGGCGCGCTCCGCCCGGCCCTGGCCACCCGCGGCTTCGCCGAGGAGCTGCGGGACTTCCTCCTCCGCGCGGCCGAGCGTGGGCTGGACGGGCGGCGGGTCTCCGTCCGCGGCCGGCCGGCCCGGCGCGCGGCCGGGGGGGGGGGGGGGCGGGGGCGGGGCCGGGGTGCGGCCCGGTTCGACCTGGCCCCCGTGGCGGCCTACGACTACGCGGAGATCGTCCGGATCGCAGCCTCACTGCTGAGCCGGGCCAGCATCCGCCAGCGGGAGCGGGAAGCCTACGACATGGTCCTGGTGGACGAGTACCAGGACAGCGACCCGGCCCAGGAGTCGCTGCTGCAGGCGCTGGCCGGGGACGGCCGGGAACTGATCGCGGTGGGCGACCCGGACCAGTCCATCTACGCCTTCCGCGGCGCCGACGTCCGGGCCATCACCGAGTTCCCGGTCCGGTTCCGCGCGCCCGACGGCAGCCCGGCCCCGGTCGTCGCCCTCGGCACCAACCGGCGCAGCGGACCCGTGCTTATCGCCGCTTCCCGCCGCATCGCCCAGCGGCTGCCCGCCGCACCCACCGCGCACTCCGCACCCACCGTGCCCGCAGGCCAGGCCGGAGGCGGCACTCGTTTGGCGGCCAGCCACCGTCATCTTGCTCCGCGGCCCGGGGCGGAGCCCGGCACGGTCCGCATCGTGGTCGCCGAGAGCGCCAGCCAGGAGGCGGCGCTGATCGCGGACACGCTGCGCCGGGCCCACCTGGCCGACGGGGTGGCCTGGTCGTCGATGGCGATCCTGGTTCGCTCGGCCACCCGCCAGGTGCCCTTGCTACGCCGGGCGCTGACCGCCTCCGGCGTGCCGGTGTCGGTGGCGGGCGACGAGCTGCCACTGCCCGACGAGCCCGGGACCCGCCCGCTGCTGACCCTGCTGCGCTGCGCGTTGCAGCCGGGCACGCTGGACGAGCAGACCGCCGCCGAGCTGCTCACCGGGCCGCTGGGCGGTACCGACGCGCTCGGCCTGCGCCGCCTGCGCCGCTGGCTGCGCACCAGTGCCAGCGCCGGGCCCAGTGCCAGCGCCGAGACCAGTGCCGGTGACGCTCCCGATTCTGGTTCCCGTACCGGCACGCCACCCGTGGGCAGCCTGCTGCCTCCTCTCGACCTGCTGGCCGGGGCGATCCTCGATCCCCGGGCCCTGATCCTGGTCCCCACGCAGGTCGCCGAGCCCGCGGCCAAGCTGGGCCGCCTGCTCACCGTGGCCCGCGACGCGATCAAGGCCGGACGCAACGCCGAAGACGTCCTCTGGGCCGTGTGGGATGCCTCCGGCCTGGCCCCGGTCTGGCAGGCGGCCAGCGCGGCGGGCGGAGCGGCCGGTGCCGCCGCGGACCGGGACCTGGACGCAGTGCTGGCCCTGTTCGACACGGCGGCCCGGTTCACCGACACGCTGCCGCCGGGCGCGCCGGGGCTGTTCTTGGACAGCCTGACCGGGCGGAGATCGCCGGCGACACCCTGGCCGAGCAGGCCACCAGGGACGAGGCCGTGCGGATCCTGACCGCGCACCGGTCCAAAGGCCTGGAGTGGGACCTGGTGGTGGTGGCTGGCGTCCAGGAGGACAACTGGCCCGACCTGCGGCTGCGCGGCTCGCTGCTCGGCGTGGACGAACTGGCCGAGGCCGCGTCCGGCGCGCCGAGCACGGCCGACGACGCGGCCGCGGCGGCGCTGGCGTCCCAGCTGCTGGCCGAGGAGCGCCGGGTGTGCGACGTGGCCGTGACCCGGGCCAAGCCCAC
>CAXUJF010000651.1:0-3328 GCA_964250865.1 uncultured Streptosporangiaceae bacterium
GCGCACTGATCAGCGCGGCCGGGCCGCCCGGGGCGGTCAGGTCGTGGCCGGCCGCGAACGCGTGGCAGGTGTCCAGGCACACGCACGCCCGCGGGTGCCAGCGCAGCGCGTCGAGATAACCGGCCAGCTCGCCCAGGTCGGCGCACAGCATCTGGCCCTGCCCGGCCATCGGCTCCAGCAGCAGGTCCGGCCCGTCGTCGCCCAGCTTGTCCAGCAGCGGCAGCAGGCCCCTTGGCTACCTGGCCCAGCGCGGTGTCCCGGTCCGTGCCGACCGCGGACCCGGTGTGCACGACCACGCCCCGGGCGCCGATCTCCGCCCCCCGGGCCAGCGCGTGCGCCAGCGCCGGGATCGACCCGCGGGCTCCGTCCGCCGAGCCCAGGTTGATCAGGTACGAGGCGTGCACGTAGATCGGCAGCTGGGCCGCCCGCAGCGCTTCGTCCTGGCCAGGGTGGCCGGCCGGGGTGGCCCAGGCTCGCGGGTTGGTCACGAACAGCTGGATGGCCTCGGCTCCGACTGCCGCCGCGTAGCGCAGCCCGGTGGCCAGGCCGCCCGCGACCGAAACGTGCGCCCCGATCAGCGGGGTGGCCCCGGTCAGCGGTGCTGGTGCCCGCACTCAGAAACCGGAGTACAGGGTGATCGTGCTGCCCTTGGCCGCCTGGCCGGAGGGGCTGTAGTTGAACACCTTGTTGAACGGGCCGAACTTCTTGATCGTCACCTTGAACCCGAGCTGGTGCAGCGTCGTCCGGGCGTCGTTCAGGCTCTGGCCGTCCACGTTCGGGATCGACACCTGAGGCGGCCCGTTCGACACCATGATCGTCACGGTCTCGTTCTGGGTGATGGGGGTGTTCGCGGCGGGCGACTGCTGGGTGATCGTGCCCTGGGGCTGGACGCTGTTAGCGGCCTGCTGGACGTTCAGCTGGATGTCGTTCTGGGCGGCCCACAGCTGGATGGCCTGCTCGTTCTGGCCGACGAAGTTGGGCAGCGGCGGACCCGCGCTGACCGAGATCGTCACCGGCTTGGGCTGCGGCCACAGCAGCCCGGCGGCGGGGGAGGTGCTGACCACGATCCCGGCGTCCACCGACGACGAGGCGACCTTGTGGACCTGGCCCACGGTCAGCCCGGACTGGCGCAGCGCGGCCTCCGCGTCGGCCAGCTGCTGGCCGCTGATGTCCGGCACCTTGATCGTCCGGGGGCCCGCCGATGGGACCAGCGTGATGGCCGAGCCCTTCCGGACCTTGGTCCCGACCGCGGGCACGCTGCGCACGATGGCTCCGGCCTTGACCGTGTTGTTGTTGATCGGGCTGGCCTCCCGGACGGTGAAGCCGTCGGCCCGCAGCTCCTTGACCGCCGCGCTCTCGGTCAGGCCCGCGACCGTGGGCACCGTGGCCTGGTCCTGGGTGAACCACCAGCCACCTGCCCCGGCCACGGCCAGCACCAGGGCCGCCAGCGCCACCCACAGCACGATCCGGCGCTTGCCCCGGCCCGCGGCCGGCGGGACCTCGGGCCACCCGTCCCGGCCCGCGATGATCGTCTGCCCGTTGTCGTGCGCCCGCCCGCCCGCCAGCACCTGGGTGTTGTGCTGGCCGGGGCCCGGCGGCCGGAAGGCCACCGGCTGGAAATTCTGCTGCTCGAGATTCTGCTGCGGGTAGGTCTGCGGGCCGATCGCCTGCTGCCCGTAGGTCTGCTGGCCAATGGTCTGCTGCCCGTATCCGTGCCGGCTGACGTAGCCGGCCCAGTCGTTCACGGCTACCGGGCCCTGGCCCTGGCCGGGCCAGTCGCTGCCCAGCGTGCGCATGACGTCGTGCACCGAACGCAGGAATTCGCTCGCGTCGCTGGGCCGGCCGCGCGGATCCCGGCTGGTGGCCCCCAGGACCAGCTGGTCGACCTCGGGCGAGATCCCGCCGGCCCGCCGGGACGGGGCCGGGATCGCCTCGTTGACGTGCTTGTAGGCCACCGAGAGCGGGCTCTCGCCGGTGTGCGGCTTGCTCCCGGTGAGCAGCTCGAACAGCACGATGCCCGCGGCGTAGATGTCGGTCCTGGCGTCGGCACCGGTGCCGGTGACCTGCTCCGGCGCCAGGTAGGCCACGGTCCCGATGATCAGGCCGGTGCGCGTCTGGCTGCTCATGGTCAGTGCCCGGGCCAGGCCGAAGTCCACCACCTTGAGGTGGCCGTCCGGCGCGACCAGCACGTTCTCCGGTTTGACGTCCCGGTGCACGATCCCGGCCGTGTGCGCGGCGGCCAGCCCGGACAGCAGCGGCACCATGATGGCCAGCGCCTCACGCGGGGGGAACCAGCCGCGCTCGTCCAGCAGGTTCCGCAGCGTGCGGCCCGGCAGGTACTCCATGGCCAGGTACAGGTAGGACCCGTCCCGCCCCTGGTCGAACACGGCGACCACGTTGGGGTGCGACAGCCGCGCCACCGACTTGGCCTCGCCGATGAACCGGTTGACGAACTCGTCGTCCCGGGCCAGGTCGGCGTGCATGACCTTGAGCGCTACCTGGCGGTCCAGCCGGATGTCCATGGCCCGGTACACCGTGGCCATACCGCCCATCGCGACCTGCGCCTCCACCTGGTAGCGGCCGTCAAGCAGCCGTCCGACCAGGGGATCTGCCAGGGTAGCGTCCATCGGGGCAATTGTACGATCAGCTTTCTGCGACGGGGCCTAATTACCGCTTTGTGGCTTAGGTGTTGACTGGCGGAGATGAGGCGCTGGCGTACCGCCGCGTCGGCACCCGGCCGGCCAGCCGGGCGCAGCGCCCGGCGATCACCGCGTGCCGCATGGCCTCGGCCATCAGCTCCGGGTCACGGGCGCGGGTCACCGCGGTGGCCAGCAGCACCGCGTCACACCCCAGTTCCATCGCGATGGCCGCGTCGCTGGCGGTACCGATCCCGGCGTCCAGGACCACCGGCACGCCGGCGTACTCCACGATCAGCTCGATGTTCTGCGGGTTCCTGATCCCCAGCCCGGACCCGATCGGTGCGCCCAGCGGCATCACCGCCGCGCAGCCGGCCTGTTCGAGCCGCCGGGCCAGCACCGGGTCGTCGTTCGTGTACGGCAGCACGGTGAAGCCCCGGCTGACCAGCATCTCCGCCGCGTCCAGCAGCTCGAGCGGGTCAGGTAGCAGGGTCTGTTCGTCCGCGATCACCTCGAGCTTGACCCAGTCCGTGCCGAGTCCCTCCCGGGCCAGCTCGGCGGTGCGCACCGCGTCGGCCGCGGTGTGGCAGCCCGCGGTGTTCGGCAGCACCCGGATGCCGCGGTCGGCCAGCAGGCCCAGGACCGACTGCCCGCCACCCGGTCCCGCGCCCCCGGCCCCGGGGCCGGGGCCC
>CAXUJF010000652.1:0-270 GCA_964250865.1 uncultured Streptosporangiaceae bacterium
CTGGGCCGCGGTGGCCTCGTGCCGCGGCGGCACGGCCAGCCGCAGCACGTCGGCCAGCGTGCCCGCGTACCGGTCCGCGACCGCGCGGGCCAGCCCGGCCAGTTCCGGCGTCAGCACCGGCTCAGCCGACACCACCCGGTCCAGATAGGACAGCCGGCCCTGGTGCTCGCTCTGGGCGATGCGCTCCAGCACGTACCCGTCCACCAGCTTGCCGGAGAAGCGGACCCGGACCCGGCAGCCCGGCACCACGTCGGCCGCCCTTCGCTCCCG
>CAXUJF010000652.1:280-3319 GCA_964250865.1 uncultured Streptosporangiaceae bacterium
GTCGAACGGCCGGTCCAGGTGAGCCAGCGGGATGTCCACCGCGACCTTGGCCACCGGCAGTTCCGCGGCCGGCGTGGTGTCCCGGACCCGGCCCCCGGCCCGCTTGCCGGGCCGGCGTTTGCCGGCCGCGGGGCGCGAGTCGCTGGTCTGGGTCACCATCCATCACTACCAGAGGAGACACCGTGCGGGGGGCGGCATAATCGGGGCTCCCCCTATCAGGAGTGTCATGACGCAGTCGGTGGGCCGTTCGGTTGGGGCTCGGGTGCAGGCGGCCGGGACGTTGCTGGTGCTGGTGGTCGCGCTTGGGCTGGGGGCGCTGACCGATCTCGGGCAGGCTTGGCTGCCCCAGTCGAGCGCGTCGCTGGCCAACTCGGGCGCGTCGTGGGCCGCGGTCGCGTTCGTGCTGGCCCTGTTCGCCACCGGCACCGGCCGGGCGGCCCTGTGGGGGCTGCTGGGCCTGGCCGGCCTGGTCGGCGGCTACTACCTGGCCGCCATCAGCCGGCACGTGCCCGAGTCGCCGGCGGCCATCCGGTTCTGGATGCTGGCCGCGGTGATCGTCGGCCCGCTGCTGGGCGTGGCCGCGTCCTGGGTCCGCCGTGGCTCACCGGTCACGGCCGCCCTGGGCGCGGGGGCCGCGGCCGGCCTGCTGGGTGGCGAGAGCGTCTACGGGCTGACCGTGATCGCGGGCAGCACGTCGTCGCTCTACTGGGCCATCCAGCTCGCCGTAGCCATCGTCCTGCTGGTCGCCCTGAACGCCTGGCGCGTTCGCGAACCCGCCCCCGTAGTCCTCAGCGTCGTCACCGCCGCGACCGTGGGCGTCCTGACCGCCCTCGTCTACCTGAAGGGCTGATCCGACCGGGGGGACGACCCAGTGGGCCCGGCTGAAGGGGCAATCTGATCGTGCCGGGTAGGGCTGGGTTCTGATGCTGGCTGGTTGTGGTCGGCTCGGGGATCAGCCAGGAGGTTGTCGACTGCTTGCCGGGTGGCTTCGGTGATGGTGGCGCGGATGGTGAGCTGGTGTTTGTCCCGGTTGTAGACCGCGCGGACGTCGAAGATGGCTAGGAGCTTCTCGATGAGTGCGTCGGGGGCGTTGGTGATGATGTCGCCGAGGAGGGGCAGTTCGTCGAGCAGGGTGGGGTCGTCCACGGGCTTGGCTGCGGTTGCCTCTAGCGCAGCCAGGTCGGTTTGGATGCTGGTGCGCTGGGCGTAGAGCTCGGTGAACCGGGCGCGGATCCGGTTGCGCAGGGCCTGGGCGGCGGGGTCGTCCGGGTCGGCAGGAGTTTCCAGTTCGGTGATGAGCGCGGTCTCGGCCACGTCGATCTTGGCCAGTTTCTTCCGCAGCGTCTTGGTGCGGGCGGTGGTGCGGGCGATCTGCGCGGCGGTGGTGGCCGGGATGATGGCGGCGAGCAGGGCGGCCCGGTCGGGGCCGAAGACCCGTTCGGCGTAGAACCCGGTGAGGGCGTCCATGACGGGTTCCTCGCGGACGGTCACGTTGCGGTGGTCTGGGTGGGCGGCGGCGTGGCGGCGGATCCCGGGGTCGTGGGGGCACTGGTAGTAGGTGAGGGTCCGGGCGGTCGTAGTGCGCTGCTTGCCACTGAGGCGCCGGTGGCAGAGGGAGCAGAACAGCCGGGACCGCAGCACATACCGGCGGCCGGGCCGGGCGGTGACTGTTTCGGGGTCGCGGGTGTTGCCGTGCCGCATCCCCATCGTCTGCGCCGCGTCCCAGGTCTCCTTCGAGATGAGGGCCTCGTGGGTGGGGTCGGGCGTCCAGATCCATTCGCTGGCTGGGGTCCAGACCCGTTTGCCGCCTTTGTAGCGGCGGCGGCCCATCACCTGGTGGCCGGTGTACTTGGGGTTGCTGAGGATCTCGTCGACCAGGCCGATCGACCAGGCCCCAGACGGCGGGACGGGAAATGGGTGCGGGCTGTCGGCGAGGCGTTTGCGGATGGTGGGCTTGCCGAGGTGCTCCACCACGCGCCACCGGTAGATCAGGGCGACGACGGGCGCGAACTCGGGGTCGGGGATCAGGCGGGTTTGGTGCGGCCTTCGGCGGCTTTGACTGGGTTGGGATGGGGGTGTTTTTCGGCCAGGTAGCCGGTGGGGACTTTCCCCAGGTTCCAGCCGTCCAGGGAATGTTCGCGGAGCCCGTCCCAGACTTTCCCTTTCAATTGCAGCCGGTACCATTCCGCGACGCCTTGCTTGACCCGGCGGACTAGAATGGTGGTCGCGTTAATTCCTTCGACATTGAACGGCTCGTCGGTCGCGAACAGCGGGATGCCCTGGTTCTGCAATTCGCGTTCCAGTTTCAGGGAACTGTACATGTCGCGGGCGCTGCGCTCGATGTCCTCACACACCACGAACGCGAACGCCGGGTTCGGTGACTTGGCCTCGGCCAAAAGGTCGGCGAGGCCGCCGTCGCGGGCGAGGCCGGCGGTGGCGGCGATCTGCCCCGGTGTCGCCGTGCCCGCGGGCGTCCAGGTCCAGGCCGCCGGATTCGACGTCCCAGTACCAGGCGACGATCTGGCAGCCCGGCGGCAGCCAGGCACGGGCGTTGCGGACCTGCCGGCGCAGGGACGCGACCGGGTCCTGGAGGCGTTCGCTGGAGGTGCGGCCCAGGAACGCCACCGGCACCTGGCTGCCGGGCCCGGTGGTCGCGACGAGCGCCTGCGGGATGTCACCCATGACGGCGGTCATATTGTTCCTCTTTTCTGGCCGGCGCGATACTGGCGTGCCCATCGCAGCAATTCCCAGATGATCTCGGCTTGCTGCTCGTCCAGTTCCCGCGCTTTCCGCCCGGTCTCAATTTTTATCTTGTACCGGACTTTCATGCCGCCCGGCCTTTCCCCCTCTCTCAAATTATATGCCACAATGCCCGAATCCGGGATAGGCGGCACTGAATTATCGTCATTGCTTTCTGGCGAATCCGTGGCCTTTCATCAATGGCGCGCCAGCGCATAGGTGCTCCGGCCTGGCCCATCCCGTCGCCGTCGTCCCGCCAGCCGTAAAGCGGGCCGGGCGGGACGGGTCAAGCGCACGGTC
>CAXUJF010000653.1:0-3316 GCA_964250865.1 uncultured Streptosporangiaceae bacterium
CGGCCACCGCCGCGGACGAGGGCACCCGCAGGGTGACCACCCGGCACCGGGAGCGGATGGTGGTCACCAGGTCCTCGGCCGAGGGCGCGCACAGCAGCCACACCGTCCGCGGCGCGGGTTCCTCGATCGCCTTGAGCAGAGCGTTGGCGGCCTGCTCGGTGCAGCGGTCGGCGTCCTCGAACAGCACCACCCGCCAGCGGCCGCCGGTCGGCGCCCCGGCCGCCCGGAGCACCAGGTCACGGGTCTGCTTCACCCCGTAGGAGAGCCCGTCCGGGCGGACCACCATGAGGTCGGCGTGCGTGCCCGCCCGCACCTGCCGGCAGCAGGCGCAGTTATGGTCGTGGTCCGGGCCGTCGCCGCGGTCGGGGCAGAGCAGGGCCGAGGCGAAGGCGCGCGCGGCCACCGAGCGCCCCGATCCGGGTGGCCCGGTGAACAGCCAGGCGTGGGTCATGCCGCCCGCCACGGCCCGTTCCCCGGCCAGGATGCGGGCGGCGGCGCCGGCCGCCTTGCGCAGCTGGGCGACGACCGCGTCCTGCCCGGCCAGGTCGGCGAACGCGCCGCCCTGAGCTACGCCGCCCTGTACTGCACCGGCCGGCACTAGGACCTCCGGTGCGAGGCCACCGGCCGGTCAGAGGCGGCCGGCCGGTCTGAGGTGACCGGGAGCATGTCGTCGGTGATGGCCGGGAACGAGCCGGTGTCGTCCTCGGACACCGTCGGTACCGGGTCGGGCAGCAGGTCGGGCAGCCGTTCCTTGATCTCGGCGGTCAGCTCGGCCGACGGGCGGGTGGCGTCCAGCACCAGGTAACGCCCCGGCTCGCGGCGGGCCAGGTCGAGGAAACCGCCCCGGACCCGCTCGTGGAATTCCGACGACTCGGCCTCCAGCCGGTCCAGGGACCTGGTCCGGCGCCCGAGCCCCAGCTGGGGCGGCAGGTCGAGCAGGATGGTCAGGTCAGGCATCAGGCCGTCGGTGGCCCAGCGGCTCAGCCAGGCAACATCCTCGGCCTGCAACCCGCGGGCCGCGCCCTGGTAGGCCAGCGAGGAGTCGATGTACCGGTCGGTGATGACGATCGCGCCCCGGGCCAGCGCCGGGCTGATCACCTCGGCCACGTGCTGGGCCCGGTCCGCGGCGTACATCAGCGCCTCGGCCCGCGGTGACATGTTCGCGTGCGCGGTGTCCAGCAGCAGCGCGCGCAGCCGCATCCCGACCTTGGTCGCCCCCGGCTCCCGGGTGGTCACCACGTCGAAGCCCTGCTCCCGCAGCCAGATGGCCAGCATCCGGGCCTGGGTGGTCTTGCCCGCGCCCTCGCCACCTTCCAGCGCGATGAACAGGCCGCCCCGGCTGGGGGCCGGCTTGTCCTCCGCGCTGAGCCCACCGGCCGGCACCGCGGCGATCGGCTCCCCCCGGATCGCGGCCACCAGATCTTCGCGCAGTGACACACCCTGCCGGTCGTCCATCTGCCGGTAGGCGCTGACCCCGACCAGCACGGCGATCAGCGCGGCCAGCAGCAGCACCACGTTCTGCCCGGCCGCGGTGTAGACCACGTTGCCGATCTTCACGTTGCCGGAGCCGGTGGCGCTGTCGATCAGCTCGGTGATCCCCTTGGACAGGAACGGGGCCACCGCGATGACCAGGAACAGGATGACCTGGGTGGCGGAGGTGAAGAAGGCGAACACCCGGCCCCGGGTACTGTCGTCGACCTCCAGGCCGACGATGGTGAACCCGGTGGCGTAGGCGATGCCGCCCATCGCCCCGATGACCACGACGCCGAGGGTCACGATGACCAGGTTCGGCACGATGGCGATGATGGCCAGCGGGATGGCCGCGGACACGATGGCCACGCCGAACAGCCGCCGGCGGCTGAAGTCCTTGAGGAAGCGCGTCCCCGGCAGCATGCCCAGCGCGATGCCGACGAAGATGGCCGCGAAGACCAGGCCCCAGCCCGCGTTACCGCCGTGCAGGGTCTGGGTGATGTAGGTGTAGCCGAGCCCGATGACCACCCCCGCCGCGATGAACGCGCCGACCATGCCGATGGCCAGGCCCCGGACGATCGGGTGGCCGCCGATGAACTTCCAGCCGTCCCAGACCGATCTGAGCACGGACGGGGAGGAGATCTTGTCGCTGACGCTGCGCTTGGCGATCTCGCGGATCAGGAACACGGTCACCGCGGAGATGAAGTAGGTGGCCGCGTTGAAGTACAGCGCGAGGTCGACGTTGTTGGTGGTGAAGAAGTGCGAGGTGCTGCCCAGTACCTTGCTGACCAGGGCCAGCACGCTGAACAGGCCGGCCGCCACCGGCGCGGTCCCGTACGTGGTCAGCAGGCTGAGCTGGTTGGCCCGCTCCAGCTTGTCCCGCGGCACCAGGTTGGGCACCGAGGCGTTCGTGGCCGGCGTCCAGAACAAGGTGGCGCAACCGGCCAGGAACTTGGCCGCGTAGATCCAGGTCAGGTTGGGGAACAGCGGGATCGACAGGAACAGCAGGCCACGGATGATGTCCCCGACGATCATCGTCGTCCGGCGGTCCAGCCGGTCGGCCATCGCCCCGGCCAGCGGCCCGAGCAGCAGCGCGGGCAGCAGGGTGGCCAGCCACACGCCGCCCACGGCCACCGCCGCGTTGCCGTGCGACAGCGACGGGGCCAGCGCGGTCAGCGCGATGATGCTCAGCCAGTCACCAAGACTTGACAGAGAGAGAGCAATCCACAACCGCCGGAACGGCTTGATCGACAGCACGCCGGACTTGTCGTGGGTCTTGGCCGATCGCCGTGCCCGGTGTCCGGCGCCGTCGTGTTTCGGCGGGGCGCGGAAGTTCACGGGATGAGCGTATCGGCCTCGGGCCGTTACTTCGGCTTTTTAGCTGCGGGCTTCCTCGCCGGGGCTTTCTTGGTGGTCTTGGCGGCGGCGGTCTTGGCCGTGCTGGCCTTGGCGGCGGGTTTCCTGGCCGCCGGGCGGGCCGGCCGGTGTGGGGGGGCGACAGGGGCCTGCTCCTCCCGGCGCGCCCGCTCTTCGGCGGCGACACGCGCCTGCTCCTGCGCGGTCAACCGCTCCCACACCGTCGTCAATTGCTCCGCTGTCGTGGCCAACTGCCCCTCCGCTTCGATCAATTGCACGCGCGCCAACTGGAGCGCACGATGCTCTTCCTCGGCTAGCTCGATGGGTTGGCCTGTCCAAGGGTCGATCACCCGTAGCCACACGCCGGCCATCCGCTCCTTCGTTTCCTCCATGACGATCGGGCGCAACTCGGCTCCTAGCAACGGACTCATAATACCTCCTCCCGGCAGCGGCGCGAGAGGTTCCATGCGCCCCGCGCGCGCTTCATATC
>CAXUJF010000654.1:0-3313 GCA_964250865.1 uncultured Streptosporangiaceae bacterium
GGCCCAGCGTCCCGGCCCGGGGCCGGCGTCGCACCTGCGTCCCGGCGGCCCGGACGGGTCCTCCGGACCGGTCACCGGCGGCCCCGGCGCCGCTACCTGGCCCTCGGTGTGGTGTCGTGCGTGTTCGCCGGGCTGAGCGTGACCGCGTTCACTATGGGCGGTGACCAGCAGACGCCGGGCCCGAAGATCACGCCGCAGGTCCAGCTGTACAGCGTTCAGCACGCGATCACCACCGGGCAGGTCCCGTCCGGCGGCTCGTCCGCCGTGCCCGCTCCCGAGTTCAGCAGTTCTGCTCCGCGCCCGTGAACCACCATCCGCCCCGCCGCTCTTTGACCTGGCTGGCTCCGCTGGCCTCGCTGGCCGCGATCGTGTTCGTGGCCGGGCCATGCCTGCTGGTGTCCGGCTGCACGGACCGGCCCGCGCGGGGCACCGCGGCCACGGACGGCCCGGCGGCCGAGCTGAAGCCATCGGCCCCCCAGGACGGCGGTTCCGGCCTCAAGCTGCTCCAAGAGGCCGCCTCAGCCGGGTCGAACGTCTCCTACCAGGGCGTGGAGATGGTGTCATCGATGGGGGTGAACGGCAACAGCACGGTGGTGGCCAACGTCTGGCACCGCAGCGGGGGCGACACCCTGGTCCAGTCGGCCGCGGCCGGGACAGCCGGGACGATGGCCTCGGCCGCGCCGGTCGGCGTGTCCGACGACACCGACAGCCAGGCGCCCGAGGGTGTGCTCGGCCTGACCGGCCAGCTGGTCGCGCTGCTCGGCAGCAACTACGACCTGGCCTACACCGGCACGAGCTCGGCCGATAACCGGCCCGCGCTGATGGTGGAGGCCGTCCGCGAGGACGGCAGCGTGGCCGCCCGGTTCTGGCTGGACTCGGTGACCAAGCTGCCGCTGCGCCGCGAGGTGTTCGACTCCAGTGCGCACCTGGTCGGGGAGGACGTCTTCATCAACCTCACCGTCGGCTCGGCCGTGGCTGAGCCGCCGGCCACGGCCACCGCGGCGCAGCAACTCACCGCGGTCGATGTGACCCAGATGCGGGCCCGCGGCTGGCCGGTCCCGGGCCAGCTCCCGGGCCACCTGACCTTGTTCGAGGCGGGGGAGACCAGCACCAGTTCCGGCACCGTCCTCGACCTGGGTTACTCCGACGGCCTATTCGCGGTGTCGATCTTCGTTCAGCGTGGCGGCCTGGCCCCGAAGCTGGCCGGTTACCAGAAGATCATCCTGGACGGCCGGTACGTCTACGCGGACCAGCCCGACCAGCGCAGCGTCACCTGGGCCGGGCAGGGTTTCGTGTTTACGGTCATGGCCGATGCCCCGTCGGCCACCCTGGACCAGGCCGTCGATTCGCTGCCCTACGACGCGCCGCGAGGGTTCTGGGGCCGGCTGTCCAACGGGTTCAGCCGGCTGGCCCGGCTGGCGGACCCGTTCGGCTGACGAACCTTGGCCAAACCCGCCCGTTACGGGCCGGTTTGCATCTGCCCGTCAGGTCCCGAAACGGTTTAGAGTGGACCGCGGGACGAGAACCGTCCCCGCTCATGAGCTGCCGATGGAGACGCCCCGGTGTTCGATCTGTCCCTGCCCAAGATCCTGGTGCTGGCCGTGATTGCGCTGGTGGTCTTCGGGCCGAACGAGCTGCCGAAGATGGCGGCCAAGGCCGGGAAGGCGCTGCGCGAGCTGCGGAACATCGCCGAGGGCGCCAAGAACGACCTGCGCGAGGGTCTCGGCCCGGAGTTCGCCGACTTCGAGATCGAAGACCTGAATCCGCGCCACTTCGTGCAGAAGCACCTGCTCAGCGAGCTGGACCTGAACGGCGGCAGCACCGCTACCGCCGCCGCAGCCAGCTCTACCGCCAGCAACGGCGCAGCCAAGCTGCTCCCGGGCGAAGAGCCCCCGTTCGACATGGAAGCGACCTGAGGGTCGCCTCACCTCTTACCTAGGGGAGATCGACAGGGAACGGCCGGCCAGCCCCCGGGCGCGAGTGCTGAGGCCGTCGGCTACCTTGCGCAGTTCCTGGGCCGCGGGGGCGTCGGGCGCGCTCAGCACCAGCGGCATGCCCTCGTCGCCGCCCTGACGCAGCCGGGTGTCGATCGGGATCTGGCCCAGCAGCGACACCGAGGTGCCGGTGATCCGGGTCAGCGCCGTCGCCACCGCGTCACCGCCGCCGGAGCCGAACACGTCGGTGGGCTCCCCGCAGTGCGGGCAGAGCAGGTACGACATGTTCTCGATGACCCCGGCGATGCGCTGGTGGGTCTGGGTGGCCAGGGCACCGGCCCGCTCCGCGACCTCGGCCGCGGCCAGCTGCGGCGTGGTGACGATCAGCAGCTCAGCGTTGGGCAGCAGCTGGGCCACCGAGATGGCCATGTCCCCGGTGCCGGGCGGCAGGTCGAGCAGCAGGACGTCCAGGTCACCCCAGAACACGTCGGTCATGAACTGCTGCAGCGCCCGGTGCAGCATCGGGCCGCGCCAGACGACCGGCGAGTTGCCTTCCTTGAACATCCCGATCGAGATGACCTTCACCCCGTGCGCCGACGGCGGCATGATCATCTTCTCGACCTGGGTCGGCCGTCCGGTGACGCCCATCATCCGCGGCACCGAGTGCCCGTAGATGTCGACGTCGGCCAGGCCGACCGACAGGCCGGAGGCGGCCAGCGCCGCGGCCAGGTTCACCGTCACCGACGACTTGCCGACGCCCCCCTTGCCGCTGGCTACCGCGAACACCCGGGTCAGCGAGGTGGGCTGGGCGAACGGGATCTCCGGGGCGGCCTGCCCGCCGCGCAGCTGGGTCTGCAGCGCCTTGCGCTGTTCTTCGCTCATCACGTCCAGCTCGACCCGGACCCGGGACACGCCCTCCAGCGCGCTCACCGCGGCGGTGACGTCGCGGGTGATCGTCTCGCGCAGCGGGCAGCCGGCCACGGTGAGGTAGATGTCGACGCGGACGGTGCCGTCCGGCGAGATCTCTATGTTCTTGACCATGCCGAGGTCCGTGATCGGCCGGTGGATCTCCGGGTCGTTGACGCCGGCGAGCGCGTGGGACACCTGGTCGGCCGTGGGGGAGGACATGGTGGGGGACGTCATGCCCACATGCTACGAAGCGGGGGCGGCCAGAGCGAAACGCGGGGTGTGACAGACGTACCGTAAATGACGCTGTACTCAATGTGATAGCAAAGGTGAGCTGGGCCAGGAAGCGCGGCCTTCGGCCCGTTGCACTCGCACTATCCGACGTGCCCGACCTGCCCGTCGTCTCTGCGCACGGCCCGGTACCAGCGGAAACGTTGCCGCCGGGGGCCCCGGCCCCCCCCCACCCCCCCCCC